>CAMLIL010000078.1 GCA_946480015.1 uncultured Oxalobacteraceae bacterium | reverse complement strand
AGACAATACAGGCGCTACGCGAGGAAGGCGCCTGAGTTGTGTATAAAGGCATGGCTTGAACCTGGTCAGTCACCAAAAGAGGCGGACCGCGGCATCACGCGGACCAGATAGCACATCGTCGCGGACCTTTCTTGGCGCGTTTTCGTCTGCACTACGCGAGCAGGATTGTTATCTTAGCCAGGCCCGGCCCGTTGGTCATTAGAGATGAAGTCCTTTTCTGCTGAGCTGTATTGGTGGCGACCTAGAGTACCGTCCAATAGCAATGCCTTGATCTCGCGACGGAGAACCAGCAGCCGTTCATGGTACTTCGGCTCACCGATTGCGAGCAGCGACTCGAATGGATTGTTACTCTTCAGCGCGGCGACGATTTCCGGACTTTTTGCCCGCCCTTGGTGCCGAATATCGGCCACTAGCAGACAGGTCACATCACCCGTTTTATCCAGGTTGTATTGCTTCGCATATGTAAACATCTTCTCTTTGAAGTTCGCAACCCCGATTGCGATCTGCACCAAGCGATGCGCCGGATCGCTTTGCGCCCAATGGATGAATTTCGCTGCCTGTATGACCTCGGTGTCCTCGATCTCTTTGAGTGAGGGATTGAGGTAGTCGATCAAAGCCACTGTTGAGTCGTCTGACTCTAGTGGATGCAGGCCAGTGTCCGTAATTTTGCAAACACGCTTCTCGTGTAGCGTTATATCGGGAAAATACTCGACCGCCAACGGCAACCCGAGCAATTCTCGTAAATACTTCACAAAATCTCCGTTTGGCACGTGCGCCGCGAACTGTAGAAAGGAGAATGTGAAGTGAGCCCGGTCGTAGGTATTTAGCGTATGATATAGCCCGCCTTCGGCCATCGCGGTCGGATGGATAAAATCAGCCCAAAATCCGAACCTGCCGCGAAACGCTGCACGATCATATTTGTACGCCGCCTTGCCGGTTAGATTGATGAGTCCTTTTCCACCGTCGTATGCGACTCGAGCGCCGATATAAAAGCGCTGGCCATCGATTTTGCCGTAATATTTGTTACCGGCTTCGAGTGAAAAGCTGACGATTTTCATATCGACTCCCGTAGTAGACATTGCGAACAAAAAACATTGCAGTAGGCCTTCACCGCGCCAGGTAATAATTTCGTGCGCCAAATGCTCGTTGGCGAGGTAGTTACCCGCCTTCGTCGGTTAGCGGATCAGAAACGTAACCGAACTATAAAAAGTAATGTCTATAGTCCCTAACCAAACTTTGGACAGCTCCGGTGTCAACGGGTTGCAATCGAATAGAACCTCCGTGCCCGGAAAGCCCAAAGATGGAGGAAGTGGGCCTGCAATTTGTGGGCGCCGGCCTGCGCTCGTCGGGGATGGGTAAAAAAGGACGGATCGATGCGACCTGGGTCGTGGCGCGCGAAGTTGATGCGCCTGCTAGCTAGAAACCCATCGAATGGCGCCTGCTGAGCAATCGCGTCGCGAGCACGCTGGGCTTGAAGTGTTCTGAATGCTTTCTCATACAACCCTCGAAAAGTTGGTCTCCAACTTTCCGGGGTCACTTCACTCCGCAAGGACGACGATCACAGCCTGGTGGCGTGCTCGCGCGTGGCGTGGAAGGTCAGCTTGGGCCAGCGTTCCTCGGTCAGGCGCAGGTTGACGTTGGACGTGGCCAGGTAGGCCAGGTTGCCGGCCGCGTCGTAGGCCACATTATGTCCCAGCGCCGCTTCGAAGTCGGCCAGCACGCGCTTGTCGTCGCCGCTGACCCAGCGCGCGCTGCTGATGCTGGTGCCTTCGAACACGGCATCGACGCCGTATTCGTTGAGCAGACGGCTGGCCACCACCTCGAACTGCAGCACCCCGACCGCGCCCAGTACCAGGTCGCTGCCCTGCACCGGCTTGAACACCTGTACCGCGCCTTCTTCGCCCAGCTGCTGCAAGCCCTTGTGCAGCTGCTTGATCTTGAGCGGATTGCGGATGCGTACCGCGCGGAAAAAGTCCGGCGCGAAGTAGGGAATGCCGGTGAACTGCAGCATTTCGCCTTCCGAGAAGCTGTCGCCGATCTGCATATTGCCGTGGTTGGGCAGGCCGATGATGTCGCCCGCGTAGGCTTCCTCGACCTGCTCGCGCGAGGACGCCATGAACGTGACCACCGACGACACCTTGATCTCGCGTCCCAGCCGCAGATGCTTGACCTTCATGCCGCGCTCGAAGCGCCCCGAGCACACGCGCAGGAAGGCGATGCGGTCGCGGTGGGCCGGGTCCATATTCGCCTGGATCTTGAACACGAATCCGGAGAACGGCTGTTCGGTCGGCGCCACCACGCGCACGCTGGCGTCGCGCTGGCGCGGGGCCGGGGCCCAGTCCACCAGCGCCGACAGGATCTCGCGTACGCCGAAGTTGTTGATGGCCGAACCGAAGAACACCGGCGTCTGCACGCCCGACAGGAAGCGCTCCAGGTCGAAGGGATGCGAGGCGCCGTGCACCAGTTCCACTTCCATCTTGAGCTGCTCGATCTCGAGCGGGAACATCTCGGCCAGCTTGGGATTGTCGATGCCCTTGACGATCTCGAAGGCGCCGTCGGCCTTTTCCTCGCCGGCCTTGAACAGCATGATTTCGTCGCGCAGCAGGTGGTACACGCCGCGGAAGTTCTTGCCCATGCCGATCGGCCAGGTGACAGGCGCGCATTCGATCTTGAGCACCGATTCGAGCTCGTCCAGCAGTTCGAGCGGATCGCGCGTTTCGCGGTCCATCTTGTTCATGAAGGTGACGATCGGCGTGTTGCGCATGCGGCACACCGCCAGCAGCTTGATGGTCTGCGCCTCCACGCCCTTGGCCGCGTCGATCACCATCAGGGCCGAGTCGACCGCCGTCAGCACCCGGTAGGTGTCTTCCGAGAAGTCCTGGTGGCCCGGGGTGTCGAGCAGGTTGATGATGTGATCGCGAAATTCGAACTGCATCACCGAGCTGGCCACCGAAATGCCGCGCTGCTTTTCGATTTCCATCCAGTCGGAGGTGGCGTGGCGCCCGCTCTTGCGCGCCTTGACCGTGCCGGCCAGCTGGATCGCGCCGGAAAACAGCAGCAGCTTTTCGGTCAGCGTGGTTTTACCCGCATCCGGGTGGGAAATGATGCCGAAGGTGCGGCGGCGCTGCACTTCGCGCGCAATCACCGCCGCCGGCCGTGCCGTGCCGGCGCTGTCGCTGGTGTCTGTGGGGTCGATCGGAAGATCGGTCTGGTCGGCCATATTGTCAGCCATTGTGCGGCCTCGATTTCAAAAATTTACAAAACCCTCGATTTTACCGAGTCTTGCCGCTGCCGTGTAAACAGAATGGCGCGCCGGCAGCCGGCCCGGGCGTGGTGTCCGCGCCACATCAAGGATTTGACAGTATTCCTTCAGGGAAATGTCAGCTTCACTTGCTACACTGCAACTGTCTAATACGGAGATCCCAGCACCATGAAAACAATTGCACGCGGCTTTAGCTTGATCGAACTGATGGTTGTCATCGCCATCGTCGGTATCCTGACGGCCGTTGCACTGCCAAGCTACAAGGATTATGTCACGCGCGGGCGCTTGACCGATGCCTTCAGCGGCCTGTCGACGGTGCAGCCGCAGATGGAACAGTTCTGGCCGACCAACCGCACCTTCGCCGGTTTCGACCGCATGCCCGCCAACACCGTGAACTTCACGTTTACGCTGTCCAATGCCACCCCGACCACCTACACCGTGACGGCGACCGGCATCGGCAACGCCGCCGGCTTCGCGTACACCATCGATCAATCGGGCACCCGCGCCACCACCGCCGTGCCTTCCGGCTGGAGCACCAACGCCACCTGCTGGGTCGATGCGAAGGGCGGAAAATGTACACAGTAAAACCGCTGCGGGCAGCCTGGTCCGCCGGCTTCACGCTGCTGGAGCTGTTCGTGGCGCTGTGCGTCATCTCCACGCTGCTGGCGATCGGCACCCCGCTGCTGTCGGACTGGGTGGCGGCCAACCGCGCCGCCAACGCCGTCGAGTTCTACGCCGACGGGTTTCGCCAGGCGCGCCAGCAGGCTCTCAGGTATAACAGCGCGAGCCGCCTGATCCTGAGCGAGAACGCCGGGAATCAGCAAATGGATTGGCAGATCGATGTCTGCTTCCCCACCCCGGCCCTGCCCTGCAATCAGAACTCCGGCGTCTGGTCCACGGCACTGGCGCCGGCCAGCAACGATCCGGCCGGCGCCGCCGGTTTCAAGTCGATGGTGCGCTCGGCCAGCGGCCTGCCCGGCACCGGCGTACTGACCCTGGCGTTCGCGCCGGACGGCGCCGACCAGATCTATTTCACCCCGCTCGGCTGGGTCGACCAGACCGTCAACCCGCGCCTGTCGCGCCTGACCCTGACGCCGGTGAAAACCGGGAGCTTTCCTTCCGCCGCGCTGGTCGTGACCCTGGCCGGCCTGACCACCAAATGCGATCCGACCGTGACGGCAGGAGACTCCCGACTATGCCCACCCTGAACCGCCGCCAACACGGCATTGCGCTGCTCGAAGCGATGCTGGCCGTCGTCATCCTTGCCGTCGGGCTGTTCGGCGCGGTCGGCATGCAGGCGCGCGCCATCTCGGCCCTGTCCGACGCCGGCCTGCGCGCCGAGGCCACCCTGGCCACCAACGAGCTGGTGGGCATCATGAGCACCGACACCGCCAACCTCGCCGACTTCGCGCTGGCCGCCGGCGCCACGCCCAGCGCGCGCCTGAGCAAATGGTACGGCGAGACCCGCACGGCGATTCCGAATGCCGCCATCACCATCGCCGTCACGCCTACCGCCGGCGGCTCCCAGAGCAGGGTCGACCTGTCGATCGTCTGGCAGCGCAAGGCGGACGACAAACCCAATACCCACAACGTGTCCTTTTACCTGGCCCCATCGACATGATTACCATCTCCCGGTCTACCTGGCAGCGGCGGCAAGGCGGCTTTTCGCTGGTCGAACTCATGGTCAGCGTGGTCATCAGCCTGCTCGCCCTGATGTTCGCCACCAGGATGGTCGGGCAGTCCGAGCAGAACAAACAGAACACCCTGGGCGGCTCCGATTCGATGCAAAACGGCATGCTCGCCATGTTTTCCATCAGCTCCGACGCCGGCCAGTCCGGTTGGGGCTTGAACGATCCCATCGTGTCCGGCTGCGACACGGTATTTACCGACAGCGACGGCTACACGCTGGCCCCGGCCACCCGCGGCGGCGTCGCCATCCAGCCGCTGGCGGGGGCCGTCATCGTGTCCAACGGCGCGGCGCCCGACCAGATCACCCTGTACGCCGGCACTTCGCTCAGCGGCACCGGCAGCCTGCGGCTGGTGACCAATGTCGCCGGCGGCACCCGGCTCGATGTCGACCGCGTTCCCTACGGCTTTGCCACGGACGATGTGATCGTGGTGGCGCCGGAGGCGGCCGACTCGGCAACCAAATGCACGCTGGCCCAGATTTCCAACGATCCGGCCGCCGCGCCCGCCCCGCCCCAACCGTTTCTGGAAATCGGCAGTGGCGGCGGGCGTCGCTTCAACGCGGCCGGATTGACCGAATCCTACAAGGCCGGCCAGGCGCGTTTGTTCAATCTGGGGCCGGCCAGCAAGCTGCAGTTCCACACCTGGTCGCTGTCCAACGGTTTTCTGCAGCTGCGCTCGACCAATATGACCGGCGCCGGCACCACGCCGGTGACGGTGGTCGACAACATCGTGTCGATCAAGGCCCAGTACGGTTTCGATACGCGGGTCGGGAATGCCTTTTCCCCCGCGTCCGGGACCCAGATCACGCAGTGGGCGGCGGCCATGATCGATGCCGACGGCAATGGCGTGATCGGCAATGCCGGCGATTACCAGCGCATCACTGCGCTGCGCATTGCCGTGGTCGCGCGCGGCCGGGCGCCCGAACGGCCCAGCCCCGGCGCCGCCTGCGCCACGACCCCGGCCAAGCCGGTTTTGTTCACCAACGAAGTGCCGGTCGGCGTGCCGGCCGTCCCGGTCACGGTCGATGTCGCGGTCACGGGCGACAGCGTCGACTGGCACTGCTATCGCTACCGCGTGTTCGACACCGTCGTTCCCTTGCGCAATTCGGCATGGAGGCCCTAATGATGAAACCGCTCCTTCGACACCAGCAGGGCCTGGCCTTGCCGGTCATGCTGATGATGCTGGTCGTGATGCTCGTCAGCAGCATCTATCTGTTCAAGTCGAGCAACTCGGCGGCCCTCACCAGCACCAATCTGGCCTATGAAGACACCATGAGCCGGGCCGCCGATCTGGGCGTGGTGACCGCATTCCAGTGGCTCAGCGCCACCGCGGCGAACAGCAAGACGCTCTTGAATGCCGACAACGAGGCCAACGGCTACAAGGCCACGCTCGACACCACCCAGTCCGTCTCGAGCCCGGAATTCTGGACCGGTTCGCAAACCGTCGTCGATCCAGTGGGCAATAGGATCGAATACATCGTGCACCGCCTGTGCGCCCTGCCGATTGCCTACGACGCCAGCGGCAACAGCTGCGTGCAGACCGCGGAAAATACGTCCAACAGCAACACCGCCGTCGCCCTCGGCGCCAGCCTGGCTTCGGACGCGCCGGTCTATGCCGGCAGTCCGCGCCTGCACTACGTCATCACCGCACGCATCTTCGGGCCGCGCGGCGGCAATGTGGTCAACCAGACCGTCGTCCTGATCGGCGTCTAGGCCGCCATCCTCGCTTGGAGCAAGTATGAAACCCATTTTCCTTTTCAGTCTCGCGCTGCTCGCCGGCGCCGCCCAGGGCGCCCCCACCAGCATCGCCCAGGTACCGCTGCTGAACATCACCGGCACCGGCACGGTCAAGCCGAATCTGATGGTCTTGTACGACAACTCGGGGTCCATGGCGCAAACCTACACGCCCGACTACGTCAACGATTCGCTGTGCCGCTCGGCCGCCACGCTGTCCGGCGGCACGCGCAGCTGCTCGCCGGGCGACCCGCCCTTCATGAGCACGGACTTCAACCGCCAGTATTACAGCCCGCGCATCACCTATCTGCCCCCCGTGCGGGCCGACGGCAGCACCTATCCCAGCATGACCCGGTCCAACACCAGCAACTGGACCTCGGTGACCGGCGACGGATACGGCGTCAATACGACCGGCCTGAACATGGCTTCGGGCGGCACCATCAACATGACGAACGGTTTTCCCGACCTGAAATGGTGTAACAGCGGCACCTGTGTGTTCAATTCGGCCACGTACACCTACCCGGACAATACCTACCGCTCGGCCACGTCGTATACCACCAATCCCTACTACTACACCATCCTGGCCGCCGAGTACTGCACCGACGCCACGCTGACAAGCTGCCAGAGCGTCACGCCGGGCGCGGCCGCGCCGGCCGGCTATCCCGTGGCGGCCAAGGTGCGCTGGTGCAATTCGCGCAGCCTGACCAGCTGCCAGGCGAAATACCTGTCGCCCACCTACATTTATCCGCGCTATTCCAGCCCGGCCAGCACCGCCGCCGGTTCCTATGGCGTCATCACGATCGGCACCACGGCCAGCACCAAACCGTCGACCATTCTCAGCATCAGCGTGGCCGAAGCGGACGGACCGGTGGTGATCACCAATGCGGCCGTGACGGCCAGCAGCGGCACCAATACCTCCACCAAGCAGGCGACGGTGGCCGAAGCGGTCGCCGCCGCCATCGTCGCCAAGACCGGCCTGACCCGGCAATACACGGCATGCGTCAAGTCGCCCAGCGGCGGCACGGTGCCCAGCTGCAGCAGCTGGGGCATCACGCTGTCGAGCACCAACCTGGTGGCCGTGATCCCGATCGATTGCACACCCGGCGCGACCAGCAAGGCGCTCGGCCAATGCTCGGTGGTGCCCGACAACAGCCGTAACGGCTGGGGCATTTCCGCCGTGGTCGTGGCGCCGTCGACGGCCTTCATCACCGTCACCGGCACCACCAGCTCGTCCAGCACCCCGGTGCTGTCCTCCGGCACCAGGCTGGGCGGCACCAACATCATGACGTCCTCGCTGAACCTGTCCAGGTCGCAGTCGGCCAGCTCGGTGGCCAGTGCCATCGCCAACAAGATCGGCACCTCCGGCGCCATCGATGCCTATGCCGCCCCGAATTCGATCACCAATGCCTGCGCCGGCAAACCGGCCGGGGTGGTGTGCCTGGTCGACCCGTCCGGCACCACCGGCATGGCCGTCACGATGGCCGCGCTGAGCAATAACGCCGGCGCCGGCGGCAGCGCTTCGCAAGGCAGCATCGTGTTTACCACCACCAATTCCAGCATCGCCGCCGAGAATACCGTGCCCGTCACGGCCACGCCGCTGTCGGCCGGTTCGGCGATTTTCGTGCGCACCGACATCGTCCCGAGCCAGACCACCTATCCCAAGGATAGCAACCGCAGCGATTGCGTCAGCTTGGCCAGCAATTGCACCTATGACGAGGAAATGACCAATTTCTCCAATTGGTATGCCTACTACAAGACGCGCAACCAGATGATGAAGAGCGCGCTTGGGCGCGCCTTCCAGCCGCTGAACGGCAACTACCGGGTCGGCCTGGTCTCGCTCGCGACCGCTTCGGTCGCCGGCACCTTCGAACAATTGCCACAGGATTTCACCGGAACCGCCCGCTCGAACTGGTACAGCACCCTGTACGACATGAGTGGTTCGGGCGGCACGCCGATGCGTCCAGCGCTGCATAACGTGGGCAAGATGTACGCGACGGCGAGCAACAATGTGGTGCAGTTTCCCTGCCAGCAGAACTTTGTGTTCGTGACCACCGATGGCTACTGGAACGGCAATTCGGCCTCCAACGTCGACAACAACGACAACGTGGAGAGCACGGCGCGCTTTTGCAGCCGGATCAAGGGCTGCCTGGACACCCGTTCGCAGAGCCCGGAGTCGCTGGCCGATATCGCGCTGTACTGGTACAACGGCGGCTCCAATAGCGGCCTGGCCTCGCTCAACTCGTCCATCGACGACCTCTCCAAGGTCGGCCAGGTGCCGGCCGCGGCGGACGAAAACACCCACCTGCACATGAATACCTATACGCTCGGCCTGGGCATGGTGGGCCTGATGAACTTCGACCCCAATTACGACACGTCACCGACGGTCGGCGGCGATTTTTACAAGGTCATCACCCGCGCCAGCGGCTGCCCATGGAACGGCAACGGCACCTATGTGTGGCCGGACCCGCAGACCGCCAGCTCCAGCAGCACGGTGCAGGAAAGGGTGGACGACCTGTGGCACGCCGCCATCAACGGCCATGGCAAGTATTTCAGCGCCGCCGATCCGGACGAAGTGGTGTCGGGCCTGAACGCTGCGCTGAACAATATCCAGGTGCGCATCGGCGCCGCCGCCGCCGCGGCGACCTCGACGCCGAATATTTCGCAGCAGGACAATGACATCTTTTCCGACACCTTCACCACCGTGAAGTGGTACGGCGAACTGACCGACAAGAAGATCGATCCCGTCACCGGCATTGTCGGCAACACCGTCCACTGGAGCACCACCAGTACCGTGGGCACCAAGGTATCGGCCGGCACGGACAGCCGCACCATCAAGATGCTCGACACCGGCTCCGGCACGCTCAAGGATTTCAAGTACGGCGCCATGTCGGCCCTGGAGAAATCCTGGTTCGACGACAAATGCCTCAGCCTGCCGCAATGCAGTTCCCTGAGCGCCAGCGACAGGCTCATCGTCGACGACGGCAACAACGTCGTCAACTGGTTGCGCGGCCAGCAGCAGTACGCCAACGACAGCATTTTCCGCACCTATGCGCAATCCACCGCGGCCACCCCGATCCCGATCGTGCTGGGCGATATCGCTTCGGCCAAACCGGCCTATCTGCGCGAGCCGCGCAAGGGCTACACGATGGCCGGCTATGCCGATTTCAAGAGCGCCGGGGCAAGCCGCCAGGCCACCGTGTTCGCGGCGGCCAACGATGGCATGCTGCACGCCTTCAAGGCCGGCAGCGGCGAGGAAATGTGGGCCTATGTCCCCCGTGTCACCATGAAAAAGCTGTATTCCCAGACCAGCACCACCTACGGCACCAATCACCAGTTCACCGTCGATGGTTCGCCCGAGGTGGCCGACGTGCAGATCGGCGGCGTCTGGAAAACCGTGCTGGTGGCCGGCTTTAACGCCGGCGGGCGCGGTTATTACGCGCTGGATGTGACGGACCCGACCAACCCGAAAGCACTGTGGGAAGTGTGCGCCGACAGCAGCGTGTGCGCCTCGCTGGACAGGCGCTACGAGGATATCGGCCTGACCCTGGGCAATCCGCAGTTCGGCATGTGGAATAACAAGTGGGTGGTGTTCGTCACTTCCGGCTACAACAACATCCCCGGCACCGACGATGTGGCGGCCGGCGGCGGCGGCGGCTACCTGTATGCGCTGGACGTGGCGAACGGCAGCATCGTCGACCGGATCGCCACCGGTTCCGGCGACGCCGGCACGCCCTCGGGCCTGGCCAAGATCACCGCGATCACCGCCAATCCCGATACCGACCCGGTCGTCACCTTCGTCTACGGCGGCGACAACAAAGGCCAGATGTGGCGCTTCGATATGAGCGGCGCTCCGGGTAGCGTGCACGCCAGCCTGCTGAGCGCGCCGGGCGCCAGCCAGCCCATCACCACCCGCCCGGACGTGACCCTGTGCGAGGTGACCGTCAAGGATGCGGCCGGCGCCGTGCTCAGCAAGACGGCCGAAAAGTTCGTGCTGTTCGGCACCGGCCGCCTGCTCGACCTGCCCGACGTGACCGATACCTCGATGCAATCGGTGTACCTGGTCAAGGACACGAGCAGCACCGTGCCCGCGCGCGGCGCCACCATGGTCAAGCAAACCCTCAGCGCGGCCAGCGGCGGCTATGCGGTCACGTCGAACACGGTGGACTTCACGGTCCAGCCGGGACACGCCAACAGCGAGGGCTGGTATGTCGATTTCGATCTCAACAGCGGCGAGCGGGTCAACCTTGATCCCAAGGTCGTCAGCGGCACCGCCAACGTCGTGACCAATATTCCGAGCTCCTCGTCGTCGTGCTCGGTGGGCGGCACCAGCAACGCGTATTCGCTCAATGTGTGCACCGGCAGTTACGTGAACCAGAACGTCCTGGCCGGCGCGGTCCTGTCGAATACGTCGGCGGCGGTCGGCTTCATCATCGTGCGCCTGCCCTCGGGTTCCCTGAAGATGGTCACCACCACGGCCGACGGCAACACCATCACCACCGGCGTCACCCCGGCCATCACCAAAGGCGCCCAGAAAGGCGGCTGGCGCCGCGTGCGCGAGTAAGCCGCTAGCGCGCCGGCCCCGGCGTGATGGCCGTGACGGTGTGGGTCAGCGTGCTGCCGTCCGGCGCGGTGGTGCGCAATTGCACCGGCAGCCAGTGATACGCCGGCGCCAGCCACACGTCCAGGCGCGCCTTGCCGGCGCCCTGGGTCTGCACCAGATGTTCGGTGTCCAGCGCTCCCATGGCGCTGTCGATGCGTTCGCTGCCGACCGGGTCGAAGCGCACTGTGGCGGCGCCCTCGCTGCCGCCGACGAAAAACACGATCGATTGCTGCAGGCGCTGGGGATTGGCCATGCCCACGCCGGCGAGCTGCATCAGCACCGATAGCGCGTCCTGGGCCGAGTCCACCATCGGGTAGCTGCGCGCCGTGGCGCTAAAGCGCAGCTGGCGCGCGGCGCGGTCGAAATGGGTCTGGCGGGTGCTGCCGTTGCGTTCGTCGCTGGCTTCGAGCGGCGCGATGCCGTTGTCGCCGATCACGCCGCTGCTGCTGGCCGCATGGCCCGGTCCGCGAAACTCCAGCCGGTAGCCATCGGTGGCATCGACTTCCCAGCGCAAGGTGGCCACCCCGCTGCGCGCTCCCTGGACCGCGAAACTGAGTTCGACGGAGGGCGGCAGCTCGGTGCCGTAGCGCAGCTGCACTTCGCTCAGGTCGGCCAGCTGCTCGCCGCTGCCGATGGCGACGCCGAAGCCGGCCAGCGGCGCCGGCGCGCGCACGCTGGGGCGCGGCCGGGGTGTCAACGCAGGCGCGGCGGCCGCAGGCGGCGGCGCCGGTTCGCGCAGGCGCACGGCGATACTGGGCACGAGCGGGGCCGCGGCGGGCGGAACGCCGGCCCGCCCCGACAGCCACAGCAGCAGCGCATGCACGCCGGTGGAAAACAGCAGCGCGCCCGCCAGAACGCGGCGGCGCGCCGGTACGCGCTTCGGTGCGTGCATCAGGCCGCCGCTCCAAAGCGCACCGTTACCAGCAGGCCGCGCCCGCCGGCGCCCTCGCCCAGCGTGACCTGGGCGCCATGGGCCTGGGCCACGTCGCGCACGATCGCCAGCCCGAGGCCGTTGCCGGCGCTCTTGTCGTCGAGCCGCACATAACGCTGGAATACCTTGTCGCGCAAGGCCGCGGCGATCCCCGGGCCGGAATCCTCGACTTCCAGCACGCCGTACGCGCCATCGCGGTGGCAGCGCACCGTGACCGTGCCGCCGGCGGGTGTGTAGCGCACCGCGTTGTCGATCAGGTTATCGATCAGGTCGCGCAACAGGAAGCCCTCGCCCGCCACCACCGCCGGCTGCAGGTCGAAACCGATATCGATGGTTTTGCGCGCTGCCGCCTCGACGAAGTACTGCACCGACTGCGCCACCAGGCCGGCCAGGTCGAGCTGTTCGAGGCGGGTCTTTTCGAAGCGGCTCGGTTCGGCGCGCGCCAGCGCCAGCAACTGATTGGTCTGGCGGATCATGCGTTCGTTCGACAGCAGCATCAGGCCGACCGACCGCACCGTGTCGGCATCGCCGGCGTGGCGCTGCCCCAGCCATTCCAGCTGCAGTCCCAGCCCGGCCAGCGGGGTGCGCAGCTGGTGCGCCACGTCGGCCAGGAAATCGTGCTGGGCCTGGGCGCTGCTCTGCACCTTGGCAAGCAGATCATTGAAGGCGCTGACCACCGGCGCCAGTTCGTACGGCACCGCGTCCGATTCCAGCGCAGCCAGGTCGCCCGCCTCGCGCTGGCCGAGATCGGCGCGCATGCGCGCCAGCGGACGCAGGCCGGTGGTGACCGAAAACCAGATCAGCCCGACCAGCGCCAGGGTGAACAGGCTCTCCAGCAGAATCAGTGCGCGCACGATGGCCTCGCGGGTGCTCTGACGCTTGCGCAGCGTCTTGGCCACGCCGATCCGCACGGTGTCCGCGCCGACCTGCAGCGCGCGTCCGGCCGCCCGCACCGCCTCGCCGCGCACCTGCGCATCGTAGGCCGGGCCTGGCTCGATGGCGGGGAAGTCGGGATCGCCGGCGAGGACGCGGCCGGCCTGGTCGCGCACCACGAAATACAGGGCGTCGACGGGGTCGGCGCGCAGGACCTGCTCGGCCTGGCGCGGCAGGTCCAGTTGCGGGCCGCGCGGGCCGGCGCTCAGGCGCGCCGCCAGCGCACCGGCCGCGTCCTGCAGATTCTGGTCGAACGCTTGCTGGGCCGGCAGCCAGGCAAGCAGATAGATCAGGCTGGCGCCGGCGAGGTTAATCAAGAGAATCGGCCCGACCAGCCACTTCAGCAGGCGCAAGCGGATGCTGTTCATGGATTCTGTTCGAGCATGTAGCCAAAGCCGCGGATGGTGCGGATGCTGATGCCGGCGTCGGCTATTTTCAGGCGCACGCGCGAGATATACACTTCCACGGCGTTGAGGGTCAGCTCGTCGCCGTAGGGCAGGATGGCATCGATGATCTGCTGCTTGGACACCACCCGGGCGACATGCTGCAACAGGTATTCGAGCACGGCCCACTCGCGCGCCGACAGTTCCAGCGGACGCTGGTCGATATAGGCGCGTTTGGCGCCGGTATCGAAAACCAGGCGGCCCAGCGTCCACTGGGCCGGCTTGGGGGCGCTGCGCCGCGCCAGCGCGCGGATGCGCGCCACCAGCTCGGCGCTGGCGAAGGGCTTGACCAGGTAGTCGTCGGCGCCCAGCTCCAGGCCGCGCACGCGGTCTTCGACGGCGTCGCGCGCGGTCAGCAGCAGCACCGGCACGGCGCTGCCGCGCGCGCGCAGGCGCCGCACCACTTCAAAGCCGTCGATGCCGGGCAGGCCGATATCGAGCACCACCACGGCGTACTCGGTGCCGCGCTGCAGCATCTGGTCGGCCAGGCTGCCGTTGCCGACCGTGTCGACCAGCATCGACTGTCCCTGCAGGATGCGCGCCAGACCGTCGGCCAGCACCGCGTCGTCTTCCACCAGTAATACGTGCATGCGTGCCACTCGTCGTTAATGGAACCCGCATTATGCGGCAATTCACGCGCCCATCCCAAGCGTCGTTTCCTTAGGTCATCACGTTGTCACATTCATGGCGCATTATTTCCATTCAGAAATTAATATTGATTGTCATGACTCGCCTGTTCGCTCCCGCCGTCCGCCTGATGCAAGGCCTGCGCCTGCTGCCCAAGTTCATTCTAGTCTGTCTGATGTTCGTGCTGCCGCTGCTGGCCATCAGCGGCGCCCTCATGGCCGAGCTGCAGCAGGCGCTCACCGGCGCCAGCGGCGAGCGCGCGGCGCTGGCCTACCTGGCCGAGATCGGCAAAGCGAGCCGTCTGGTGCAGCGCCAGCGCGGCCTGGTACGGCTGCACCCGGCCAGTGCCACGGCGGGCAATGGCGTGCCGAGCGCGCTGGCCGCGCTGCTGGCGCACCCCGCCGCCGCCGCCGGGCGGGCCGAACTGGACCAGGTGCGCAGCCGCGCCGCCGCCCTGGCCGGCGCCAGCGGGGCGCGCGCCAGCATGGATGCCCACGGCGCCCTGATTGCCGCGCTGACGCGTCTGTCCGATGGCGTGGCGGCCCGTTCCGGCCTCGACCTTGACCCGGGCCCGGCCAGCGCCGCACTGGCCGGCCTGACGGCCCACGAGCTGCCCCAGCTGGCCGAGCGCCTGTCCGATATCGGCGCGCGCGGCGCCAGCTTTATCGACAGCGGCCTGTTCGAAGGCGATGAGGAGCAGCAGGTGAATATGGCCGCGATGGCCGCGCGCGACGCCATCGAACGCGCCCCGCTGCGCCTGCAGCGCCTGTTCGAAGCCAGCCCGGCGCTCAAGGCGCGCCTGGCGCCGCGGCTGGGCGCGTATGCGCAGGGCATGGCTTTCCTCGACCGGGTCCGCAACGAAGTGACAAATTCCTATCAGCAAACGTCGGGCGCGGCCTTCTTCGACGGCGCCAGCGCCGCCGCCGGCCAGCTCGCCGCCCTGGGCGATGCCGCCGCCGCCGAGCTCGACGCCATCCTGGCCGAGCGCATCGCGCGCGCCGCCTGGCAGCGCAATCTGACCCTGGCGGCCATCGTGGCCAGCCTGGCGGCGGCCGGCTGGCTGTTCACCGGCCTGTACATGGCGTTTGCGCGCGACATCGGCCATTTGAACGCGGCCGTGCAGCGCGCCGCCGCGGGCGACCTGTCGCAGCCCCCGGTATCGCGCGCGCGCGACGAAATCGGCGACCTGGTCAACGCCTTCGGCGCCATGAGCGGCGCGCTGGTGGCGCTGGTGGCCGAGATTGGCGCGGGCGCGGCCACCATCCGTAGCGCCGGCGACGACATTGCCGGCGGCAACGCGGTGCTGGCCCGCCACAGCGAGTCGCAAGCCCAGGCCCTGACCCAGACGGTGGCTTCGATGCAAACCTTGTCGGCCACCTTCGCGCGCAGCGCCGGCCACGCCAGCGCCGGGCGTGCCGTGGTCGAGCGCGCCTGCGGGGTGGCCGAACAGGGCGCCGCCGCGGTCGGGCAAGTGGTCGAAACGATGCACAGCATCCGCTCCAGCTCGCGCACCATGGCCGAGATCGTCAATGTCATCAACGAGATCGCGTTTCAAACCAATATCCTGGCGCTCAACGCCGCGGTCGAGGCGGCGCACGCGGGCGAACAGGGGCGCGGCTTTGCCGTCGTGGCCGCCGAAGTGCGCAGCCTGGCCCAGCGCTCGGCCAGTGCGGCCCTGGAAATCCGCGGCCTGATCGACACCTCGGTGCAAACCGTGGTCGCCGGCGGCGCGCTGGTCGAATCGGCCGGCGCCACCATCGGCCAGCTGGTGCAGGCGGTGCGCGAGGTCGAGCGCATCATCGGCGCGATTGCCGCGGCGGGCGATGTCCAGCATGCGGAAATTGCTCAGTTAGAACAAGCCATCGCCCACATCGGTGCCATGGCGCAGGAAAACGGCCGCTTGTCCGACAGCGCTGCCGTCGAGTCGGCCCGGCTGGAGCGCGAAAGCATACGGTTGAGCCGCGCAGTCAGTGTTTTTCGGACCGAAATCGCCCCAACAACCCCGGTTTTGCGGGGCTTTCTCCAGTAGGACTAGGCCTACCAGAGATGATGCATACAGCCTACATCGGTGCGACTGCTAATCTTATGTTCGGCAACGGACTATGGCTTTAATGTACACACATCGCGCTTCGCTGCTTGGGTTAGCACGGCAACCTTGACCCAGGTTCGCGGCGAAGCGCCCGTGAGTAGGTTAGAGATAGTGAGGAAAAAAATGAACAACACCCAACTTGGTGGTACCGCACAAAAAGCGCCGGCCATTCCTGTAGGTTCCCAGGAAATCAAAGTTGCGTCCAAACCTGTTGTCAGCTATAGCGGCACTCAGCAAAACGAACTCCTGGCCGCCCTCCCCCGCCCCGATTTGGAATCCCTGTTCGAACATCTGGAATTAGTACAACTGCCGTTCGGCAAAGAATTGTTTGAATACGGCAGCAAGCTGGAAAATGTGTATTTCCCCACCACCGCCATCGTTTCCCTGCTGTATGTGATGGAAGACGGCGCCACCACGGAAATCGCCGTGGTCGGCCATGAGGGCGTGGTCGGCGTGTCCCTGTTCATGGGCGAGCGCGCCATGTGCAGCGCCGTGGTCCAGAGCGCCGGCTACGGTTACCGCCTGAAAACCCAGTATCTGCGCGATGCGTTCAACAAGGGCGGCGCCCTGCCCCAGTTACTGATGCGCTACACCAACGCCTTGTTTGCCCAGATGGCGCAAAACGCTGTCGGCGGCCGTCACAGCTCGATCGAGCAAAAGCTGTGCCGCTGGCTGCTCGACCGCCTGGACCGTTCGCCGACCAATGAACTGAAAGTGACCCAGGAACTGATTTCCATCATGCTGGGCGTGCGCCGCGAGAGCATCACCGCCGCCGCCGGCAAGCTGCAGGACGATGGCCTGATCACTTACCGCCGTGGCAACATCACTGTAATTGACCGTCAAGGTCTTGAGGAATATGCGGGTGAGTGCTACAAGGTGGCAAAGACGGAATATGACCGTCTGCTGACGGACGTGGCCCGCTGACGCTGGCCTGGCTCATCTGTGTTACCTGAGCGTGGGTAATGCGCGACACTTCCAGCATACCGCTTGCCGTCTGGGGCATCGCCCCCGGCAGCAGGCCGGCATCATTCACCGGAATAAATGCTTCGACCACGGTACCGACGTCATTGACGCCGCGCTGAACCCGCAAGGTTCCCCCCAGCAGCAAGGCCCGTTCGCGCATGCCCAGCAAGCCGTGCGACTTGGGCTTGCTGGCCGCATCGATATCGATGCCGATCCCGTCATCGCTTACTTCCAGCGCAATTCCGCCCGCTTCCCGCGACAAATGCACGATGACATGGCGCGCCCGGGCATACTTGGCGATATTGTTGAGCGATTCCTGCACGATACGGAACACGGCGATCGACTGCATTGGACCGGCCACGTCGACCTCGCCCTCGATCAGCGCTTCGCAATCGAGTCCGGTCACGACCGCATACTCGTCGCAATAGTGCTGGATGGCGCTGGACAGGCCGAGGTTGTCCAGCAGGCTGGGACGCAGATTTTCCACGATGCGGCGCTTCAGCTCGACCGTGTCGACCAGGGTGCCGCGCGCCCGTTCCAGCATGCCCGCCAGCGCCGGGTACTGGGCACGCAAACGGTCGGCCACGGCATTGAGATCCATGCCGATGGCGGTCAGGTTGGCGCCCAGTTCGTCATGCAGTTCGCGCGCCAGCTTGGCTTTCTCTTCCTCGCTGACACTGATCAGGTGGCGCGACAGCACTGACAATTGCTCGGTGCGCAAGTCCACCATGGATTCCAGATTCTCGTTGGCATGCTGCAGCGCACGCTGGGCCACCTGGCGCGCCTGGAAGCCGCGCCGGATCAGGCGGTAAAACAGTGCCAGCACAAAAATCGCCACCGCATTGATGCCTATGCCCAGCATCACGGCATTCTGATATTGCTTGTAGAACACACCGCTGCGCGCGTTCAGCAATTCGTTCTGTTCCTGCACCATGATCACCACTTGCAGGCGTATCTCGTCGAGCATCGATTTGCTGTCCGAAAACGCGGCAATCTTGACGATATCTTCCAGCCCGCCCTTGCGGTAGACCTCCAGGATCTGGTTCATATTGTCGAGCTTGCGATACACCAGCGAGCGCAGTTGCGCCAGATTGCGGCGCTGGGAAGGATTGTCGGCCAACAGGGTATCGAGCTCGCGGAACTGGATGTCGATCTCGCTGGTTGCGGTGCGCAGCGGGCCCAGATACACCTCCGAACCCGACAGGAAATAGCCGCGCAGACTGCTTTCGGCATCCATGATCAGCACGTTCAGATATTGCATCTTGTCGCTGACGCGCGCGGTCTGGCTCTGGACCGAATTGGCCCCCTTGAGCGAGCTGAGGTTGTGAAACAAGCTCCAGCCGTTGACGACCAGAATCAGCACACACACCAGTCCCAGCAAGGTCGTAAACAGCGGCACGCCCGGCTTGGTCTTCGGTTCAGTTGAAAAATGCATCCGAGAATCCTTTTGCGCGCTGCAAAGCTAGTCTGGCGGCAATTATAGACCGCATATTGCTGCAGTGCAGCCGAGCACAGCCTATCGTGTGGCGTGCTTCGGACAGGATCGTGCGCTGGCTTATCGAGCCGTCAAGAAGGGATGCCAAGCCGGCATCGCGCGCTCAATCGAGCAGATTATTCTTCATGGCGTAGTAAGTCAGGTCGCTGTTCGATTGCAGCCCCATCTTTTCCATGATGCGGGTACGGTAGGTCGATACCGTCTTGATACTGAGCGACAGTGCCACGCCGATATCGGACACGGTCGCCCCCTTGGCCAGGCGCAGGAACACCTGGAATTCGCGGTCCGACAACTCGGTATGCAGCGCCGTGTTGGGATCGCGGTCGAAACTTTGCGCCAGCAGTTCGCCGACGGTGGAACTGACGTAACGCCGCCCCTGGTACACCGTGCGGACGGCGGTTTTCAGTTCGTCCGCTTCGCATTCCTTGTTCAGATAGCCATTGGCGCCCATCTTGAACAGATTCAGTGCGTACTGCTGGGCCGGGTAGCCGGACAGGATCAGCACTGGCAGATTCGGCTGGCCCTGGCGGATCGTGCGCAGGATATCGATGCCGCTTTGATCGGGCATGGCGATGTCGAGCAACAGCACATCGCAGATTTCCCGACGTGCAATGTCAAGGGCTTCACGCCCGGTTGCGCCTTCGGCCACCACCTCGAAATCGGAGGACGAAGAGAAAATTTGTTTAAATCCTGCTCTTACTATCTGGTGATCGTCACATATGGCAACGCGTATCATTGTCTTCCCTTAAATTTTCCCTGGCATAGGAAGAGCCCGAGGCGGTGGTTCTGGCCCGGCACTGCGGATGCGTTAGTATTCTAGCACTCTGGCTGTTCGGTACAAAACACTGTAGAACCTTGAGCTCATGCATTGGCCCTGGCCAGCACGGCATGGTGCCGGGGCATATGGGGCCGCCTTTCGGTGCTGCAAGTCACCTGGGCCGCCGAATGGGGACCGCGGCAAACCGTCGTGTGCGGTCCAGGTTTCGCATGAGAAGCGCCGCCGTACGAAGGGTACGGTGGGCATCGCAGGGCGAAACGACGCGGCCCGCCGGTTGACCGCGGTCCCCGATTGATGGGGGCGGGTTAGCGGCCGTGCCGCAACAACGCCAGAATGGCGGACAGTTCCTGGCGAATCACTGCCACATCGAGCGCCGGCTGCGGGTGGACTGTTTCCACCTCCTCAGCTTCGTGCCCATCGGCCGCCTCCGCTTCAATGGCCACGGCCTCGCCGTGGCGGGTATCGAGTTTGTTGCGGGCGCCGCTGATGGTAAAGCCCTGCTCATACAGCAATTCGCGTATCCGGCGGATCAGCAGTACCTCGTGGTGCTGGTAATAGCGGCGGTTCCCACGTCGTTTGACTGGTTTGAGCTGGGTGAATTCCTGCTCCCAGTAGCGAAGTACGTGCGGTTTGACCCCGCACAACTCACTGACTTCACCGATCGTGAAATAGCGCTTGGCCGGAATCGCGGGCAGCACTATCAGATCAGCCTTGCTCGGACGATCGTTCATGGCGTACTTGCTTGCTTTATATGGCAGTGTGCGTGGTGGAAAGGCTGTTCGGCGCTCCGGCGCATCGCAATCTTCGTCCGTGCGCCGTTCTCATGTAAAGTCAACGACCGTTTCTTGCTATCTGCGGGGCAGATGCTGCACGCCCCCCGGACCGCTTACGCGGCCCGTGCCGGCGGACTGGTCTCTTCGACCATGCCCTTGAGCTTCTGGCTGGCGTGGAAAGTCACGACCCGGCGCGCCGTGATCGGAATTTCCTCGCCCGTCTTGGGATTGCGGCCCGGCCGCTGCGGCTTGTCGCGCAACTGGAAGTTGCCGAAGCCGGACAGCTTGACCGCCTCCCCGCGTTCGAGCGCGTTGCGGATTTCGTCAAAGAAGGTCTCGACCATGTCCTTGGCTTCGCGTTTGTTCAAGCCGACTTGCTCAAACAGCAACTCGGCCAACTCGGCCTTGGTCAAGGTCGGCAGATTCTTTTCCGCCTCCTGGCGCACCTTCGCAACCTGCATGGCCCGATGCAAGTCGGCGGCCAGTGCCGATTGAAGAACCGCGGAATCAACGTCGTTGTTATTAATTTTCCAGCCCTGCCTTATTTCGTCGTGCTTCGAGTCGACAATGGGCACCAAGGTGCCCATCCATTGCCGCAATTATGCGCGCAGCCGCGCACCGTGCTGTTGCTGGGCCGATCCGGCCAGCGCCGTCATCACGGCATCGACCACATCGTCCTGCAAAGTGGTTTGAGTATCTTGCAAGCTAAAGCGGAAAGCAAGGCTTTTTTCGTCCGCTTCCAAGCCCTTGCCGCGATATTCATCAAATAAAACAATGGCTTGCACAATCTTTCCAGCCGGATTTAGTTGCAACTCGGCAGTGAAAGAATCCAATAATGCTTGTGCTGCGACGGTCTGTTTGACCACCAGCGCGAGGTCACGCGTGGCGCCCGGGAACTTCGAAATCTCTGCATAGTGCGGCACTTGTCGTTGCTGCAACGCAACAGCATCCACCTCGAACACCACCGGTGCCTGCGGCAAGTCGTACTTTTGCAGCCAGCGCGGATGCAGCTCGCCGAGATAGCCGATCACCTGGCCGTCGAGCTCGATCTGTGCCGAACGGCCGGGATGCAGCGCCGGGTGCCCGGTCTTCACAAAGCGCGCCACGCGCGGCGCGAACAGCGCTTCCAGATCCGCCTTGACGTCGAAATAATCGACGGCACGGCTCGGCACGCCCCACTGCTCATCCTGCGCCGGGCCGTAGGCGATCCCCGCCACCCGCTTGGGCTGGTCGAAGCCGGCCACCGACAGCGGACCATCCAGCGCCTGTGGATTGCGCTTGAACACGCCGCCCACCTCGAACACCCGCACCCGGCCCGCCTTGCGGTTCAGGTTATAGCGCACGTTGGCGACCAGGCTGCCGATCAGCGACGAGCGCATCACCGACAACTGGCTGGCGATCGGGTTTTGCAGCTTGATCTGGTCGCCGTTGGCGGCGAAATCAGTCTCCCATGCGGACTCCACAAAACTCATGTTGACCACTTCCTGATACCCCAGGTCGGCCAGCTGATGACGCACGGCGAACAGCGACCGGGTATTTTCGGGCGCGGCAGACATGCGGTGCTCGGCCACCGGCGGCTTGGCAGGAATATTTTCGAAGCCATACACGCGCGCGACTTCTTCGATCAGGTCTTCCTCGATCTCGATGTCGAAACGATACGACGGCGAGGTCACGGAAAACTGACCTTCCTGCTGCGTAAATGGCAAGCCCAGGCGAGTGAAAATGTCCGCCACGACCGCGTCCGTCAAGGGCACGCCGATCACTTTTTGCGCGCGTGCAGTACGCATGACAACCGGTGCGCGCTGCGGCAGATTCACCGCCTGGTCATCGATTGGACCGACCTTGGTCTCAGGAGTTCCGCAGATCTCGACAATCAGGGCCGTGATGCGCTCGAGGTGCTCGATGATCGTGGCGAAATCGACGCCGCGCTCGAAGCGATGGGCGGCATCGGTGGAAAAATTGTAGCGCCGCGCACGGCCCTGGATGCTGTTTGGCCACCAGAAGGCCGCTTCCAGATAAATATCCGTGGTATCGAGCGACACGGCCGTGGAATCGCCGCCCATGATGCCGGCCAGCGATTCGATTTCCTTGTCGTCAGCAATCACGCCGACCCATTCGTCGACCTCGACGGTGTTGCCGTTCAACAGCTTGAGCGATTCACCCTTCTTGCCCCAACGCACATTCAAGCCGCCATGGATCTTGGCCAGATCGAACACGTGCGACGGGCGGCCCAGTTCCAGCATGACGTAGTTGGAAATATCGACCAGCGCCGACACCGGACGCTGGCCGCTGCGCTCGAGGCGCTGACGCATCCAGGCCGGGGTTTCCGCCTGCGCGTTCAGGCCGCGGATGATACGGCCGCTGAAGCGCCCGCACAGGTCCGGCGCGCTAACCGTGACCGGCAGCACTTCGGCGCTGCTCACGGCCACGGGAGCCGAGCCTGGTGCGCGCAGCGGCGTGCCGGTCAGGGCCGACACTTCGCGTGCCACGCCCAGCACCGACAGGCAGTCGGCCTTGTTCGGCGTGAGCTTGATGGTGAACTTGAGGTCGTTGAGCGCCAGGTAATCGCGGATGTCCTGGCCCACCGGCGCATCCGCCGGCAATTCCATCAGGCCGCTGCTTTCTTCCGACAGCTTGAGCTCCTTGGCCGAGCACATCATGCCCTGCGATTCCACGCCGCGCAGCGCGCCAACCTTGATCACGAAAGGCTTGCCGTCCGCACCGGGCGGCAATACCGCGCCGGCCGTCGCGCAAATGGCTTTCATGCCGGCGCGCACATTCGGCGCACCGCACACGATATTGAGCAAGGTGCCGGTGCCGACATCGACCTGGCAGACATTCAGGCGGTCGGCGTTCGGATGCTTGGCCACCTCGACCACCTGGGCCACCACCACGTTGTTGAAGGGCGGCGCGACCGGGTCGACCTCTTCCACTTCCAGGCCGGACATGGTCAGCAGGTGCGACAACTGCTCCGAAGTCAGGTCCGGATCGACCATGGTACGCAGCCAGTTTTCAGAAAATTGCATGTTGTTTGACTTTCTTGCGAATTTAATTGAACTGCTTCAAGAAACGCAGATCGCCTTCGTAGAACAGGCGCAGGTCGTTGATCCCGTAGCGCAGCATGGTCAGGCGTTCGATGCCCGAGCCGAAGGCGAAGCCGATGAACTTTTCCGGATCCAGCCCGAAGTTGCGCACCACGCTGGGGTGCACCTGGCCCGACCCGGACACTTCCAGCCAGCGCCCCTTGAGCGGACCGCTGCCGAAGGCGATGTCGATCTCGGCCGATGGTTCGGTGAACGGGAAATACGAGGGACGGAAACGCACCTGCAAGTCGTCGGTCTCGAAGAACGCCTTGACGAAATTGAGGTACACACCCTTCAGGTCGGCAAAGCTGATGTTTTCGGCAATCCACAGGCCCTCGACCTGATGGAACATCGGCGAGTGGGTGGCATCGCTGTCGACCCGGTAAGTGCGGCCCGGCGCGATCACCTTGATCGGCGGGGTATGCGTGCGCGCATAGCGCACCTGCATGGGGCTGGTATGCGTACGCAGCAGCAATGGCTTGCCGGTACTGTCGTTACCTTCAATATAGAAGGTGTCCTGCATCGAGCGGGCCGGATGGTTTTCCGGGCTGTTAAGCGCCGTGAAATTGGTCCAGTCGGTTTCGATTTCCGGCCCATCGGCCACATCGAAGCCGATCGAGCGGAAGATTTCCTCGATCCGTTCCCAGCTGCGCATCACCGGGTGGATGCCGCCGACCGAGCGGCCGCGGCCGGGCAGGGTCACATCGATCGCTTCGGCGTTCAGGCGCGCTTCGAGCTGGGCATTGGCCAGCGCGTCGCGGCGCTGGGTCAGCGCGGTCTCGATCTGCACCTTGGCAGCGTTGATCAGGGCGCCCTGGGCTTTCTTCTGATCCGGGTCGAGTTTGCCCAGGCCCTTCATTTGCTCGGTAATCTGGCCAGTCTTGCCCAAGTACCTGGCCTTGGCGTTTTCCAGTGCGGCAGCGTCTTCGGCGGCGAGAAAGTCAGCCTGCGCCGAGACGACGAGTTCTTCCAGGGAATTCATGCGGTGTATTTTCCTCTGCGGGATGGCGCACGCGCCACAATCAAAAACGGGGCACAGGTTTAAACCTCTGCCCCGCTCTTTGCGCGCCACCGGACGGCGGCGCTGCATGGATCATTGCTGATTAGGCAGCGATCTGTGCCTTGACGGTGTTGACAATCGCGGCGAAGGCCGGCTTGTCCATCACAGCCATATCGGCCAGGACTTTACGGTCCAGTTCGATCGAAGCTTTCTTCAGGCCGTTCATGAACACGCTGTAGGTCACGCCATGCTCACGGGAAGCGGCGTTGATACGAGCGATCCACAGGCGGCGGAACACGCGTTTCTTGTTGCGGCGGTCGCGGTAAGCGTACTGGCCAGCGCGCATGACTGCTTGCTTGGCGATACGGAATACCTTGCTGCGGCGACCACGGTAGCCTTTAGCTTGAACAAGAATTTTCTTATGACGGGCACGAGCTGTAACCCCACGTTTTACTCTAGGCATAGTAACTCCTTAGGTGTGAGATTAAGCAGACGGCATCATGCGCATGACGGACGTGACGTCGGACGCATTGATGTTGCGGGTACCGCGCAGTTGACGCTTGTTTTTGGTGGTCTTTTTGGTCAGGATGTGACGCTTGAACGCCATACCCGACTTCACGGTACCACCTGGACGCACGCGAAAACGCTTCTTCGCGGAGCTTTTGGTCTTCATTTTTGGCATAGTAGTTCTGTCCTGTCCGGACAGCTCCAATGGCAGGATTGCAGGTGGCAGCACTGCGCTGCTCTTAGGGGCCTGCTTTCACATATGTTCCCTCGTGGAGAGAGAAGCCGGCAATTATAACCTGAGAACGACGGAAAACGACAGAAAAAAAAACAAAGGCGGATGAGAAACCTCACCCGCCCCGTCGGATCGGCGCCGAAGCGCGATCGCTGTGCTTACTTCTTTTTCTTCGGCGACAGAATCATGATCATCTGACGGCCTTCCATCTTCGGGAACTGCTCGACCTGGCCATACGGCTCGAGGTCGGCTTTCAAGCGCTCCAGCATACGGAAGCCGATGTCCTGGTGGGCCATTTCACGGCCGCGGAACCGCAGCGTGATTTTGGTTTTGTCACCCTCTTCCAGAAACTTGACCAGGTTACGCAGCTTGATATTGTAGTCGCCATCATCGGTACCGGGACGGAATTTGACTTCCTTCACCGCGATGATTTTCTGCTTCAATTTGGCTTCGTGCGCCTTCTTCTGTTCCGAATATTTGAACTTGCCGTAATCCATGAGGCGGCAGACCGGCGGTTGCGCGGTCGGCGCGATCTCCACCAGATCGACGTTCGCTTCTTCGGCCAGACGAAATGCCTCAGCCAGGCTCACAATGCCAAGCGGCTCGTTATTCACGCCCGATAAACGCATTTCCGGGGCCGTGATTTCGCCATTGATGCGATGCGACTTGTCAGTAGCTATGTTGTTTCCTTTTAAAGTCTGAAGAATTAGCCGCGCGTCGAGTTATCTCGTCACGCCTTGGAATCGACCTCGTGCTTGAGGCGTTCCACCAGGGCGTCGATGGACATTACACCCAGATCGACATTGCCACGGGCGCGCACGGCCACAGTGTTGGCATCCCGCTCCTTGTCGCCCACAACCAGAATGTAAGGCAGTTTTTGGACGGAATGTTCGCGTATTTTATAGGTAATCTTCTCGTTGCGCAAATCAGCGTGAACGCGGAATCCTGCCTTTTTCAACCTCGACGCAACCTCTTGCACGTAATCGGCCTGCGCATCGGAGATATTGAGCACCTCCACCTGCACCGGCGCCAGCCACAGCGGCAGCGCGCCCGCGTAGTTTTCGATCAGGATGCCGATGAAACGTTCCATCGAGCCCACAATCGCGCGGTGCAGCATCACCGGCACCTTGCGGGTGTTGTCGTCCGCCACATATTCCGCACCCAGGCGCTCGGGCATGAAGAAGTCGACCTGCATAGTGCCGACCTGCCATGGACGGCCAATGCTGTCCTTCAGGTGATATTCGATCTTGGGGCCATAAAACGCGCCCTCGCCCGGCAACTCGGTCCAGCTCACGCCGCAGGCGCGCAGACCCGAGCGCAGCGCCTCTTCCGCCTCGTCCCAGACCGCATCGGTGCCGATGCGGTTATCCGGACGCAGCGCCAGTTTCACGTCGATGTTGGTGAAATCGAAATCCGCGTACACCTCCATCGCCTGCTTGTGGAAGGCCACCACTTCCGGCTCGATCTGCTCCTCGGTGCAGAAAATGTGGCCGTCGTCCTGGGTGAAGCCACGCACGCGCATGATGCCGTGCAGCGCCCCGGACGGCTCGTTGCGGTGGCACTGGCCGAATTCGCCGTAGCGCAGCGGCAGGTCGCGGTAGCTGCGCATGCCGCTGTTAAAGATTTGCACATGGCCAGGGCAATTCATCGGCTTCAACGCGTAGGAACGGTTTTCGGATTCCGTCACGAACATGTTTTCGCGATAGTTATCCCAGTGACCTGTCTTGCCCCACAGGCTGCTGTCGAGAATTTGCGGCGCCTTCACTTCCTGGTAGCCATTGACCTGATACTTGTTGCGCATGTACTGCTCGACCTGTTGCCAGACCGTCCAGCCTTTCGGATGCCAGAAGATCAAGCCCGGCGCTTCGTCCTGGAAATGGAAAAAGTCCAGCTGTTTACCCAGTTTGCGGTGATCGCGCTTTTCCGCCTCTTCCAGGTTGTGCAGATACAGTTCCTGATCTTCCTTCCTGGCCCAGGCGGTGCCGTACACACGCTGCAGCATTTCATTCTTCGAATCGCCGCGCCAGTAAGCGCCGGCCAGCTTCATCAGCTTGAACACTTTCAGCTTGCCGGTCGAGGGCACGTGCGGGCCGCGGCACAGGTCGATGAAACCGCCTTCGGCATACAGCGACACGTCTTCATTGGCGGGAATCGAGGCAATGATTTCCGCTTTATAGTGTTCGCCGATCGATTTAAAGTACGCAACAGCCTCATCGCGCGGCAGCACCGTACGGGTGACCTTCTCATCCTTCTTGGCCAATTCCGTCATCTTCTTTTCGATGGCGGCCAGGTCATCCGGCGTGAACGGGCGCTTGTACGAGAAGTCGTAATAAAAGCCGTTTTCGATGACCGGGCCGATGGTGACCTGCGCATCCGGGAACAGTTCCTTGACGGCATAGGCCAGCAAGTGCGCGGTCGAGTGACGAATGACGTCCAGGCCTTCCGGGTCCTTGTCGGTGATGATGGCCAGATCGGCATTCTGCTCGATCAGGTGCGAGGTATCGACCACCTTGCCATCGACCTTGCCGGCCAGCGCCGCCTTGGCCAGGCCGGTGCCGATGCTGGCAGCCACTTGCGCTACGGTGACAGGACCGTCGAACTGGCGCTCGGAACCATCGGGAAGTCGGACTGAAACCATGCTGTTCT
>CAMLIL010000077.1 GCA_946480015.1 uncultured Oxalobacteraceae bacterium | reverse complement strand
GATTGTCCCATCAGGCGAATAATGTTATCCATTTTAACGCCTTCCGCATGGATTTTGGAACGAGTAAAGTGTCCACATCGCAGCTCAAACCGTCGAGAGGACCACAACATGAACATCCTGCAAATTAATTCCAGCGCCCGTAGCCAAGGTTCCGAATCGACCCGCATGGCCGATGCCATCGTCGCCAGGCTGCTCGCCGCCACGCCCGACGCCCAGGTGAGCCGCCGCGATCTGGCCGCCGCTCCGCACCCGGTGCTGGACGAAGCCACCCTTGGCGCACTGTTCACCCCGGCCGACCAGCGCTCTGCCGCGCAGAAGGCACGCGTGGCGCTGGACGACGCGCTGATCGCGCAGGTGCAGGCGGCCGACGTGCTGGTGATCGGCGCGCCGATGTACAACTTCGGCATGACCGTGCAGCTGAAAAGCTGGTTCGACGCCATCGCCCGTGCCGGCGTCACCTTCAACTACACCGCCACCGGCCCGGTGGGTCTGCTGACCGGGAAGAAGGTCTACGTGGCGGTCTCGCGCGGCGGCATCCACCGCGGCGGCGCGACCGATACCCAGGTACCGCACCTGCAAGTGCTGCTCAACTTCCTGGGCATGACCGACGTGACGTTCGTCTACGCCGAAGGCATGGGCATGGGTCCGGACGCGGTGGCCAAGGCCCAGGCGCAAGCCGACGCCGACATCGACGCCGCCGTGGCCTGATGCCGGCGCAGGGGCGGCGCTTGCGCTACACTAGCGCGATGCCCCTGCTCTCGACCTTGCACCATTCGATCGCCTACCTCAGCCGCGTCTGCGGCTTCGAGACGGTCGACTCCTTCCCGGCCGGCCATCCGTACGCGCGCACGCGCTGGAACCCGGCCTATTTCGACATCGCCTCCGACCTCAAGCCGGAACAGATCGAGCGCTCGCTGTGCGAGTCGATCGCCAACACCCCGCTCATTTTCGGCCACATCAGCAACCCGACCCCGCGCATGCAGCGCGCGCTGCTGTCGGTGATCGAAACGCGCATGCGCCGCGCATGCGGCAACCCGGCCGACCTGGTGGCCCTGCTGATCGAGGCCTACCGCAGCCCGCACACCCTGGAAGCGGTGCCGGGCCTGCGCCGCGCGATCGCCGGCAGCGACGGCGATGCGCGCGCCGTCATCGCCTTTTTGCAGGCGGAACCGTCAGCCTTTGGCGTCATCGACGCGTGAAACCATCGGCACGAAGCGTTCGCGCAGTGCCATGAAGGGCAGTTCCACGCAGCGGTACAGCAGCCAGCCGCACAGCACCGACAAGGCCATCAGCGCCACGATGGCGCCAACGCTGTCGGGCGTGATGCCCCGGCCGTCGAGCGCCGCGCCACCCAGAATGCCGACCTGCTTGTGGATCAGGTAGATGGCGAACGACCACAGCGCCAGATGGCGCGCGCCCGGCACTTCGACGCGCCGCAGGATCGACCGCTCGCTCAGGGCCGCCAGGATCAGCAGCGCGAACCCCAGCGCCAGCAAGGGATAGCCGAACAGCGTCACCGAAGCGGCCAGGCGGTTGTCAAGGAACCACCAGCAGGTCGGCAGCATCACCGCCAGGCCGAGCGCCAACGCCACGTTGCCGTGCGCCGTCAGACGGCGCCACGCCAACGGATGGTGATTGCGCATCAGGGCCAGCGCCACTCCCGCCACGAGCTCATCGAGCCGGCACAGGGATGAGTAATAGATGAAGCGGAAGTAGTGATGGGCGTCCGTCTCATTGTTCCACAGCCAGGCGCGTGCCAGCAGGCCGCCCGCGACGACGAGCACGATGCCTGCCCAGCTCCAGCGCGGCGAACGCCGGCCCGGTTTCAGCAGCAGCGCCGCGGCAGGCAGCACAAGATAAAACTGCTCCTCGATGCACAGTGACCAGGCGTGCGAGAACGCGGTGCCCGGGGCCAGGTTGATATTCTGCGTGAAGGTCAGGAAGCGCCACAGCGGCGGCAGCTCCAGCCCGGCGCGGAACCAGGGCCAGGCCGCGTACAGGGCCAGCACCACGTAAAAGTTGGGTAAGGTACGCAGCAGGCGGCGCGCATAAAAGCGCCCGAGGTGCAGTCCCTCGGGCCGGCGCATGGCGGCGAAGATCTGGTTGCCGATCAGGTAACCCGACAGCGCGAAAAACAGGTCCACACCGATCCAGCCGACATCGCCGATGGCGCCGAACGTGCTCTCGTGGCTGACAAACAGAACGTAATGGTGCAGCACCACCAGGATGATCGCCAGTGCGCGCAGGGTATCGAGGCCAGGGTTGCGGATCATGGGCAAAGTGGCGATGATGCCACGCACACGGCATATACGCCAGAGAATGGCGTTAAAATCGGATCATCCCCACTCGCCGCCCCGGGCTATGCATCAGACCCACTTCAAATCCATCGAGTACGCCGGCCTGGAATCCGGGCCGCGCCTGATCGTCACCGGCGCCGTGCATGGCAACGAGACCTGCGGTACCCAGGCGATCCTGCGTATCTGCGCCGAACTCGATGCCGGGCGTCTGCTGATCGCCCGCGGCAGCGTGACCTTCGTTCCGGTGACCAATCCGCTGGCTTACCGGCTGGGCCGGCGCGGCGGCGAACGTAACCTGAACCGCAGCCTGTTGCCGAATGTGGCGCCGCAGGATTTCGAAGACCGCGTGGCCAACTGGCTATGTCCCTTGCTGGCGCGGCACGACGTGCTGCTCGACCTGCATTCCTTCACCGCGCAGGGCGAACCGTTCGTCATGGTCGGCCCGCGCGACAATCCCGGCCCGCTGGAAGCATTCGCGCATGCGGCCAGCGAACGGGCGCTGGCCCGGCGCCTGGGGGTGCGGCGCTTCGTGGAAGGCTGGCTCTCGACCTACGCGCTCGGGGTGCGGCGGCGCATGCAATCAGCCGATTCGTCGCAGCTGGACAAGGTGGTCAGGTACGGCGTCGGCACCACCGAATACATGCGCTCGACCGGAGGTTACGCGCTCACGCTCGAATGCGGCCAGCACCAGGACCCGGCCGCACCAGGTGTTGCCTACCGGGCCGTCATGAATACCCTGGCGCACCTGGGCCTGATCGACGCGCCCGCGCCGCAGCCGGTTGCGCCGGACCGGATGGAGGCGCTGTCGATGGTGGCGGTGTACGACAAGCAGTTCGACGGCGACAGGTTCGAGCGTTCCTGGTCGAGCTTCGATCCGGTGTCGCAGGGCGAGCGGATCGGCACCCGCGAAGACGGCACGCCGGTACTGGCCGAATTCGACGGCCGCATTCTGTTTCCGGATGCCGAAGCGCGCGCCGGCCATGAGTGGTACTACATGACCCGTCCGAACCCGCGTTTCAGCCACTGACGATACCGGCGGCAAACGGATCGCTGTCGTCGAACACCAGCTCGGCCCGGGCACTGATCCATGCCCGCCCGCGGATGCTGGGCAGGATGCGCGCGCCGTCGCGCCGGTACCACGCCTCGAACACGCTGCCGATGATGCTCTCCTGCCGCCACAGCGCGCCCTCGGCCAGCTTGCCGTCGGCGGCAAGGCAGGCCAGCTTGGCGCTGGTGCCGGTGCCGCAGGGCGAACGGTCGTAGGCCTTGCCGGGACAGAGCACGAAGCTTTGGCTGTCGTTGCCGCTACGCGAAGGGCCGAACAGTTCGATGTGGTCGATGACCGCGCCATCGTCGCCGCGGATGCCGGCTTGTTCCAGCGCTGCGGCCACGCGCGCGGCAAATCCGGTCAGCACGTCGACCTGGCCGGCGCGCAGGTCGAAGCCGTGACCGGACACCAGATAAAACCAGTTGCCGCCCCAGGCCACGTCGCCTGTGACGCGGCCGTGGCCCGGTACGTCGACGCTCACGCCGCTCCTGGCGCGGTACGAGGGCACGTTGTTCACCGTGACGCTGCCGTCAAGGTGCAGCTCGGCCTCGACCACGCCGACCGGGGTATCGATGCGGTGCATGCCGGGCCCGATGCGCCCCATGAAGGCCAGCGAGGCGACCAGCCCGATGGTGCCGTGGCCGCACATGCCCAGGTAACCGACGTTATTGAAGAAGATCACCCCGGCGGCGCAGGCGGGCGCATGCGGCTCGCACAGCAGCGCGCCCACCAGCACATCGGAGCCGCGCGGCTCGCACACGAGGCCGGAACGGACATGGTCGAAGCCGGCGCGAAAGCGTTCGACCCGCTGCGCCAGCGGTCCACCGCCCAGATCCGGGCCGCCGCCGATCACCAGGCGGGTCGGCTCGCCGCCGGTGTGGGAATCGATGACCGAGATGGTGAGCCATGCCATGGTGTCCGGTGTCGCCGTCAAGTTGGGGCGCCGAGTATAACATCGCCTCTGCCCAGATTCGCCACCAGGAAGTCGACGAAACTGCGCACCCGCAGGGGAACGTGCCGGCTCGACGGATACAGCAGCGTGATTGGGCGGGAACGTCCGCCCATATGCGGCAGCAGTTCCACCAGGGCGCCGCTGCGCAGGTCGGCCTCGACGATGAAACGGAAGGTGTGCACCAGGCCGGCGCCATGGCGCGCCAGCGTCACGCACCCAAGCACGTCGTCGGTGACGGTATAGTTTCCCGCCACCGGCACGTCGATCTCCGCGCCGTTCTCCCTGAATATCCAGTCGACGCGGCGCCCGCTGCTGGGCAGCTCGAACAGGATACAGTCGTGACCGGCCAGATCGGCGAGCTGGGCGGGAACTCCGCGCGCCTTCAGGTAGGCCGGCGCCGCCACCAGCACCACTTCGGCGTCTTCCAGCTTGCGCCCGATGAGGTTCGATTCGGCCGGCGGACGCACGCGGATCGACAGATCGTAGCCTTCGTCGGCGAAGTCGATGTTCCGGTTACTCAGGTGGATCTCCACCTTCACCTGCGGATGCAGCGCGCGGTAGCCGGGCAGCAGCGGCAGCACCCGGTAGTGTCCATACGAGGTCGGCACGCTGATGCGCAAGGTGCCACTCGGCTCGGCCTGTTGGCCGGTGATCTCGCGCTCGGCCTCCACCAGCCGGCCGAGCGCTTCGCGGCATTGGTCGTAATAGGTCTGGCCGGCCTCGGTCAGCCGGATCTGGCGCGTGGTGCGCACGAACAGGCGCACTCCCAGGCGTTCTTCCAGCCGCGCTACCGAGCGGCTGACCGCGGCCGGCGTCACGCCCGCCTCCACCGCCGCCGCCGTAAAACTCTTCAGTTCCGCAGCCAGGCAGAACAGCTCTATGCTGCCGAGCAATATATCGTCGAATTGGCGCCGCATTTTCCACCCATTTGTTACATGGAGTTGAAAGTGTAATGGATGAGACGCTATTTATCATCATGTACGGCATCAATATAATGATTCCATCACAACAAGGAAGGAATCCAGCCATGACGACACTTTTCGACCCCATCACCGTCGGCGATCTCACGCTGAAACACCGGATCATGATGGCCCCGCTCACCCGCGCCCGCGCCATCGGCGGCGACCGCGTGCCGAACGAACTCATGGCCGAGTACTACGTGCAGCGCGCCAGCGCCGGCATGATCCTGTCCGAAGCGACTGCCGTCACGCCGCACGGCGTGGGCTACGCCGACACGCCGGGCATCTGGTCCGACGAGCAGGTCGAGGGCTGGAAGAAGGTGACCCGTGCCGTCCACCAGGCCGGCGGCACCATCGTGCTGCAGCTGTGGCACGTGGGGCGCATTTCGGACCCGTCGTTCCTGAACGGCGCGGCGCCGGTGGCGCCGAGCGCGATCGCGGCCAAAGGCCATGTCAGCCTGCTGCGTCCTCTGCGCGATTATCCGGTGCCGCGCGCGCTGGAGCTGGGCGAGATCGCCGATGTGGTGGCGGCCTTCCGCACGGGCGCGGAGAACGCCAAACGGGCCGGCTTCGACGGCGTGGAGGTGCACGGCGCGAACGGCTACCTGATCGACCAGTTCCTGCAGGACAGCACCAACCAGCGCACCGACGCGTATGGGGGGTCGATTGAAAACCGCGCACGCCTGCTGCTGGAGATCACCGACGCGTGTATCGATGTGTGGGGCAAGGGACGGGTCGGCATGCACCTGGCCCCGCGCGGCGATTCGCACGACATGGGCGACTCGGATCCGAAGGCCACCTTCGGCTACGTGGCGCGCGAACTGGGCAGGCGCGGCATCGCCTTCCTCTGCGTGCGCGAAGGCGTGGGCGAGGGCCGCCTGGGGCCGTATCTGAAGAAGGAATTCGGCGGCGTGTATATCGCCAACGAGAAGATGACGCGCGAGATCGCCGAGCAGCTGATCAGTGCCGGCGAGGCCGATGCGGTGGCGTTCGGGAAGTGGTTCATCGCCAATCCCGACCTGCCGAAACGCCTCAAACATGGCGCCGGGCTTAATCCCGCACGGCCGGAATCGTTCTACGGCGGTGCGGCTGAAGGCTATACGGATTATCCCGAGCTGGCCGATTAGCCGCCTTCCCGACCATCTTCGGTCGCTCGGCATGGGTTCCCGCGTTTCGCGGGAACGACAGATCAGAGCGCGGCGAGATACTGCTCGTACACGTCATACATCCCGCCAAAGCCCTGCTGCATCGACGCGTGCCCGGCCTTGAAGGTCTGCCGCTCGATTTCGCTGGCGTTGATCGGCGCGGAGTGCAAGGTCATCTGCGTCTTGCCCTCCAGCGCGCGCAGCACGACCGTATTGAGCACTTCCAGCGGCCAGGTCGGACTCAGCGCGTAGTGGATACGCTCGCCTTGCTCATCGGCGAAGCCGTTGACGAAGACGAGCTTTTCAGGCGCCTGAATCTCGCGGAAATCGAAGCGCCCGTACATCTCGGCGCCCGGCCCGAATTTCATCAGGTAGTGGAACACCCCACCGGGCACCGCCTCGTGGCGCAGCACATCAATGGTGCAGCCCTGCGGCCCCCACCATTTCTGCAGATGCTCCTTCTCGACCATCGTCTTGAACACCAGTTCGCGCGGCGCGTCGAAGGTGCGCATGATTAAAAAATCAACATTCGCTTCCGGGGTAGTCATTGTGCTCTCCTTGTTAATATTCCGTCTCGATTTTCCCACATATCAATCTAATTTTCCGTGCAGCAGTATGAATCTCATAAAATGGCGGTAACACGAAAAAACCGGGAGCCACCATGAGCCCTTACGAGCTACGGCCCGCCATTCTGCCCCATCGACGTCAACGACTGGCCCTGCGCGCGCTGCATCTGCTGGGCTGGACCATGCGCTACAAACCCCTGCCCGGTCCGCACGGCATCGTCGTGGTCTACCCGCACACTTCCAACTGGGATTTCTGCGTCGGCCTGCTCGGCAAATGGGCGCTCGGCCTGCCGTTTCGCTGGATCGGCAAGGAGTCGCTGTTCAAGGGCCCGCTCGGCGGCATCATGCGCTATCTCGGCGGCATGCCGGTCGAACGCGGCGCCCCGACCGGGGCCACCGCGCGCCTGGCCGAACAGATCCATGCGTCCGACTGGTGCTGGCTGGCGATCACGCCGGAAGGCACGCGCGGCTATCGCCCGCACTGGCGCAGCGGCTTCTATCACCTCGCGCTCGCCGCCAAGGTGCCGCTGGTGCTGGTGTACATCGACTACGCCAGCAAGGAACTGGGCATGGTCGACAGCCTGCGCCTGTCCGGCGACGCGGCCGCCGACATGGCCGCCATCGCGCAAGTCTACGAAGGCCGCGCAGGCCTGCACCCCGCCATGGCGGCGCCGATCACGCTGGCACCGGCCCAGCTGGACGACACCGGCAGGCAGGCTTGAGGCCATCTTACGCGTCCAGCAGTCCCTGCCTGCGGATGAAAGCCATCACTTCGGCCACGCCTTCGCCGCTGCGCAGGTTGGTGAATACGAACGGCCGCTCGCCGCGCTGACGCCTGGCGTCCTGCGCCATGATGTCCAGGTTGGCGCCCACGTGCGGCGCCAGGTCGGTCTTGTTGATGATCAGGAGATCCGACCGGGTGATGCCCGGCCCGCCCTTGCGCGGGATCTTTTCGCCGCCGGCCACATCGATCACGTACAGGGTCAGGTCCGACAGTTCCGGGCTGAAGGTGGCCGCCAGATTGTCGCCGCCGGATTCGATCAGGATCAGGTCCAGGTCGGGGAAATCGGCCTGCATGCGGGCGATGGCTTCCAGGTTGATCGAGGCGTCCTCGCGGATGGCCGTATGCGGGCAGCCGCCGGTTTCCACGCCCATCAGCCGCTCCGGCGGCAGCGCGTTCGCGCGCAGCAGGATTTCCATGTCTTCGCGCGTGTAGATGTCGTTGGTGATGACGGCCATATCGTAGGCGTCGCGCATGGCCTTGCACAGCATTTCGCACAGGGCCGTCTTGCCGGAGCCTACCGGTCCGCCGATGCCGACGCGCAGTGGGTTCGATGTCATGTTCTGTTCTCTTTCGTTTCGGTTCAGGAGCGGTAGATCCGCCCGTTTTGCACTTCGTGGCGCATCGACAGGATCGACAGCCCCGGCGACCAGTTGCTCATCTCTTCATCCTGGATGCTGCGCGCCCGTTCGGCCGCCCGTTCCAGCTCGGGGCGCAGCGACAGCAGAATGCGCTGACCGGCCACCTGCCCCAGCGGCACCGACTTGACACACACCAGCACCTGATTCTCCACCCACGAGAACAGCATGGCCAGCAGCGCTTCGTCGTGGCCGATGCCGAGCGCGCTGACGGCGCAGGCGAATGCCGCCGGGAGCGACACTTCCTCGCCCAGCGGCGCCACCTCGGCCACGCCCAGTTCGGCGATCAGGCGGGTCAGCGAGTAACCCATCTGGACCGTCTCGGCGCGGAACTCGGCGCTGTCGCGCGAGGCCAGGAAACGCTCGCTCCACAGGGCGATGGAGGCGTCGTCGCGCGCCTCGAAGGCCTTGAGCAAGCGCCAGAACAGCGGCGCGTCCCATTGCGCGACGACTTCGTGCAGGTAGCGCACGATCCAGGCGCGCGCGCTGTCGGCGTCGCGCACCAGGCCGGACTCCAACGCCGCTTCCAGTCCCTGCGAATAGCTGTAGCCGCCGATCGGCAAGGCCGGGCTGGCGAACTGCAGCAGGTGCAGCAAGGCGGCCGCGTTCATGTGCTGGCCGCGTCGCCCGGCCGGTGAATTTTCTGGCGCAGCGGGACCGGCGCCAGCAGGTTGCCGTCGTCGCGGTGGCTGTGCCCCGCACCCGAGTAGGCGCCCGATTCGGGTTCGAACGTGGCGCTTTCCTCGATGACGGTGGCGCCCAGCCCTTCGACCATCTCGCGCAGCACAGGGTCGACGCGAATGCGCAGGAAGCCGTCGCCGATCTGGGTCTGGGTGTGGCGGTTGCCGAGGTGGAAGGCGCAGCGCGCCAGCATGTGCCCGTCCTTGCAGTGGACCGCGTAGACCGGTTCGGCCGCCGCCGTCACGCGGATCACGCGCTTGTCTTCGCCGGTCAGCAGGTCGCCGTCGCGCAGCACGGTGCCGCGCACGGTAAACAGCGCGACCTCTTCGCCGCTGGTCAGGCGCGCGCGCAGGCGGCAGCGCTCGCGCTGGTCATAGGGCAAAACCAGTTCGCCGTCGATGCTGGCGGCGCTGGCCAGTTTGGTGTGCAGTGTCAGCATGGGTCCTCAGAACAGGAAATAGCGCTGCGCCATCGGCAGCACGGCGGCCGCTTCGCAGACCAGCAGCTCGCCGTCGGCGCGCACTTCATAGGTTTCGGGATCGACTTCCATGCGCGGCGTGGCGCCGTTATGGATCATGTCGCGCTTTTTCAGGCCGCGCGTGGCGCGGACCGGTATCAGGGTCTTGGACAGTCCCAGCCTCGCGCCGATGCCGGCGTCGAACGCCGCCTGCGACACGAACGTGAAGGACTTCTTCAGGCCGCCGCCGAAGGCGCCGAACATCATCCGGTAATGCACCGGCTGCGGGGTCGGAATCGAGGCGTTCGGGTCGCCCATCTGGGCCGCGGCGATCATGCCGCCCTTGAGGATCATCGACGGCTTGACGCCGAAGAAGGCCGGTTTCCACAAAACGATGTCGGCGATCTTGCCCACTTCCAGCGAGCCGACCACGTGCGAGATGCCGTGGGTGATGGCCGGGTTGATGGTGTACTTGGCAATGTAGCGCTTGACGCGGAAGTTGTCGCTGCGCGCAGTGTCGGGCGCGAGCGGGCCGCGCTGCACCTTCATCTTGTGGGCGGTCTGCCAGGTGCGCATGATCACTTCGCCCACCCGCCCCATGGCCTGTGAGTCGGAGGACATCATCGAAATCGCACCCAGGTCGTGCAGGATGTCCTCGGCGGCGATGGTTTCGCGGCGGATGCGCGATTCGGCGAACGCCACGTCCTCGGCAATGGCCGGGTCGAGGTGATGGCAGACCATCAGCATGTCCAGGTGCTCGTCGAGCGTGTTGACGGTGAACGGGCGGGTCGGGTTGGTCGAGGACGGCAGCACATTGTCTTCGCCCACCGCCGCGATGATGTCCGGCGCATGGCCGCCGCCCGCGCCTTCGGTGTGGAAGGTGTGGATGGTGCGGTCCTTGAACGCCGCCAGGGTCGCTTCCAGGAAGCCGCCTTCGTTGAGCGTGTCCGAGTGCAGCGCCACCTGCACGTCCATGCGTTCGGCCACTTCCAGGCAGGTATCGATGGCTTGCGGCGTGCTGCCCCAGTCTTCATGCAGCTTCAGGCCGATGGCGCCGGCGGCGATCTGCTCTTCCAGCGGGCCTGGCTGGCTGACGTTGCCCTTGCCCATGAAGCCGAGGTTCATCGGGAAGGCGTCGGCCGCCGCCAGCATCGAATGGATATGCCATGGCCCCGGCGTGCAGGTGGTGGCCGCGGTGCCGACCGCCGGCCCGGTGCCGCCGCCCATCATGGTGGTCACGCCGCTCATCAGGGCTTCCTCGATCTGCTGCGGGCAAATGAAGTGGATGTGGGTGTCGACCCCGCCGGCGGTGACGATCATGCCTTCGCCGGCGATGATTTCGGTGGCGCCGCCGATGGCCATCGTCACGCCGGGCTGGATGTCGGGGTTGCCGGCTTTTCCGATGGCGGCGATGCGGCCGTCTTTCAGGCCGATGTCGGCTTTGACGATGCCCCAGTGGTCGACGATGACGGCGTTGGTGATCACCGTGTCCATCACCTCGGCATGCAGCCGCTGCGACTGGCCCATGCCGTCGCGGATGACTTTACCGCCGCCGAACTTGACCTCTTCGCCGTAGATGGCGTAATCGCGTTCGATTTCGATGAACAGTTCGGTGTCGGCCAGGCGGATGCGGTCACCAAGCGTGGGGCCGAACATGTCGGCATAGGCGCGGCGCGAAATTGTCGGCATCATTTCCCTCCGTGCGGCGGCAGTTCGCCCATCACCAGGCCGTTGAAGCCGTACACCATGCGCGCGCCGTCGAGCGCGACCAGTTCGACCGTGCGCTGCTGGCCCGGTTCGAACCGCACCGCGGTGCCGGCCGCAATGTTCAGGCGCATGCCGATGGCGTCGCTGCGCGCGAACTTGAGCGCGGTATTGACTTCGAAAAAGTGGAAGTGCGAGCCGACCTGCACCGGCCGGTCGCCGCTGTTGGCCACCACCATGGTGCGCGTGGCGCGTCCTGCATTGATGGCGATGTCGCCATCCTCCAGCAAATATTCACCCGGGATCATGCGCTTTCCTTCAGGGGATGGGATTGTGAACGGTGACGAGCTTGGAGCCGTCCGGAAAGGTCGCTTCGACCTGGATGTCAGGGATCATTTCGGGGATGCCCTCCATGACGTCGGCGCGGGTGAGGATTTTGGCGCCGTCGGACATCAGCTCGGCCACGCTCCTGCCGTCGCGCGCGCCTTCCATGATGGCCGCGCTGATCAGGGCCACGGCTTCCGGATAGTTCAGTTTCAGGCCGCGCGCCAGCCGGCGTTCGGCCAGCAGTGCGGCGGTAAAGATCAGCAGCTTGTCTTTTTCGCGGGGTGTCAGGTCCATGGAATGGTCGCTAAGGGTTGGTCAAGTGTTCCAGATACGCGGAACCGGTGCGGCGCAGCCCAGCAGGTGCGGGCGCAGCGCCTGCCATACCGCGACGATGGCCCGGCGCGCGGTTTCGCTATCGTCGCACAGATAGCGCGCCACGAACACCGACTTGACCTGGCTGAGCGCCAGGTGCGGGTCGGCCGCGCGCATGGCCGCCTGCAGCGCGGGCGGCACCGGCTTGCCCACGCCGATCAGGGTCGCGCACACGCTGGCGCCGTCCAGGCCCAGCGGGCTGCCCATCATGGCGCCGCCGGCCGTGATGCGGCCCTGCTCCCACCAGATCAACTTGCCGCCGCGGCGGATGCGCAGACGCTGGCCGATGCTGCCGTTCTCAAAACGTTCGCCGGAGGCGCGCCGGCCCAGGCAGACGATGTCGCAGCCGATGAAACTGGCATCAGGCGCGAGGTCGATATCCTGGTCGAGTTCGACCTGCGCGCCGTTGAAGAAAATGCTCTCCTGCGGCATCCATTCGATGGCCGCGCCGGCGCCGGCCGACAGCAGCAGGCGCTGGCGCGACACCCGTCCGTTGGCACGGTACCACTTGGTCGCGCCGGGCGCGGTCAGAAAGGCGTGCGCCGCGTCGCCGGCCGCGGCATCGACGCACAGTTCATCGCCGCCGACCACGCCGCCGGGCGGATGCACCACGATGGCATGGCAGATGCGCGCGCCTTCCGGGTACAGCGGCTTTTGCACCCGCAGCGGTCCGCTATGGGCGCGTTCGGTCAGCCGGGTGGTGCCGGCATCGTCGGTAAAGCGCAGGCGCAGGCTGGCCTGCCAGGCGGCAGTGGGAACGCGGTGCGAGCGTGGGCAATCGGGCATGCCTGACAAGTTAGCATGATATGTGCCAGTATGCAGCACCTGATTGGCGCATGCCGCGCACAAACGAAGGGCGCGGGCGCACCATTATCGCCGCCATGCACCGCCAGGGTGCGCGCAATCAGAACGTCAGGCCGGCCGTGACGGTCATGTAATCGCGGTCCGCCTGGTGGTTGTAGGTGCCGCCCCATACCGGCACGTAGGCCAGTTCGGCAAAGTAGCGCTCGCGGTAGCGCAGTTGCAGGCCGAGGTTCAGGCTGCGCCGGCCCTGGTTGATCAGGAAGTCGTACGCCCAGCCTTTGACGTCGTGCGTGAAGACGGCGCTGGCGCTCACACCGAGCCGCGGCAAGACGTCGCGCCAGCGCGCCTCCAGCCGCAGGCGGTAGGCCAGCGCGGTCGGCGTGACGTACCCGTCGAGGCTGCACTGGCGCGCCGCGGCGGCGGGACTGGCATTGCACACGCCGGCGATCGGCCCCGGCCCGTAGACATCGGCGCGGCCATACCGGCGCACGGCCGGATCGGGCAGCCCCGCCACGTGCTTGAGCACCAGTTCCGCGCCGCCGCTGACCGTGCTGCCCGCGACCAGGCCGAACTCCTTGTGCAGCGCCATCTGCAGTTGCATGGTCCGGAAGCGGTCGTAGCCGTGAAACAGCCCGCCCAGCGGCACCGCACTGGCGTCGGCGCGCAGCAGCGCCGCCGAGGCGGGGCTCAGGAACGGCGTCAGCACGTCCGATGGCGGCAACTGCACCGGCTGGTTGGGGCGGTAGGCCAGCTCGCCCGACCAGGTCAGCGAGCCGGCCCGGTGCACGGCGCTCACCGCATACAGATCGATCCCGCGCGGATACTCCCCGAAGTAGGCCAGATTGAGACCGTCCGGGTCGCCCGGGATCACGCCGGGGCCAGCCCGGCCGGCCTTGCGCAGGCCGGGTATCGGCACGGCCGAGTGATAGCGCGCGCGGTACAGCCCCACTTCGGTACCCGGAGCGCTGGACTTCCATACCACCCCCAGGCCGAACTGGGCGCCGTCGACCGCAACCGGACTGTCGATGCGCTTGATGTAGGCACCGTTGCGCAGGCGCACCCGGTCGTTGGCCGCAGCGCTGCCCACGTAGGCCCGAGTGCAGCCGTCGGCCAGGTAATCGGTGGGGGCCCAGAAAGTGCCGCACATGTCCAGCGTCGATGGCTGAAAGCCGGTCTGGTAATAGCCTTCCAGGGCCAGCCCCGTCTTGCCGGCTTCCAGCCGCGCGAACAGCATCGGCTGCGGCACCCGGAATTCCGCCGCCACCGCGCCCGGACGGTGCAGCGCGGGCAAGTCCAGCGGATTGAGCACGGCCAGGCCACCGCCGACGCTGGAACGTTCGCCCCAGCTGAGCGTCTGGCGGCCGGCGCGCACGAACAGCCGCGCATCGCCCAGTGCCAGCGTGTCCTGCACATAGGCGTCGGCCAGGGCGATGCCGGAAAAGCGCCCCAGCCGGCCCGCGCCGGCATCGCTCAGCGGCGTGTCGGGCGTGTAGCCGTTCGGGTTGTTGCCCCATGGGCGCCGGTCGTCGCGCAAGGCGAAATCGTTCCACGCTTTCACGCGCACCAGGGCGCTGGCGCTGCCGGCGCTGGCACGCACATCGAGGTAGCCCTTCAGCACGCGGCTGACCGTATCGCCCTTGCGATAGTTGTTATTGGCGTCGTCGGTATTCTGTCCGCTCACTGCCAGGCCTTCCAGGCCCATGGCCTGGGCGTTGTACGGCACCAGCATCAGGGGATTGGCCGCCTCGGTCCGCACCGTCAGGCCGAAACCGATGCGCCCGCTGGCGCTGAAGTCGACGGCGCGAGCGTCTCCCGCCCAGCACACAGGCAGCGCCGCGGCCAGCAGCAAAGTCCGGTTGATCGTCATTTTTTCAAGTCGTGAAACGGACTATGCCGAATGGATGGAAGCGCTATCATCACGCAAATGCGCATTTTAGCTCATGCGTTGAACGATTGATAATCAATAATGTGAATATCGGTTACATTTTGTCCCGCCATGTGCGATACCGAACAGAAGCACAAACCATGCTCACCTATGCTGGGTATTTCGTATCACAGGAGACGAAATCATGTCCGACAACCTGCAAAATCGCGGTCCGCAGGACCGCAGTTCAATCAACGTGCATGAAAAATGGGAAGTCGACTACTGGACCCGCGAACTCGGCATCACCGAAGAGCAGCTGGTGGAAGCGGTGATGGCGGCCGGGCCGGCGATCAAGAACGTCAAGCAGCACCTGGGAGTCTGATGTACCGCACGGAGCCGGACATCATCGCCCTTCCACTCCAGTCTCCCGGGCCAGGCGCTCGAAGGCCATCAGCGCGCTCAGGAAGACCGCGCCGGTCAGCGCGGACAGCAGCGCGCTGGTCTTGAGCCGGTCCAGCACCGGCCCCTTGACCTCGGCAAAATGCAGCTGGACGCCGCGCCGGCCCAGCATCTGGTTCAACTCCCCCAGCGCAAACAGGGCCGAGGTGTCGATCGAACTGATGGCGCTCATCACCAGCACCAGATGGCGCAGCCGCGGACGTGCCGCCAGCTCGTCCTCGATGCGCTGGTTGACGGCTTCGACGTTCCCGAAGAACAGGTTGGCATCGATCCGCAGCATCAGCACGTGCGGCGAAGTGGCGCCGTCGTAGCGCTCGATATCGCGGAAGTGTTCGCTGCCGGCGATGCGTCCCAGCACCACGATGTTGGGACGGCTGGCGCGCCAGATCAGGGTGCCCATCGACAGCGCCACGCCCACCACCACCCCGGCCTGCACGCCCAGCGCGACTACCCCGCCCGCCGTGGCCAGCCAGGCCAGCGCATCGCCGCGGTCATAGGTCCAGGCGGTGCGCAGGGTCGCCACTTCCAGCATGCCCAGCACCGCGACGATGATGGTGGCGGCCAGCACCGGCAACGGCAGCAGCGCCAGCCAGCCGGTCGGCGCCATCAGCGCGCCCACCAGCAGCAGCGCGCTGACCACGCTGGCCAGCGGGGTGCGCGCACCGGCCGCGAAATTGACGGCCGAGCGCGAAATGCTGCCGGTGACCGGGAAAGCGCCCGACAGTGCGCTGGCCAGGTTGGCCGCACCCAGGCCGAGCAGCTCGGCATTACTGCGCAGCTTTTCCTGGCGTTTGAGCGCCAGGGTCTGGGCCGCCGACATGCTGATCAGGAAAATCATGAAGCCCACCAGCAGCGCCGGCTGGGCCAGGGTGCGCCAGTGCGGCGCGGAGCTGGCCAGATTGAGCGTCGGCAGGCCGCCCGGCACCGGGCCGGTGACCTTGACCCCGGCGCCATCCAGATGCAGCAGCGTCACCAGCGCGGTGCCGCCGATCACCAGCAGCATGGGCGCCAGGCGCGCGCCGATCACGGCGGTTCCCTCCGACAGGCCGCAGGCGGCCAGCAGCGGCGCCAGAAAACGCTTCGCCAGCAGCAGCAAGGCCAGCGCGCCGATGCCGATGGCTGCGCTGGGGCCGTGTGGATGCAGCAGCTGGCCGCCCACCAGGGGCGTCAGCTGGCCGTACACGATCACCAGCGCCACCGCGAAGGAAAAGCCGCTCATCACCGGGCGCGAAAAGAAATTGGCCAGGAAGCCGACCCGCAACAGGGCGCACAGCACCAGCACGGCGCCGGCCATGAACGCCAGCTGCGCCGCCAGCACCGTGTACAGGCCGGTGCCGGGCGCGGCGAACGGTGCCAGCGTGGCGGCCGTCATCAGCGAGGTGATCGCGGCCGGGCCGACCGATTGAACCATGCTCGAACCGAACAGCGCGTACGCCAGGGCCGGCAGGATGCTGCCGTACAGGCCCGCCACCGGCGGCAGGCCGGCCACCAGCGCGTACGCCATGCTCTGCGGGATGGTCATCAGCGCCACCACCACGCCCGCGCCAATATCGCCGGCCAGCCAGGCGCGCCGGTACTGCCTCAGCCAATGCAGCATCGGCTCAGAGCATCGCCAGTTCGACGCAATTGCGCCCGGCACGCTTGGCGCGCGCCAGCGCGGTGCTGACCCGGACCATCAGCGCATCGGCGCCTTCCTGGTCGGCCACCTGTGCCACGCCCAGGCTGACGGTGACGCGGTCGCAGCCGGGGATCTCGGTCTCGGCGATCGTCATGCGGACTTTCTCGGCCATCTTGAGCGCGTCGATGGCGCTGGTGTGCGGGGCGATGACGAGAAACTCCTGGCCGCCCGAGCGCACCAGAATATCGCTGCCGCGCAGCGCCCCCCTGGTCACGTCGGCCAGGGTGCACAGGGCGATGTCGCCGACCGGGTGGCCGAACTGGTCGTTAATGGCCTTGAAGCGGTCGATGTCGAAAGCGATCAGCGCCACCGGCAGCTTGTAGCGGCGCGCGCGGCGGATTTCCTGTTCAAGCAGATGTTCGCCATGGCGGCGGTTGCACACGCCGGTCAGCGCGTCGACGGTGGCCAGGTGGGCCAGCTGGCCGCGCAGCTGAACGTTTTCGCGCCGCAGCGCTTCCATCGCCAATGCGGCGCCGGCCAGCTGGGCCTGCGCCACGAAGGCGCGGATCTCGCCGGGGGCGAACTGGCGGCGCGCGTTGAACATCAGGCACAGCGCCCCGGCCTCGCCGCCCAGCGGCACGCCCAGGATCATCTCGACGCCGCGGTCGAGCAGGGTCAGCGCCAGTTCCGGGTCCCCGGCCTTGGCAGGCGCGTCCAGCAGGGCCATTTCGCCCGAGCAGGCCGCCAGCAGGCCGGGCAGCACATGGCGCAGCGGCGACTGCAGCAGCCGGTCGCTGCGGTTGAGGATCTGTACCAGGTTGAAGTGACTGGTCGAGTGCTGGGCGGCCAGAAACAGCTCGTCCTCCCCGGCGCGCAGGAACAGCGCCGCCTGCATAACGCCGTCGTGGCCGCTCAGGGCCGCGCACACCTGCTCGGCCGCGCTGTGGCTGTCGTCGCTGGCGTACAGGGCCGACTGCAGGCGGTCGCGCGCGGCCAGCAAAGCCGCCGCATCCGCCTGCGGCGCCGGCAGGCCAGCGAGCTGCTGGTCGACCAGTTCGCACAGCTCATCGTCGGCAATGGGCGTGATGGCGTAGGCCGCCGGCCCGAACGCCAGCAGGTCGGGCAGCCAGCCGCAGTTGGTGAAGGGGCACAGCAGCAGCGTGCGGGCCCCGGCGCGGGCGCCGACCAGCGCGCCCAGCGCCGCCAGGTCAAAGCTGCGGTCGAAGCGTTCCAGGTCGATCACCAGCAGATCGGTGTGCTGCTGGGCCAGCAGTTCGCTGGCCTGCTCGGAGCCGTCGGCAAGAAACAGCCGGCCGAAACGCGCGCCGCATAAATTCTGAAAATCAACGCGACGCTGTGCTACCGGATTGAGAAAAACCCCCACCTGCTGCGACATTACCTCTCCTTTGTATCTAGCTCCGGCTAGTTTGCCATAAAGCACGTAGCTCGCAAACACCAATCCACGCGCTGTGTGTGGGACCGCACGGTGGACTGGCGCAGGTGCGCGAATACTTTATCGTTCACCGAAAGGAGCTCATGATGGCAATACCAGAGGAAAACCAATACGCGCGCGGGGTCGACGAGGTAGCGAACCAGCAGCGCGCCATCCAGAGCCGCCAGGACCAGAAGGATGCCGGCGGCAACCAGCAAAAGAGCGAAGGCCCGATCCAGACCAGCGAGATCAGGCAGCCGGTGCCGCCCATGCCGCAGCAGCACCTGAGCAAGCCCGGCCACGAATCGCAGATGGAACTCAAGCCGCGCTTTCTGGCTGAAGCCTACAAGGGCAGCGGCAAGCTGGAAGGCCAGGTGGCGATCGTCACGGGGGGCGACTCGGGGATCGGGCGCGCGGTGGCGGTGCTGTACGCGCGCGAAGGTGCAGACGTGGCCGTGCTGTACCTGAACGAGCATGACGACGCCGAGGAAACCAAGCGCCATGTCGAAGCCGAGGGCGTGCGCTGCCTGACCATCGCCGGCGACGTCAAGAACATGGCCTTCTGCACCGACGCGGTGGAAAAGGTGGTGCAGCACTTCGGGCGCCTGGACATCCTGGTCAACAACGCCGCCTTTCAGGAGCACGCCGGCAGCCTGCTCGACATTACCGAAGAGCGCTTCGACGAAACCATGCGCACCAATATTTACGGCTACTTCCACATGGCCAAGGCGGCCCTGCCCTATCTCAAGCGCGGCTCGGCCATCATCAACAGCGGTTCGGTGACGGGGCTCAAAGGCTCGGCCAAGCTGCTCGACTATTCGGCCACCAAGGGGGCGATCCACGCATTTACCATGTCGCTGGCGGCCAGCCTGATCGAGGATGGCATCCGCGTCAATGCGGTGGCGCCGGGGCCGGTGTGGACGCCGCTGAACCCGGCCGACCAGTCGCCCGACAAGATCGCCGAGTTTGGCGCCAGCACCACCTACAAGCGCCCGGCCCAGCCGGAAGAGCTGTCGCCCGCGTACGTGTTCCTGGCCTCGTCGGTATGTTCGAGCTATATCACTGGCGTGGTGCTGCCGGTGACCGGCACGGTGGGCGAATAAGGGAGGGACCGGCACATGGGACGCAGCTTATGGAAAGGCGCTATCAGCTTCGGCCTGGTGCACATTCCGGTCGAGATGTATCCGGCCACGCGGGAGCACTCGCTTGACCTGACCATGCTCGACCGCCGCGACTTTTCGCCGGTCGGCTTCAAGCGCTACAACAAGGGCAACAACAAGGAAGTGACCTGGGACGACATCGTCAAGGGATACGAGTACAGCAGCGGCGAGTACGTGGTGCTGTCGGAGGAAGATCTGCGCCGCGCCAATGTCGAGGCGACCCAGACCATCGACATCCTGGCGTTCGTGGATGCGGCCGAGGTGCCGCTGCTGTATTACGAGCAGCCCTACTATCTCGCGCCCGGCAAGGGCGGCGACAAGGTGTATGCGCTGCTGCGCGAAACGCTCAAGAGCACCGGCAAGGTCGGCATCGCCACGGTGGTCATCCGCGTCAAGCAGCACCTGGCCGCGCTGGTGTGCGTGGGCGACACCATCGTGCTCGATACGCTGCGCTTCGCGGACGAGATCCGCGACCCGGGCGAACTGAAGATTCCGTCGTCCGATTCGAAGGCGGCCGCCATTTCGGACAAGGAGCTGAAGATGGCGATGGCGCTGGTCGAGGGCATGAGCGAGGACTGGGAGCCGGAGCAGTACCACGACACCTACCGCGAAGACGTGATGAAGATCGTCGAGGAAAAGGTCGCGGCGCACCAGACCAAGACCATCACCATGCCGGGCAAGGAGAAGGCGCCGGCTGCGAGCGGGAACGTGATCGACCTGGTGGCGCTGCTGCAGCAGAGTATCGGCAAGAAGCCCGGCAAGGCCGAGGCCGAGGAAACGCCGGCTCCGAAGGCGCGCAAGCCGGCTGCGGCCAAGAAGGCGGCGCCGGCCAAAAAGGCGGCCGCCAAGCCGGCGGCGAAGAAGGCGGCAGCGACCAAGCGCAAGGCGGCCTGACGGATGGTGGAATTGTTCGCGTTGCTGGAGTGGCCGGCCATGGCGATCAGCCTGGCGGCGGCGTGGTGGATGGGATCGCGCAGGGCGCACGAGCGCGTCGTGGCGTTCATCATGCTCATTGTCGGGAACCTGATGTGGATCGCCTGGGGCTGGGGCGCGGACGCGTGGGCGCTGATCGCGTTGAACGTTGGGCTGATGGCGCTGAACGTGCGCGGGATTATCAAGAACGAAGATTGACTGTCGTCCTCGTCGACGCGGAGCCATGCTTGGCTAACAGCGCGCATTCCGCGTACACTTAGGCTTAAAGCGTCCGTTACCGGCTGCGGATGAACGCATATAAGTTTAACAGGGCTCGGCTTTATGAAAATTGCAGTAATCTCAGACATCCATGGCAATCTTGCCGCGCTCGAGGCGGTGCTGGCAGACATTGAAGCGCGTGGAGTCGATCTGATTGTGAACCTTGGCGATATCCTATCTGGGGCACTCCAGCCTCGCGAAACAGCTGACCGCTTAATGGCGCTAAACCTTCCGACCATTAGGGGAAATCACGAACGGCAAGTCCTCTCGGGACAGGTCCACAAAATGGGACCATCGGATCGTCGCGCTTACGAAACGATTCGTCCAGACCAGCGACAATGGCTGGAGTCGCTACCTGAATTGCTCGAATTGGACGACGTACTTCTAGTCCATGGCACGCCGGGGAGTGACCTCGAGTATTTTTTGGAAACTGTCACGGAGAAAGGATGCAGGGCCGCGACCATGGAGGAGGTGGTCTCCCGCGCTGGATCGACCACAGCGTCTCTTATCGTATGTGGGCATACCCATTTACCCAGAACCGTCCGCCTTGACGACGGTCGGCTTATCGTCAATCCTGGAAGTGTCGGACTGCAGGCGTATGATGACGAACGACCCTTCCACCATGTTATGGCGACTGGTACACCTCATGCGAAATATGCGATTACTACAAGATTGAATGGCCATTGGATGTCTGAACATATTTCAGTCACCTATAAATGGGACACCGCTGCGGCAATGGCCGAAGCAAACGGCCGTCCGGATTGGGTGATGCCTCTGAAAGCGGGGCTGTGTAAGCCTGCCATTTCAACAGTATAGATTCCCTTACGGTAAAGCGGATCGGGCGATCCGTTATGTCACCGCTACGTGTGGAAGACCCTATAGTTACCACCAGCCTCAAATTCGTCGTTCCCTCGAAAGCGGGAACCCATCACCCGGTTGAGTAGGCCGAATTGCAATTACCGCCCCTATTAAGCTGACGGGCTATGGATTACCGCCTCCGGGGGAATGACGAATCTGAGGCTAACAAGAATAATCCAACCTAACGGTGACATAGCCAATATTTTCGCCAACATAGCTCAACACATCAGCGCTTGAACCCCATCTGCTTCATCGCAGCCGTCAACGTCTTGGCGCTCTTCGCATACGCCGCCCACGGCTCGTTGCCCTTGTCCAGCCGCGTGTGCGCGTTGTGGACGTTCCACTGATCCCCTGCCTTGAGCGCGCCCAGTTCATCCCAGCTCACCGGCACCGATATCCCCAAGCCCGGCCGCACCCGCGCCGACCACGCGCAGGCGGTGGTGGCCCCCCGCCCATTGCGTAAATAGTCGATAAATATCCGCCCGACCCGGTTGCGCGGTCCGCTCTTGAACGCAAACCGGTCCGGCAGGGTCGACGCCAGATGCCGCACGATCTCCTGCGAAAAGTCCTTCACCGTATCCCAATCGAGCCCGCCCTTGATCGGCACCACCACGTGCAAGCCCTTCCCCCCACTGGTCTTCAGAAAGCCATTGAGCCCCAGCGAATCGAGAAACGCATGCATCAGCTGCGCCGCCTCCTGCATGGTCTGCCAGCCGACACCCTCGCCCGGGTCCAGGTCGAACACCATGCGGTCGGGCTTCTCGTACGATGTGCCGACCGCATTCTGCGTGTGGAACTCCACCACGTTCCACTGCGCCGCCGACAGAATGCCCTCCACCCTGCCCACCTCCAGCATGCGCGGGTGCTCCGGATCGAGCGCCTGCGGCATCTGCTTCATGCCCGGCAGCTTGCCCACGTCCGAGTGCTTCTGGAAGAACAGCTCGCCTCCCACCCCCGCCGGCGCGCGCACCAGCGATACCGGGCGTCCTTTCAGATGCACCATCATCAATTCGCCCACCAGCGCGTAGTAGCGCACCAGTTCCAGCTTGGTGGTTCCGCTGGCCGCATCGATCACGCGTTCGCCATGCGTCACCTTGAGCGATGGCGGCAGTTTGCCCTCGGGGGCGACAGGTTCGGTATTGGCGTGCACGGTTTCCTCCACATGATGAGCGACCTCGCGGCCGATGGCCTTGGCCGGTTTGTCTGCGCGCAGCCCCTGAAACACCGCGTGGCGCACCGACCCCGTATTGGTCCACTCGGCGAAGCTCACTTCGGCGATCAGCTTGGGCTTGACCCAGTGGTGCTTGCGTCCAGCCACCGCCCTGGGTGGAAATGGACTCTCGTCGGTGGCCAGCGCGTCGAGCCGCTTCTTCAGGTCGCGCAGCGTGGTTTCATTAAAGCCGCTGCCCACGTTGCCGGCATACTGCAGCACCTTGTGCTCGTCATAGGTCCCCAGCAGCAGCGAGCCGATGCCGGTACGCGATCCCTGCGGGTCGGTGTAGCCGCCGATGACGAATTCCTGGCGCTTGCCGCATTTCAGTTTGATCCACTCCGGCGAGCGCCGTGTCACGTAACGCGAATCGCGCCGCTTGCCGATCACGCCTTCGAGGCCCAGCTTGCAGGCCGCCGCCACCAGCTCGTCCGGATCGGTACCGAATTGGCTGGAAAAACGCACGCTGTCCGGCGCCGCCCTGGCCAGCGCCTTTTCCAGCAGCGCGCGCCGTTCGATCAAGGGCACCTCGCGCAGATCGTAACCGTTCAGGTAGGGACAATCGAAGACGAAATACACGATGTCGCTGGTGTTGGCGCCATCGAAGGCTTGCTGCAGCAGGCCGAAATTGGGCGTGCCGGCTTCGTCGTGCACGACGATTTCGCCGTCGTACCATCCATCGGGAAGCTTCATCTTCAGCAGCGCGGCATGCAGCCTGGACAGCTTGTGGGTCCAGTCGTGGCCATTGCGGGTGAACAGCCTGATGTCCCTGCCCTGCACGCGCGCCAGCAGCCGGTAGCCGTCGAACTTGACCTCGAACAGCCAGTCCTCGGGCGTGGCGGGCGGCTTGTCCACCAGGGTGGCCAGTTCGGGCGCGAGCGAGTCGGGCAGCGCGGCCTTGACGGCGCCTTCCGGCGTCGAGCGTCTGGACTTGCGCGCGGCCTTCGGCTGGTCCGGCATCGGCAAGGTCTTGACGCTGTCGGGCATTTCGTCGACGACGGAATACTCGTCGGCGGGCCGGGCGTAGTCGTCCATCTCCTTGATGAGCAGCCAGGGCTCCTGCTTTTCGCCCTTGCCCTTCATGCGCACCAGCACCCACCTGCCGTGCATTTTGTGGCCGTGCAGCTCGAACTTCAGATTGCCGTCCGTGTACCCCTTGCGCGGATCGTCCAGCGGTTCCCAGGTGCCCTTGTCCCAGATGATCACCTTGCCCGCGCCGTACTGCTTCTCCGGAATCGTGCCTTCGAAGTCGGAGTAGGAAATCGGATGGTCTTCCACGTGCACGGCCATGCGCTTGTCGTGGGTATCGTAGCTCGGCCCTTTCGGTACGGCCCAGCTTTTCATGGTGCCGTCCAGTTCGAGGCGGAAGTCGTAGTGCAGGCGGCTGGCCCAGTGCTTCTGGATCACGAAGCTCAAGGCGTCCTTGCCGGGCATGCCGCCTTCGGCCGGCTCGGATGTGATGTGAAAGTCGCGTTTGGCTTTGTAGACTTTGAGCGCGTCGGGCATGGCGGCAGACCTGGGCTGGGAATGTGCCGAGTCTAGAGCTGCCCGCGCCGCGCCACTGTTCGTTAGCTAACCGTGGGGCGTTTGTAAGCAAGTGTAAATGCGTCAACCCGACGCCCAGGGCCGCCGTTTATGTCCATGTAACAACCACGAACCTGTTCCACCATATACCTACACAGAGGAAACACATCATGAATAAAATCGTCGCCACCCTGATCGCCGGTCTGTTTGCTACCTCGGTATTCGCTCAAACGCCTGCCACCCCAGCGACGTCCACCGCGCCCGCAACGCATGCGGCGAAAGCCGATGCCAAGGTAGCGAAGGCAGAAGCCAAGGAAACCAAAGCAGCGGCCAAGGCCGATGCGAAGCTGGAAAAGAAAGGTGCCGAAGCGCACGAAGAAATGACCAAGGCCAACGCCGACGCGACCAAGACCAAAGCCAAGGCGCACAAGAAAGCCGCCAAGGCCAAAGCGGAAGCTACTGCTGAGAAGAAAATCGAAGCTGCTGACGCGAAGAAAGACGCAGCGACGAAATAAGTTTCGGTCGCGCACGCGGCCTGGAGCCGCGTGCGTCAAGATTGTCAACGCGCGGCCGCCCCCTGCCGCTTGCGATGCCGTTCAGCTCACGCTGAACGGCATTTTTTTACAGCGCGGCCTGGGTTTCCCAGCCACCGCCGAGCGAACGGATCAGCGCGATCGTCGTCACGGCCTGATCGCCGCGCAGCTGGACCGCACTGCGTTCGACCGCCGCCAGGTTGCGCTGCGCATCGAGCAGGTCCAGATAGCTCGAACGGCCGGCATCGTACAGCTTTTGCGCCAGCTCGGCCGAGCGGCGTGCCGCCACCACCGCCGCATCGATTTCGCTGCGCTGCCCTGCCAGGATGCGCAGGCCGGCCAGATTGTCCTCGACCTCGGCAAACGCGCCCAGCACGTTCTGGCGGTAGGACGCCACCGACTCTTCCAACTGCGCTTCACTGCGCGCGATGTTGGCGCGGTTGCGGCCACCGTCGATGATCGGCATCGACAGCAAGGCGCCCAGTACCCAGGAACGTGCGCTCCAGCTGAACAGATTGCCGCCGCTGGCGGTCTCGGTACCCAGGGCGCCGGTCAGGGTCAGCGCCGGGAACATGGCCGACCTGGCCACGCCGATACGGGCGTTGGCGGCGATCATGGCGCGCTGCGCGGCCGTGATGTCGGGCCGGCGCTCCAGCAGACGCGATGGCAACCCGGCGGGAATGGCCGGCAGCGCGGTGCCGTCGAGCGGGTTGGCCTGGGCGGTGAACGCGGCCGCCGGTTTGCCCAGCAGGACCGCCAGCGCGTGTTCGTTGCGCACCCGCTGACGCTCGGCGCCGATGGCTTCGGCCTTGGCGGTGGCCAGCTCGGTGCGGGCCCGCGCCAGATCGAATTCGCCGATGTCGCCGTTGTCGAAGCGGCTCTGGCTGATCTTCACGCTCTGGGTGCGCAGCTCCACGGTGCGGCGCAAGGTGGCCAGCTCGGCGTCGATGGCGCGCAGACGGTAATAGGTCTGCGCCACGTCCGCCTGCAGCGACAGCAGCACCGAGTTGTAGGTCGCCTCGGATGCCGCCGCATCGGCCTGCGCGGCCGAGGTATTGGCCGCAACGCGGCCGAACAGGTCGACCTCGTAGCTGGCGGTCAGCCTGGCCTGGTAGGTGCTGGCGCGCGGCACGTCGGCGCCGTCCGGCAGCCCGGCCGCCAGGGTGGAGATGCGGCTGCGCTGGGCGCCGATGCCGGCGCCGATCTGCGGCACGCGGTCGGCTTCGGCGATACCGGCGATCGCCCTTGCCTGCTTGACGCGGGCGGCGGCCACTTGCAAGGTGGCGTTGGCGGCGGTGGCTTCGTCGATCAGGCCGGTGAGCGCCTGGTCGTTGAAGGCCAGCCACCAGCGTCCGCGCGGCTGCGCTTCGGCCGGCCTGGCCACCTGCCAGCGGGTGCCGTCGGAAGCCACCAGCGGCGTGGACGATTCCTTGAACGCGGCCGGGGTGTCGATAACCGGCGCCTTCAGTTCAGGCACCGTCGAGCAGCCGGCCAGTATCAGCGCCGTCAGCAGTGGGGTAACAAGGCGCTTCATCAAATGGCTCCTTCGAGTTGGGTGGTGGCCGGGGCCGCGTGGGTTTTGCGTTCCAGTTTGCGCGCCAGGGTGCGCAGCAGGACGTAGAACACCGGTGTCAGGAACAGGCCGAAGAAGGTCACGCCGAGCATGCCGCCGAAAACGGCCACGCCCATCGCATGGCGCATCTCGGCGCCCGCGCCACTGGAGAACACCAGCGGTATCACGCCCATGATGAAGGCGATCGACGTCATCAGAATCGGACGCAGACGCAGGCGGCAGGCTTCCAGCGCTGCCTGCACCACCGTCCGGCCGTGGTCTTCCAGTTCGCGCGCAAATTCGACGATCAGGATCGCATTCTTGGACGCCAGGCCGACCAGCACGAACAGCGCGATCTGGGTGAAGATGTTGTTGTCGCCGCCGGTCAGCTTGACGCCGATGAGGGCGCACAGGATCGACATCGGCACGATCAGGATCACCGCCAGCGGCAGGGTCCAGCTTTCGTACTGGGCGGCCAGCACCAGGAACACCAGCAGCACGCACAGCGGGAATACCAGCACCATCGTGTTACCCGACAAAATCTCCTGATAGGTCAGGTCGGTCCATTCGTAGCTCACGCCTTTGGGCAGCACTTCGGCGGCGATCTTTTCCAGCGCGGCCTGGGCCTGGCCGGACGACACGCCGGGCGCGCCGGCGCCGTTGACTTCGGCCGCCACGTAGCCGTTATAACGCTGCACGCGGTCCGGGCCATAGCTGTCCTTGACGCGCATCAGCGACGACAGCGGAATCATCTCGCCTTTGTCGTTGCGGACCTTGAGCTGGGCAATCTGCTCGGCCTGCGAACGGAACGGCGCATCAGCCTGCACCCGCACCTGATAGGTACGGCCGAACTGGTTGAAGTCGTTCACGTACAGCGACCCCAGATTGATCTGCAAGGTCTGGTAGATGGTCGAAAGCGGCACGCCCAGCTGCTTGGCCTTGACCCGGTCGACATCGGCGAACAGCTGCGGCACGTTGATCTGGAAGCCGGAGAACACGCCGGCCAGCTTGGGGTCCTGCGCGGCCTTGGCCTGCAGCGCCTGCACGCTCTGGTACAGCTCATCGAAGCCGACATTGCCGCGGTCCTCGATCATCATCTTGAAGCCGCCGATGGTGCCCAGGCCGTTCACGGGCGGCGGCGGGAACACCATGATGAAGGCATCCTGGATCGCGCCGAGGCGCTTGTTGACTTCCTGGGCGATGGCGCCGCCCGACAGGGCCGCTCCCTTGCGCTGGCCGAACGGCTTGAGCGTGATGAACACGATGCCGGCGTTGGGCGCATTGGTAAAGCCGTTGATCGACAGGCCCGGGAAGGCCACCGACGATTCCACACCCGGCACCTTGGCCGCGATGTCGGACATCTGGCGGATCACCGCGTCGGTGCGTTCGAGCGAAGCGGCGTCCGGCAGCTGGGCGAAGCCGACCAGGTACTGCTTGTCCTGGGCCGGCACGAAGCCCGGCGGCACGGCGCGGAACATGAAGGCGGCGGCAATGGCCAGCAGCATGTACACGCCGATGGCGGCACTCTTGCGTTTCAGGACGCCGTTCACGCCGGCTTCATAGCGGGTCGAGGCGCGCCCGAAGAAGCGGTTGAACCAGGCGAAGAAGCGGCCGAACAGCTTGTCCATGGCGCGTGTCAGCGCGTCTTTCGGCGCGTCGTGCGGCTTGAGCAGCGATGCGGCCAGCGCCGGCGACAGGGTCAGCGAAGAGAATGCCGAAATGACGGTCGAAATCGCGATCGTCAGCGCGAACTGGCGGTAGAACTGGCCCGACAGGCCGGACACGAAGGCGATCGGCACGAACACCGCGCACAGCACCAGGGCGATGGCGATGATCGGGCCGGAGACTTCCTTCATTGCCTGGATGGTGGCGTCGCGCGGGCTCAGGCCGTTGGCGATATTGCGTTCGACGTTTTCCACCACCACGATGGCGTCGTCGACCACGATACCGATGGCCAGCACCAGGCCGAACAGGGACAGCGTGTTGATCGAAAAGCCGAAACCGAGCATGACGGCGAAGGTGCCGATGATCGACACCGGCACCGCCAGCAGCGGGATGATCGAAGCGCGCCAGGTTTGCAGGAAGACGATCACGACCAGCACCACCAGGGCCACCGCTTCGAGCAGGGTGTGGACGACGGCCTGGATCGATTCGCGCACGAACTGGGTCGGATCGTAGACCACGTCGAAGTCCACGCCCTCGGGGAAGTTCTTCTTCAGTTCAGCCATCTTGGCGCGCACGTCGGTCGACAGCTGCAGTGCGTTCGAACCCGGCGCTTCGGAGATGCCGATGGCTGCGGCCGACTTGTTGTTCAGCAGCGAGCGCAGGGCGTAGGAATTGGAACCCAGCTCCAGCCGTGCCACGTCCTTCAGGCGGGTGATCGCGCTGTCGCTCCCGGTGCGCACGATGATGTCGCCGAATTCCTCGATCGAGGTCAGGCGGCCCTGGGTGTTGACGGTCAGCTGGAACTCGGCATCCTTGCTGGGCGACGCGCCCACGACACCGGCGGCCACCTGCACGTTCTGTTCGCGGATGGCGCCGACCACGTCGCCGGCGGTCATGCCGCGCGCGG
>CAMLIL010000076.1 GCA_946480015.1 uncultured Oxalobacteraceae bacterium | reverse complement strand
ACATCCTCGCCCTCGACCAGGGCACCACCAGTTCGCGCGCCATCCTGTTCGACCGTCAGGGCCGGCTGTGCGCCAGCGCCCAGCAGGAATATCCCCAGCATTTCCCCCAGCCCGGCTGGGTCGAACACGATCCGATGGACATCTGGCACAGCCAGCTCGCGGTGGCGCGCCAGGTGCTGCGCGAGCAGGGCGTGAGCGCGTCCAGCGTGCAGGCCATCGGCGTGACCAACCAGCGCGAAACCACCGTGGTGTGGGAGCGCGCCAGCGGCCAGCCGATCGCCCCGGCCATCGTGTGGCAGGACCGCCGCACCGCCGATGCCTGCGAGCGCCTGCGCGCCGAGGGCGGGGCGGCGCTGATCCTGGAGCGCACCGGCCTGGAGCTGGACGCGTATTTTTCCGCCACCAAGCTGGCCTGGCTGCTGGAGCACGTGCCGGGCGCGCGCGCCAGGGCCGAGCGCGGCGAACTGGCCTTCGGCACCGTCGACAGCTGGCTGGTGTACCGGCTGTGCGGGCGCCATGTCACCGATGTCAGCAACGCCTCGCGCACCATGCTGTTCAATCTGCGTACCCTGCGCTGGGACGATGAGCTGCTGGCGCTGTTCGGCATCCCGCCTGCTCTGCTGCCCGAGGTGGTGGACAGCGCGGGCGAGGTCGGCCGCAGCGCGCCCGGGTTGTTCGGCGCGCCGATTCCGATTGCCGGCATCGCCGGCGACCAGCAGGCCGCCACCTTCGGCCAGGCCTGCCACCACAAAGGCATGGTCAAGAATACCTATGGAACCGGCTGCTTCATGCTGATGCATGCGGGCGGCCAGGCGCCGGTGTCGGCCAACCGCCTGCTGGCCACAGTCGGCTGGCGCATCGGCGCGCGCACCGACTATCTGCTCGAAGGCAGCGTGTTCATGGGCGGCGCCACCGTGCAGTGGCTGCGCGACGGCCTGGGCATCATCGAACGCGCTAGCGACGTGGAGGCGCTGGCGCTGAGCGTGCCGGACAACGGCGGGGTGTTTCTGGTGCCGGCCTTCGTCGGCCTGGGCGCGCCGCACTGGGACCCGTACGCGCGCGGCACCCTGGTCGGCATGACGCGCGGGACCACCAAAGCCCATATCGCGCGCGCCGCGCTGGAGGCGATCGCCTTCCAGAGCGCCGAACTGCTCGAATGCATGCAGAAGGATGCCGCCTGCTTGGTGGCGGAAGTGCGCGCCGATGGCGGCGCCGCGCGCAACGACATGCTGATGCAGTTCCAGGCCGACCTGCTGGGCGTGCCGGTGGTGCGCCCGGTGGTCACCGAAACCACGGCGCTGGGCGCGGCCTACCTGGCCGGGCTGGCCAGCGGCTTCTGGTCCTCGCAGGAAGAGCTCGCGGCGCAGTGGCGTGCCGAGCGCCGCTTCGATCCTCGGATTAGCGCCGATACGCGCGCTGCCCGCATGGAGCGCTGGCACCGCGCGGTGCAGCGCGCGACCGGCTGGGCCTGACTATCGTCTATTAAGCAACATTTCCTGTGAATAAATTTGACTGATTCTTAAAATTTCCATATAACAATATTTCGATTGTTATCCTATGGAAATGAATCATGACCATCAATCTGCTCACGGGCGACGACGCGGACAATTTCATTATCGGCAGCAACGACGCCGATTACCTCGATGGACGGGGCGGCGACGACCGCCTGGTGGGCGGGGGCGGTGACGACGTGCTCAGCGGCGGCGCCGGTAACGATGTGCTGACAGGCGAGAGCGGCAACAACACCTACCTGTTCGGCCGCGGCGCCGGCAGCGATATCATTTCTTCCTGGGATCCGGCCATCACCAAGCACAACGTCATCCTGATGGACGAGGGCTTGTCGCCGGACGACATCCTGGTGCAGAAACAGGGCATGGACCTGATCCTGTCGATCCCGAACAGCGCCGATCAATTGCGCGTGTTCGGGTATTTCGAGAAAGGGATTGACTGGTACAGCGGCCAAGGCCCCCTTGTCGCCAGACCCAGCCATGTCGAGGAAATCCGCTTTGCCGACGGCACCCGCTGGGACGAATTGGCGGTGCTGGAACGCGCCCAGCTGGGCCCGATTCCGGTGATTGCCCAGCTCGACGACGGCGACAACTGGTTCATGGCGGGTGGCCCGGTGGACGGCGCGGGCGGCAACGATGAGTTGATCAGCACGGGCGACGCGGTGTTGCTGATCGGCGGGAGCGGCAACGACAGGCTGCGCGCCCAGGACGGAAGCGCCGTCATGCACGGCGGCAGCGGCGACGACACGCTCACTGGGCGCTGGGGCGATGATGTCCTCGACGGTGGCAGCGGCAGTGACGTGCTGGACCCGGGCGCAGGCTTCAACACGATCGTGTTCGGCCGCGGCGCCGGGCACGACACGGTGCTGCAGGGGAATCCGGACGGACCGGCCATGAACACCATCGCGCTGGGCGTGGGCGTGCTGCCCGGCGCCGTGCAGGTACGTTACGTGGACCAGGGCGGTGGCCACGACCTGGAGATCAGCATCCTCGGCAGCGACGACGTGCTGACCGTGCGCGCGGATGCCTCGCCACTCCAGCTGCGCTTTGCCGACGGCACCATATGGGACAATGGCGCGCTGTTGGCGAACAGCCAGCACCCGCCGGCTCTTGCGTGGACCGGCACCGACGCCCCCGAGCAGTTCAGCGGGGAGTGGAATGCCGATGTGCTCACCGGTGGCGGCGGCGACGATGTGCTGGCCGGCGGCGGTGGGGACGACGTGCTGGCCGGCGGCGACGGCAACGACCTGCTGATCGGCGACTTCGGTAACGATACCTTCGATGGTGGCGCGGGCAGCGACCTGATCGACGCAGGCATGGGGAACAAGGTGATGCTGTTCGGGCGCGGTTCGGGCAACGATACCCTGGTCAACCTGAACAGCGGCAGCAACGTGACCGTGGTGCTCGATGCCGGCATCGCCCCGTCCGACCTCACGCTGCACGCGGCCGGCGATACGCTGGTCGCCGAGATCGCCGGCGCCGGCGCCACGCTGCTCATTCCAGGCTTCGCGGGGCAATGGCCCGCCGGCATCCCGGAGCCGTCGATCAGCTTCGCCTTTGCCGATGGCACCGTCTGGGACGGCGCCATCATCGGCCGCAAGCTGTTCACTGGCGACGACAGCGGCAACGAAATCCGCGCCACCATGCACGATGATGTGCTCGACGGCAAAGGAGGCAACGACATGCTGTTCGCACGCGACGGCAACGATACCTTGCGCGGCGGCGATGGCGACGATCTGCTCGACGCCGGCGCTGGCGACGATGTGCTCATCGGCGGGCATGGCAACGACTTCCTGCACGGTGAAGGCGGCGCCGATACCTACCGCTTCGAGGCCGGAGACGGATCCGATACCATCCTGACGGACTACCTGGGCGGCACCGGCAGCGCCAGCCGGATCGTTTTCGGCGCCGGTGTGGGCCCGTCCGATGTGCTCCTGTCCAGCAATGGCGGCTGGACGTACGGCGACCTGCTGCTGACCTATGGCGGCGGCGCCGACACCATCAGGGTGCAAAACTACCTGCAGGAAGGACTGGCTGCGATCGGCACGATCGAATTTGCCGACGGCACCGTCTGGGACAGCCAGGCGGTCGCAGCGCTGGTCGGCCAGCCTGCGCCCATGATGGCGTGACGATCGGCATTTCATTGCGCGCACAACTGGCGTAACATATCGGCCGGGGCGTTCGCCCCGGCCATCCCGGCCTCCACGCCACCGTTTTTTCTCCCTGTCGATTGCCCGCCGCGCGGCGAACCCAGCTGTTTTCGCGGAACGCCCGCTGTTGCTAAATTCCAATCCTTCCCGATTAATTCAAACCGTGCCCCGCAGTGGCAAACCCATGTGTAAAGGTAAGGTAGCACATTCACTGTCGCGCATAAGTACTTAATTTATCGACGTATTTCCTTTTTGCGGTACTTCAGCGATGTGCGCTAAGTCCTTGACTTCATTGGCAAAATTCCTTTTTTCAAACGTGAAACCGCTTGACCGTCCAGATTGCTTCCTCTAAAGTGGGAAACTGTGTGAAAAAGTGTAGTTTTGTGGGGGACTTTTGTCTTCCAGGCGCCAAAACCACTACCCCAAATTAAGTTCCCAAAACCAGGCATAACGTGTTCCAAGGCGCGTCCTCCATCAATCTCGATGCAAAAGGCCGGATGGCAATCCCGTCCAAGCATCGCGACGCGCTGAACGTCCAGTGCGAAGGACGGCTCACGCTCACCCGCCACCCGCACGGTTGCCTGCTGCTGTTCCCGCGTCCGGTATGGGAATCCCACCGCGACCAGATCGCCTCCTGGCCGATGTCGGCGCGCGCCTGGCAGCGCATTTTCCTGGGCAATGCCTGCGATGTCGAGCTCGACACGGCCGGCCGCATCCTGATCTCCCCCGAGCTGCGCAGCGCCGTCGGCCTGCAAAAAGACGTCATGATGCTCGGCATGGGTAGCCATTTCGAAATCTGGGATGCCGCCAAGCTGGCCGAAGACGAGCAGCAAGCCGTCGCCGGCGGCATGCCCGACGTGTTGTCCGACTTCTCATTCTGAGGCACCTCCATGACAACAACAGTGGCGGTGCAGGATTTTCAGCATCGGACGGTGCTGCTGAACGAGGCGGTCGACGCGCTCGCGCTGGAGGGCGTGCGCGCCGACGGCATCTATATAGACGGCACCTTCGGGCGCGGCGGCCATAGCCGCCTGATCCTGTCGCGCCTGGGGCCGAACGGCCGCCTGTTCGCCTTCGACAAGGACCCGCAAGCCATCGATACCGCCCGCCAGATCGATGACCCCCGTTTCGAGATCGTGCACGACAGCTTCGCCACCATGCACAGCGCGCTCACGGCGCGCGGCGTCACGCAGGTGAATGGCATCCTGCTCGACCTGGGCATCTCGTCGCCCCAGGTGGACGATGCCGCGCGCGGATTTTCCTTCCGCAACGACGGCCCGCTCGACATGCGCATGGATACCACCCGCGGGGTCTCCGCGGCCGAGTGGCTGGCCACGGAAACCGAACAACAACTGGAAAAGGTGATACGCGAATATGGGGAAGAACGGTTTGCTTTTCAGATTGCAAAGGCGATTGTTGCTCGCCGGGCAGTCGAACCAATTTCAGGCACACGACAGCTTGCCGGCATCGTGGCAGGCGCGGTCAAGACTCGGGAAAAGGGCAAGGATCCGGCCACCCGTACCTTTCAGGCTATCCGGATTTTCATCAATAAAGAGCTTGAAGACCTCGAGGCAGGGCTGATCGAGGCCTACGCCATGCTGGCCCCGGGCGCGCGCCTGTCGGTGATCAGCTTCCATTCGCTGGAAGACCGCATGGTCAAGCAGTTTTTGGCCAGCAAAGCCAAAGTCGCGCAGCCCGACCGCCGCCTGCCGATCCGCGCGGTCGACCTGCCCAAGCCGCTGATGAAACTGGTCGCCAAGATCAAGCCGTCCGACGCCGAAGTCGGCGCCAATCCGCGCGCCCGTTCGGCGGTGCTGCGCGTGGCCGAACGTCTTGGAGGCGCGCCATGAGCGGCAAGATCAACCTGGTGCTGGTGACCGTGCTGGTGGCGTGCGCGCTGTCGGTGGTGAACGCCCAGTACAAGTGGCGCCACCTGGTGTTCGAACTGGAGAAACTCCAGCAGCACGCGCGCCAGCTCGACATCGACTGGGCGCAGCTGCAGCTGGACCAGTCCACGCTGGGCAAGAACGCGCGCATCGAACAGATCGCGCGCAAGGAACTGAACATGGCGCCGCTGTCTCCGGCGCGCACCCAATATCTGACGGAAGGTGACAAATGAAGCGCGGCGGTAACGGCGTGACAGGTTCACGGGTGGCTGCCTCGAAAGGCGTGTCGTTCTCGAAAAGCCCGGTTCTGCAGGTATCCCTGCCGACCTGGCGTTCGCGCGTGGTGCTGTTCGTGCTGTTTGCCGCGTTCGCGGGCCTGGCCGTGCGCGCCGTCTGGCTGCAGGGGTTCAGCACCAGCAACGAATTCCTGCAAAAGCAGGGCAAGAGCCGCTACGAGCGCCTGATCGAACTGCCGGCCACGCGCGGCAAGATCATGGACCGCAACGGCCAGGTGCTGGCCTCGTCGCTGCCGGTGAAGGCGGTATGGGCGATCCCCGAGGACGTGCTCAAGTCGCCGCCGGAAAAGCTGCGCCAGCTGGCCAGACTGCTGGACATGAGCGACGCCGAGCTGCATAAAAAACTCGATTCCGACCGCACCTTCGTCTACCTCAAGCGGCAGGTGGAGATGGACGTGATCGCCCAGATCGACAAGCTCAAGATCGAAGGCCTGGACACGCGCAAGGAATACAAGCGCTTTTACCCGCAGGGCGAAGTCATGACCCACCTGGTCGGCTTTACCAACGTCGAGGACGTGGGCCAGGAGTCGATCGAACTGAGCCAGCAGAAAACCCTGGTGGGCGTGCCCGGCAGCCGCCGCGTCATCAAGGACCGCCTGGGCCGCATCGTCGAAGACGTCGGCCTGTCGAAGGAGCCGCACGACGGCAAGGACATCACGCTGTCGGTCGACAGCAAGCTGCAGTACATCGCCTTCAACCACGTCAAGGAAGCGGTCGAGAAGTTCAAGGCCAAGGCCGGCGCGGCGGTGATCCTGGACGTGCACACCGGCGAAGTGCTGGCGCTGGCCAACTGGCCAGCCTACAACCCCAACGACCGCTCGGTGCTGACCGGCGACCAGCTGCGCAACCGCGTCATGACCGATACCTTCGAGCCGGGTTCGACGCTCAAGCCGTTCACCGCCGCGCTGGCGCTCGACACCAACCGGGTCAAGCCGGACACGGTGTACCAGACCGCGCCGGGCGCCATGAAGATCGGCACCGACACCATCCACGACTCGCATCCGAAAGCGGCGCTGACGGTGGCGCAGATCATCCAGAAGTCGTCCAACGTCGGCATGGCCAAGATCGCGCTGCCGATTCCGCCGCAGGAAATGTGGGAGATGTTCACCAAGTCCGGCTTCGGCCAGGCGCCGAGGTTCGGTTTCCCCGGCGCGGTGGCGGGGCGCGTGCGCCCGTACAAATCGTGGAAGCCGATCGAACAGGCCAACATGGCCTTCGGCCAGGGCATCTCGGTGTCGCTGCTGCAGCTGGCGCGCTCTTATCTGATCTATGCGCGCGACGGCGACATCATCCCGCTGTCGTTCCAGAAAGTGAGCGAGCCGCCGGTCGGCCAGCAGGTGATCTCGCCGCGCACCGCGCGCCAGATGCGCGCCATGCTGGAAAGCGTGGTCAGTCCGGAAGGCACGGCCTCGCTGGCGCAGGTGCCGGGCTACCGCGTGGGCGGCAAGACCGGCACCGCGCAGAAGATCGTCAACGGCCGCTACTCGCATACCAAATACATCGGCAATTTTGTGGGCATCGCGCCGATGTCCGATCCGCGCTTCGTGATCGCGGTGATGATCGACGAGCCGACCACCGCCGCCCACACCGGCGGCATGGTGGCCGCGCCGACCTTCTCGCACCTGGCCGCCAGCGCCCTGCGCGCGGCCAACGTGCCGCCCGACTCGACCGTCACCGACATCATCATTCCCGAACAACCGCTTGAGGAGAGCATGTAATGGCCGGTATCGATATCGACGCCATTCGCAGCTGGGTCGCCAGCGCGGCGCCGGGCGGCAAGCTGGTCTCCGACTCGCGCCGCGTGGCGCCGGGCGACGTGTTCTTCGCCTATCCGGGCGACGCGGCCGACGGGCGCAATTTCATCGCCCAGGCGCTCGCCCAGGGCGCCGCCGCGGTGCTGTACGACGAGCGCGGTTTCAGCTGGGACGCCGCCTGGACGGTGCCGCACCTGGCCTTGCCCGACCTGAAGCAAAACGCCGGTCCGATCGCCCACGCCTGCCTCGGCATGCCGGACGCGTCGATGTTCACGGTCGGCCTCACCGGCACCAACGGCAAGACCTCGTGCGCGGTCTGGCTGGGCCAGGCGTTCGCCCGCCTGGGAGAAACCGCCGCCGTCATCGGCACCCTCGGCGTGGGCCTGTTCCGCGAGCGCCAGGAGGCTCAATTCGACGCCACCGGCTACACCACGCCGGACGCGGTCCTGCTGGCCACCAAGCTCGACGAAATGCGTCAGGCGGGCGCCAGCGCGCTGGCGATTGAGGTATCCTCCATCGGGCTCGAACAAGGACGTACTTCGGGCATGCATTTCGATGTCGCGCTGTTCACCAACCTGACGCGCGACCACCTTGATTATCACGGCACCATGGACAGCTACGAAGCTGCAAAGCGCAAGCTGTTCGAATGGCCAGGACTGAAGACAGCAGTGCTCAATCTCGACGACCCGGCAGGCATCCGCCTGGTCAACCACCTCCAGACGCATCACCGCGCATTGCCGCTGATCGGCTACACCCTGAACGACGCGTCCTCCCAGCCGGACATCGACGGGGTGGCGATGCTGCGCGCCTCGCAGCTGCGCAGCCGCCACGCCGGCACCGAATACCATCTCGACACACCGGAGGGCGCGGCCAGCGTGCGCACCCAGCTGGTCGGCCATTTCAACATCAGCAATACCCTGGCGGTGCTGGGCGCGCTGCTGGCCAAGGGCGTGCCGCTCAAGGCCGCCGTGGAAGCCATCGAAGCGCTCAAGAGCGCACCCGGACGCATGCAGCAGGTCGGCGGCCAGGATGCGCCGATGGTGGTGATCGATTACGCCCACACCCCGGACGCGCTGGAGAAAACCCTGGAAGCGCTGCACCAGGTGGCGCAGGAGCGCGGCGGCGAACTGTGGTGCGTGTTCGGCTGCGGCGGCGACCGCGATCCGGGCAAGCGAGCGCAAATGGGCCGCATCGCGCAGATGGCCGAGCATGTCCTGGTCACCAGCGACAACCCGCGCAGCGAGGACCCGGCCAGCATCATCGCCCAGATCGTGGCCGGCATGGACGCCGTTCACCCGGCCTCGCGCATGCAGGTTATCGAAGACCGCGCCGCCGCGATCCTGTCGGCCGTGCGCCACGCCGCCAAGCTTGACGTGATCCTGCTGGCCGGGAAGGGCCACGAGCCGTACCAGGAAATCAAAGGCCGCAAGATTCCGTTTTCCGACGCCGACCACGCCGCGCTCGCGCTGGCGGCGCGCGTCACCATGATGAGACCTAATTAAATGCGCGGTTCGCTTTCCCATCTGCTGCCTCACGTATCCGGCGCGCGCATGACGCGCGATGCGGCGTTCGACAGCGTCTCCACCGACAGCCGCACGGCCGGCGCCGGCGCCCTGTTCGTGGCGCTGCGCGGCGAGCGCTTCGACGCCCACGATTTCCTGGCCCAGGTCGCCGCCGGCGGCGCCGCCGCCGTGGTGGCCGAGCAGCTGCCCGACGGCTTCACGCTGCCGGCGCTGCTGGTGCCCGACACCCTGGCCGCGCTGGGCCAGATCGCCAACAGCTGGCGCGCGCAGTTCGCCATCCCCGTCATCGGCGTCACCGGCAGCAACGGCAAGACCACCGTCAAGGAAATGATCGCCGCGATTCTGGCGGCGGCGCACGGCGAAGACGCGCGCCTGGCCACGCGCGGCAACCTGAACAACGAGATCGGCGTGCCGCTGACCCTGATGCGCCTGGAAGCGTCGCACCGCGCCGCGGTGGTCGAACTGGGCATGAACCACCCGGGCGAAATCGCGCGCCTGACCCGCATCGCCGCGCCCACCATCGGCCTGGTCAACAACGCCCAGCGCGAGCACCAGGAATTCATGCACACGGTGGAAGCGGTGGCGCAGGAAAACGGCTGCGTGATCGCCGGCCTGGACCGCGACGGCGTGGCCGTCTTCCCCGGCGACGACACCTACAGCGCGCTGTGGCAGGGCCTGGCCGGCCAGCGCCGCACCATCACCTTCGGCCTGTCGGATGCCTGCTCGGTGCGCTGCACCCACACGGCGGCCGAATTCGGCAGCGCGCTCGAGGTCACCGCCCTGGGCGCCCGTTTCGCCATCCGCCTGGCCGCCGCCGGCCAGCACAATGTGCGCAACGCGCTGGCCGCAATCGCCTGCGCGCTGGCGGCCGGCGTGCCGCAGGACGCCATCGTGCGCGGCCTGGAGAGCTTCGCGCCGGTCAACGGCCGCCTGCAGAAGAAAGCCGCGGCCTGCGGCGCCACCGTCATCGACGACACCTATAACGCCAATCCGGATTCGGTGCGCGCCGCCATCGACGTGCTGGCGCAGGCCGCCGCGCCGCGCGTGCTGGTGCTGGGCGACATGGGCGAAGTGGGCACGCAGGGAAAGCAGTTTCACGAAGAGATCGCAGCCTACGCGCTCAGCCGGGGCATCGCCACCGTGCTGGCCACGGGCGAGCTGGCGCGCCACATGGCCGGCGCCGGCATTCGGCATTTTGAGCAGTTCGACGAGTTATTGGCAGCACTGGATTCCACACTAGGCAGCAAATCCGACGCAACTGTGCTGGTGAAAGGCTCGCGTTTCATGAAGATGGAACGCGTCGTCGCCCACCTGACCGGATCAACAAACACTAGTAAGGAAGCCCACTGACATGCTGCTCTGGCTCGCACAATATTTTCAGCAGGACCTTGGCGTCCTGCGGGTCTTTAACTTCATCACCTTCCGCGCGGTGTTCGCCACCATCACGGCGGTGCTGATCGGCCTGTGCGCCGGTCCTGCGGTGATCCGCAAACTGACCGCGCTCAAGGTCGGCCAGGCGGTGCGCACCGACGGTCCGCAAACCCACCTGAAAAAACACGGCACCCCGACCATGGGCGGGGTGCTGATCCTGATCGCCATCGGCGTGTCGGTACTGCTGTGGTGCGATTTTTCCAACCGCCTGATCTGGCCGGTGCTGGTGGTGACCCTGGGCTTCGGCGCGGTCGGCTGGGCCGACGACTACCGCAAGGTGGTGTACCAGGACCCGGAAGGCATGCGCTCGGCCGAAAAATACTTCTGGATGTCGCTGATCGGCATCGCCGCCGCGCTGTACCTGGCGTTCTCGGTATCGGCCGCCACCCCGGCCAAGGTGTGGGAACTGTTCTACGCCTGGGTGCAGTCGGGCTTTTCGCTCGACCTGCCGCCCAAGGCCGACCTGATCGTTCCGTTCGTGAAGACCTTCAGCTATCCGCTGGGCGTATGGGGCTTCATCGCGCTGACCTATTGCGTCATCGTCGGCACCAGCAACGCGGTCAACTTCACCGACGGCCTGGACGGCCTGGCCATCATGCCGACCGTGATGGTCGGCTCGGCGCTCGGCCTGTTCGCCTACCTCACCGGCTCGGCCACCTACTCGCGCTACCTGTTCATACCGCACATTCCCGGCGCCGGCGAACTGCTGATCTTCTGCGGCGCCATGGCCGGCGCGGGCCTGGCCTTCCTCTGGTATAACGCGCACCCCGCACAGATGTTCATGGGCGACGTCGGCGCGCTGGCGCTGGGCGGCGCGCTCGGCACCATCGCCGTCATCGTGCGCCAGGAGATCGTCCTGTTCATCATGGGCGGCGTGTTCGTGGCCGAAACCCTGTCGGTGATTATCCAGGTCAGCTGGTTCAAGTACACCAAGAAGCGTTACGGCACCGGACGGCGCGTGTTTCTCATGGCGCCGCTGCACCACCACTTCGAACAGAAGGGCTGGAAGGAAACCAAGGTCGTGGTGCGCTTCTGGATCGTCACCATGATGCTGGTCCTGATCGGCCTGTCCACTCTGAAGCTGCGTTAATGAACTATCACGGACAACACGCACTGGTACTGGGGCTCGGAGAATCCGGGCTCGCGATGGCGCAATGGCTGGCCCGTTGCGGCGCGCGCGTGCGCGTGGCCGATACCCGCGCCGAGCCGCAGCGCCTGCCCGCGCTGCGCGCTGCCGTGCCCGGCGCCGAATTCGCCGGCGGCGCGTTGTCCGCCGCGCTGCTCGACACCATCGACTTCGTGGCCGTGAGCCCGGGGCTGGCCCCTTCGCGCGAGCTGGCCCAGATCATGCCGGCCGCGGCCGAACGGGCTATTGCCGTGTGGGGCGAGATCGAACTGTTCGCGCAAGCGCTGGCCGCACTGAAAGCCGAGCGTGGCTACGCCCCGAAAGTCATCGCCATCACCGGCACCAACGGCAAGACCACCGTCACCAGCCTGACCGGCCTGCTGTGCCGCCGTGCCGGCCTGTCGACCCGCGTGGCGGGCAATATCAGCCCGGCCGCGCTGGACGTGCTGCGCGAAACCATCGAGGCCGGCGAGCTGCCGCAGGCCTGGATCCTGGAGCTGTCGAGCTTCCAGCTGCACACCACGTTCAGCCTGAACGCCGACGCCGCCACAGTGCTGAACGTCACCCAGGACCACCTGGACTGGCACGGCGACATGGCCGCCTACGCGGCCGACAAGGCGCGCATCTTCGGCGCCGGCACGGTGCGCGTGCTCAACCGCGACGACGCGCTGGTCGCGCGCATGACGGCGCAGGATGCCCATGCGATCAGCTTCGGCATCGACGAACCGCGCCAGGCCGACTGCTTCGGCCTGCACAACGAGCGCGGCGTGCTGTGGCTGACCGTGGCCGTGGGCGCTGAGGAGACCGAGAGGAAGCGCAAGAAGAATGAACCGGCCGAAGCGGTGCCCGTCACCGTCAATCGCCTGATGCCGGCCGACGCGCTGCGTATCCGCGGCATCCACAATGCCGCCAACGCGCTGGCCGCGCTGGCGCTGTGCCGCGCGATCGGCCTGCCGTTCGCGCCGCTGCTGCACGGCCTGCGCGAATACCAGGGCGAGCCGCACCGGGTCGAACTGATCGCCTCCATCGACGGAGTCGACTTCTACGACGACAGCAAGGGCACCAACGTGGGCGCCACGGTGGCCGCATTGAACGGCCTGGGCAAGGCCTTCGGCGGCGAATCGCAGCGCATCGTCATCATCCTGGGCGGCGACGGCAAGGGCCAGGATTTCAATCCGCTGGCCGAGCCGGTGTCGCGCTACGTGCGCGCGGCGGCCCTGATCGGGCGCGACGCCGGCAAGGTGCGCGCCGCCATCGAAGGATCCGGCGTCGAGATGGTCGACTGCGCCACCCTGGAAGAAGCCACCCGCAAGGCCGCCGCACTGGCCATGCCGGGCGATTGCGTGCTGCTGTCGCCCGCCTGCGCCAGCCTGGACATGTTTACCAATTACGCCCATCGCGCCCAGGTGTTCATCGACACCGTGCGCGCCGTGGCGCTGGACAAGGGACAGGACATCTGATGGCCTTCCAGCTTCCATTCAAATTTTCGGGCACCGCGTCGGACGCGCTGGTGGCAGGGCGCGCACGCCCGTCCAAGATGATGGAATACGATCAGCCGCTGGTCTGGGTGACCCTGCTGCTGATGCTGTTCGGGATGGTGATGGTGTACTCGGCCTCGATCGCGCTGCCCGATTCGCCCAAGTACGCCTTCCTGGCCAACAAGCACTCCTACTTCCTGGTGCGCCAGGCAGGCTTCATCGTCATCTCGCTGGCGGCCTCGCTGCTGGTGTTCCGTACCCCGATCGCGGTCTGGCAAAAGTATGCGCCCTGGCTGTTCTGCATCACGCTGGTACTGCTGGCGCTGGTGCTGGTGCCCGGGGTGGGTGTGTCGGTCAACGGCGCGCGCCGCTGGCTGTCGCTGAAGGTGTTCAACCTGCAGCCGTCCGAAATCATGAAGATCGTGGTGGTGCTGTACGCGGCCGACTACACGGTGCGCAAGCAGGAATACATGCACAAGCTGACCAAGGGCTTCCTGCCGATGATGGTGGCGATCGGCCTGGTCGGCCTGCTCCTGCTGCTCGAACCCGATCTGGGCGCGTTCGGCGTGATCGTCTGCATCGCCATGGGCATTCTGTTCCTGGGCGGGATCAACGCGATCTGGTTCGGCGGCATCGGTGCGCTGCTGGGAATGATCTTCATGGCCATCATCGCGCTGTCGCCGTTCCGCCGCGAGCGCATCTTCGCCTATCTCGACCCGTGGCAGGAAGAGCACGCGCTCGGCAAATCCTACCAGCTGACCCAGTCGCTGATCGCCTTCGGCCGCGGCGAGTTCTTCGGCGTGGGCCTGGGCGCCAGCGTCCAGAAGCTGCACTACCTGCCCGAAGCGCACACCGACTTCCTGATCGCCGTGATCGGCGAGGAACTGGGCCTGGCCGGCGTGCTGGTGACGATCGCCATGTTCTACTGGCTGGTCAAGCGCGCCTTCGACATCGGCCGCCAGGCCATCGCCATCGACCAGACCTTCGCCGGCCTGACCGCCAAGGGCATCGGCATCTGGATCGGCGTGCAGACCGTCATCAACATGGGTGTGAACCTGGGCGTGCTGCCGACCAAGGGCCTGACCTTGCCCTTGATGAGCTACGGCGGCTCCGGCGTGCTGTTCAACTGCGTCGGCCTGGCGATCCTGCTGCGCATCGATTACGAAAACCGGGTACTGATGCGCGGAGGCCGCCTGTGAAGCGCCTGATGATCATGGCGGCCGGCACGGGCGGGCACATCTTCCCCGGCATCGCGATCGCGCAGACCATGCGTGCGCGCGGCTGGGAAGTGAGCTGGCTGGGCACCGCGCACGGCATGGAACAGGACCTGGTGCCGAAAAGCGGCATCGAGATCGACGCCATCGATTTTGCCGGCCTGCGCGGCAAGGGCATCGGCCACACCGTGTCGGGCATGTTCAAGCTGGTGAAAAGCTTCACGGCCTGCCTGGGCTACCTGGCCAGGCGCAAGCCCGACGTGGTGCTCGGCATGGGTGGCTACGTGACGGTGCCGGGCGGGATGATGGCGGCCATCCGCAATGTGCCGGTGGTGCTGGTCAATGCCGACGCGGCCCTGCTGCTGTCGAACAAAACCCTGACGCCGATCGCGCAGCGCGTGCTGTTCGGCTTCCCGGCCGATTTCGGCAAGGCGGCCGGCAAGGCCATCGTCACCGGCAACCCGGTGCGCAAGGAAATCCTGGACATGCCGGCGCCGCAGCAGCGCTTCGCCGCCCGCACCGGCGTGCTGCGCGTGCTGGTGGTGGGCGGCTCGCTCGGCGCCAGGGTGCTCAACGATGCGCTGCCCGCCGCGCTGGCGCTGCTGCCGGAAGGGACGCGCCCGCAGGTCACGCACCAGTCGGGCAAGAAGAATATCGACGCGCTGCGTGACGGCTATGCCAAAGCCGGCGTGACGGCCAATGTGGTCGACTTCATCGACGACATGGCGCGCGCCTACGCCGATGCCGATCTGGTGATCTGCCGCGCCGGCGCCATCACGGTGTCGGAACTGACGGCGGCGGGCGTGGCCAGCGTGCTGGTGCCGTTCGTGGCCAGCACCACCAGCCACCAGCGCGACAACGCCAAATGGATGGCGCAGCAGCACGCGGCGATCCACTTGCCGCAAACGGAATTGAACGCGCAGGGCCTGGCCAAACTGCTCGCGTCGCTGGACCGCGACGAGTGCGGCAGGATGGCCCGGGCCGCGCATGCCGTCGGCAGACGCAATGCCAACGAGGCGATTGCCGGCGTACTCGAACAACTCGCAGGAACGGATAAATAATGCAACACAAGATCAAGAACATTCACTTTGTCGGCATCGGCGGCAGCGGCATGAGCGGCATTGCCGAAGTGCTGCTCAACCTGGGCTACAAGGTGTCTGGCTCGGACCTGGGCAGCAACGCCGCCACCCAGCGCCTGGAAGGCCTGGGCGCCAAGGTGCTGCTGGGCCACGCGGCCGAGCACGTCAAGAACGCCGACGCGGTGGTGACCTCGACCGCGGTCCAGGCCAGCAATCCGGAAGTGGTGGCCGCGCGCGCCGCGCGCATCCCGATCGTGCCGCGCGCGATCATGCTGGGTGAGCTGATGCGCCTGAAGCGCGGCATCGCGATCGCCGGCACGCACGGCAAGACCACCACCACCAGCCTGGTGGCGTCGGTACTGGCGCAGGGCGGGCTGGACCCGACTTTCGTGATCGGCGGACGCTTGAACAGCGCCGGCGCCAACGCCAAGCTGGGGCAGGGCGACTACCTCGTGGCCGAAGCCGACGAGTCGGACGCCTCGTTCCTGAACCTGTCGCCGATGATCGAGGTGATCACCAACATCGACGCCGACCACATGGACACCTACGAGCACGATTTCTCCAAGCTCAAGCAGGCGTTCGTCAACTTCACGCACCGGCTGCCGTTCTACGGGCGCGTGATGCTGTGCATCGACGACAAGAATGTGCGCGACATCATTCCCTTCGTGACCAAGCCGGTGACCACCTACGGCTTTTCCGAAGAAGCCCAGGTGCGCGCGGTCGACGCCAGCGCCATCGGCCTGCAGATGCATTTCACCGTGGTGCAGGAAGGCTTCGCGGACACCCGCTTCGTCCTGAACCAGCCGGGCATGCACAATGTGCTCAACGCCTGCTCGGCCATTGCGATCGCGCGCGAGATCGGCATTCCCGACAGCGCCACCCAGCAGGGCCTGGCCGAGTTCACCGGCGTGGGCCGCCGCTTTACGCGCTACGGCGAGGTGGCCATTCCCGGCGGCGGTTCGTTCGCGCTGGTGGACGATTTCGGCCATCACCCGGTCGAAACCGAAGTCACCTTGGCCGCCGCGCGCGCCGCCTATCCGGGCCGCCGCCTGGTGCTGGCCTTCCAGCCGCACCGCTACACCCGTACCCGCGATCTGTTCGAAGACTTCGTCAAGGTGCTGTCCAAGCCGGACGTGCTGCTGCTGGCCGACGTGTACCCGGCCGGCGAACAGCCGATCGTGGCGGCCGACGGGCGCGCGCTGGCGCACGCCTTGCGCGTCAATGGCGATGTCGAGCCGATTTTTGTCGAAGCCATCGCCGACATGCCCGCCGCAGTCATGAAAGTGGCCCAGGACGGCGACGTGGTCATCACCATGGGCGCCGGTTCGATCAGCGGTGTTCCCAATAAACTGACTTCCTACGAGGCTTAACCGTGAGCTCACCAGAATCCATCGACGTCAAGGCACTCGGCAAAGTCGGCGTGCTGTTCGGCGGCCGCTCGGCCGAACGCGACGTGTCGATCATGTCCGGCACCGGCGTGCTGGCCGCGTTGAAAAGCCGCGGCGTCGACGCGCATGCCTTCGATCCGGCCCAGCGCGGCCTGGCCGAACTGGCCGCCGAAAAATTCGACCGCGTATTCATTGCGCTGCACGGCCGCTTCGGGGAAGACGGCAGCCTGCAGGGCGCGCTCGAGCAGCTCGGCATTCCCTATACCGGCAGCGGCGTGCCGGCCTGCGCCATCGCCATGGACAAGATCACCACCAAGATCATGTGGCTTAACCGCGGCCTGCCGACCCCGCAATACATCTCGCTGGCGCGCGGCGCCGACCTGTCCGGCGTGATTCCCACGCTGGGCCTGCCGTGCATCGTCAAGCCGCCGCTGGAAGGCTCGACCATCGGCATCACCAAGGTCAATGCCGAAGCCGGGCTGCAACCGGCCTACGAGCTGGCCGCAGGCATGGACGACACCGTGCTGGTCGAGCAGTTCGTCACCGGACGCGAGTTCACCGTGGCCATCCTCGGCACCGGTGCGCTCGCACGGGCGCTGCCGGTCATCGAGATCGTCGCCCCGGGCGGCAACTACGACTACCAGAACAAGTACTTCAGCGACGACACCCAATACTTTTGCCCGGCCCAGCTGGACGCCGCCACCGCCGCCGAGATCGAGCGCATCGCGCTGGAGGCGTACCGCGCGCTCGGCTGCGAAGGCTGGGGGCGCATCGACGTGCTGCTGCGCGCCAGCGACAACCAGCCTTTCCTGATCGAGGCCAACACCTCACCGGGCATGACCGGTCACTCGCTGGTGCCGATGGCGGCGCGCGCGGTCGGTATCGACTACGAAGAACTGTGCGTGCGGATCTTGCAGTCGGCGCGCCTGAAGATGGCCAGGGCAAAGGGATAAGCGGCAGATGTGGCATGACGTACGCGCGCTCAATGCGGCAGCCAGCGCCTTGTTCGCGGCGGTGATGCTGGCTCTGCTGGCATCCGGGGTGTGGTGGCTGTCGCAGCGGCCGATGTTCACGCTGCGCACCATCACCGTGGGCAGCCTGTATGGGATGGAGTTAAAGCACGTGAACAAGCTGACCTTGAGGGCGGGAGTACTGGGCCGCATCAAGGGGAATTTTTTCACCGCCAACCTGGAGCAGGTGCGCGTTGCGTTTGAAGCGGTGCCCTGGGTGCGGCGGGCCTCGGTACGGCGCGAATGGCCCAACCAGCTGATCGTCGAAGTCGAGGAGCACGAGGCGCTCGGCACCTGGGGCGAAGATGGGCGGCTGCTGTCGGTCAAGGGCGATGTGTTCACCGCCAACCTGGCCGAAGCGGACGAGGACCACGAGCTGCCGCGGCTTGATGGGCCCGATGGCAGCGAGAAGGAAGTGCTGGCGCGGTTCGCCGAGTTGCGCGCGTGGTTTGCGCCGGTCAGGCTGATTCCGGAGGCAGTGAGTCTGTCGAGCCGGTACGCGTGGACGGTCACGCTCGACAACGGCATGCGCGTGGCGCTGGGGCGCGAGCAGGACCGCAGCACATTGCACGCGCGCGCGCAGCGGCTGGTGAAGATTTACCCCCAGCTGGCGGCGCGGCTGCCGGACGGGATCGAGACGATCGATATGCGGTACCACAACGGCCTGGCGCTGACGGCGCTGGGATTGAAGCCGCCGGACGACGCCAAGGCGCCCAAGGCACTGAACAAGAAACCGACGAAGTCGACAACCAGCAGTAAAACAAAGCACACATAGTAGGCGACAGCAAACATGACAAAAGACGCGAAAAATCTGATCGTCGGTCTCGATATCGGCACCTCGAAAGTGGTGGCGGTGGTGGCCGAGGTGATGTCCGATGGACGGCACGAAGTCATCGGGCTCGGTCAGCATGAATCGAGGGGCCTGAAAAAAGGCGTCGTCGTCAATATCGAGGCGACGGTCGAATCGATTCAGCGTGCGCTGGAAGAGGCCGAGCTGATGGCGGACTGCAAAATCCGCAACGTCTACGCCGGCATCGCCGGCAGCCATATCCGCTCGTTCAATTCGAGCGGCATGGTCGCCATCAAGGACAAGGAAGTCACCGCCACCGACGTGGCGCGGGTGATCGAGACGGCCAAGGCGGTCAACATCCCGACCGACCAGCAGCTGCTGCACACGGTGCCGCAGGAATTCATCGTCGACAGCCAGGAAGACGTGCGCGAGCCGATCGGCATGAGCGGCATCCGCCTGGAAGTGCGGGTGCACATCGTCACCGGCGCGGTGTCGGCGGTGCAGAACATCGTCAAGTGCGTGCGCCGCTGCGGCCTGGAAGTGTCGGACCTGATCCTGCAGCCGATGGCTTCGGCCGACGCCGTGCTCACCTCCGACGAGAAGGAACTGGGCGTGGTGCTGATCGATATCGGCGGCGGCACCACCGACATCGCCGTGTTCTCCGACGGCGCGATCCGCCACACCGCGGTCATTCCGATCGCCGGCGACCAGATCACCAACGACATCGCCATGGCGCTGCGCACGCCGACCTCGGAAGCCGAGGAAATCAAGATCCGCTACGGCGTGGCCAAGCAGGTGCTGGCCGACCCGCACGAATCGCTCGAAGTGCCGGGCCTGGGCGACCGCGGTCCGCGCAATCTGTCGCGCCAGGCGCTGGCCGCCGTGATCGAGCCGCGCGTGGAGGAATTGTTCGCGATGGTGCACCAGGTGGTGCGCGAGTCCGGTTACGAAGGCGTGCTCTCGTCGGGCATCGTGCTCACCGGCGGCTCGGCCATCATGCCGGGCATGGTCGAAATGGCCGAAGACATTTTCCTGAAGCCGGCGCGTCTGGGGACGCCGGATTACCGCGGCCAGCTTGCCGACGTCGTGCGCTCACCGCGTTATGCGACCGTTCTCGGCCTGCTGCTGGAAGCGAAGAAGCAGTATTTGCGGGGCCATATCGTGACACGGCAGGACGGCTCGGTAAAGGCGGTGTGGCAGCGTATGAAGGAATGGTTCTTGGGGAATTTTTGAGGCGTACGGCAAGGGATTCGGTTTTGGGTTCGCAAGATATTTTTTAAACAGGTAACGCAGTTTTCAATCTCCAGCTTTCATACCGGGTGTGAGACCTGGCGCTTGAAGACCGCACTTTGACTAGGAGTTCATCATGGAGTTTGATATGGTCGATAACGCAGCACTGGGCACCGTGATCAAGGTCGTCGGCGTCGGTGGCGCAGGTGGCAACGCGGTGCAGCACATGATCAACAAGGGCGTGTCCGGCGTCGAGTTCATCGCCGCCAACACCGATGCACAGGCGCTGGCCGCCTCGTCGGCGCACAACATCATTCAGATCGGCGAATCGGGTCTGGGCGCTGGCATGAAGCCGACCGTGGGCCGCCAGCTGGCCGAGGAATCGCGCGCGCGCATCGAAGACGCGCTGCGCGGCGCGCACATGGTGTTCATCGCCGCGGGCATGGGCGGCGGCACCGGCACCGGCGCCGCGCCGATCGTGGCCGAAGTGGCCAAGTCGCAGGGCGCGCTGACCGTGGCGGTGGTGTCCAAGCCGTTCTCCTACGAAGGCCAGAAGTGCATGGACATCGCCGAGAGCGGCCTGGAAGAGCTGTCGCAGCACGTCGACTCCCTGATCATCATCCTCAATGAGAAGCTGGAAGAGATCTACGAAGACGAGTCGATGATCGACTGGATGAAGCACGCCGACGATGTGCTCAACAACGCGGTGGCCGGTATCGCCGAGATCATCAACGTCCCGGGTCACATCAACGTCGACTTCAACGACGTCAAGACCATCATGGGCGAGCAGGGCAAGGCCATGATGGGCACCGCCACCGCTTCCGGCGTGGACCGTGCGCGCATCGCCGCCGAGCAGGCCGTGGCGTCGCCGCTGCTGGACGGTATCGACCTGTCCGGCGCGCGCGGCGTGCTGGTTAACGTGACCGCTTCGCGCGGCCTCAAGGGTAAGGAGATCAAGGAAGTCATGGCAGCGGTGCGCGCCTTTGCCGCTCCGGACGCGTCCATCGCCCAGGGTATCGCCTACGACGACAACATGGGCGACGACATCCGCGTGACCGTGGTGGCCACCGGTCTGGGCAAGGCCAAGAAGCACGTGCAGCTGGTGCAGACGCCGATGCTGCGCACCGGTACCCACAACCAGCCGATGATGGCGTCTTCCGGCATGACCGCGTCCAGCGGCGTGACCATGGGCGCGGCCTCCGGCGTCGGTCATATGGATGGCATGAAGCAGCCGGCCGTGTGGCGCCGCGAGCAGGCCTCCGAGCAGGTCCAGGCGATGCAGCGCAATGGCGTGGAGACGTACGACATTCCGGCCTTCCTGCGCAAGCAGGCTGACTGATTTCGGGGCTAGTGTTTTAAAAAAACCCGCTAATGGCGGGTTTTTTTAGCCAGTGCGCCCTGCGGCTAAGCTCAGAAATTGCACCGAACTTAGCAACTAACTACCGCTCATAAAATGCGCCACAACAATAGTCTATTGCAGAGCTTTCTTTCAGACGGCGATCTTGCTCGGATTGGCGAAGCACTGTTTTGCTCCCGGCGTGGACCGTGCGCGCATCGCCGCCGAGCAGGCCTTGGCCTCGCCCATGTTGCCCCAGGCGCCTCCAATCAGGAGCCTCCTGATTCGCCACGAGAAAATGAATCGCGTCATCAAACATGCCGCGCAGGTTAACAGCCCGCGCCAGCGTTTACAACCCCACAAATGAAAAATGCCGTCCAGGCTTAACTGAACGGCATTACCGTTGATACGGGCATTTTTCATTGTGGCTAACGTTCATACCTCCCGCCGCATCCATCAGTCGGAAGCGGAATTACGGAGTTCAACTGCAAACGACCTTTATTGTCCTGCCGCCGAACTTATCGGGGGTGTAAGTGACAACACATTGAGCAACCGGCTCTCGCAAAAGCTTGGCGATAACGATTTCGTTTCCTAGTCCGTATTGACACATCACCCACCGGTCGTACTGTTCCAATCCCTTCAAGGAAAAAGACACGGTGAATGCTCCCTGCGTCAACTTGCGATAATCCCCAATCAAGGTGGCCCGGTTCTCTAGAGGCCCGGTGCTAATGCCCACTGCGTTCAGGAATATCTTGGTCGGAATGAAGCCAGTCCAGCCGGGCGGCGGCTGGGTCATACTTATGGCGGATGGGGCAAGCTCGCTCGGACACGCGTAATCCTGCGCGGATGATGGTGCTGCGAGTGCCAGGACCAACGCGGCGGTCAGCATGTTCATTCGATCACATAGAAGGCGTCAGGGTTATTGCTGGCCTCAGGCCAGCTACCATCTCGCGCTTGGGGACCACGTTTTCTATTTAACATACGGGCTTGGATAAGCGCGATCGGCGGGTGATTATACTGCTCAATCACCCAAAAATAGGTGGCATTGCCGCTGGCATCGCGCGGCCCATAGCGCAGAAAAAAGGCAGCATGGCGACGCATCGTCCCACTTGGAAAGCGCCCATTTGCGAAGGTCGCAATGGCGGTGCCGGGAAGCAGCCCTCTCGATTCCACTACCCGCTCACCAGCCCGCCATGTGGTGCTGCGCGGCGCACCAGCATACTCTTGGACGAGAGCGACGCACTCCCCATCCCGAACCTTTGGTTTGTTTTCTAAACTGCCAGCAGAATTGTACCGGTACATAGAAGCCTCTCGAAGTCGAACCGGCGCGGGGCCGGCGAACGAGAAGGCTATCGTGCGATGGCCAGACGAACCCTGCGCCATATCAGGACAGGAACAACATTATTGCTAATCGGCACTACTCGAACAGCGAGCGGCGCTGGCACTCACGACCACTGGCCGTTGGAAACAGTCGCCGCCGCTGTTCGCTGGCCCGGACCGGTCACTGGCTTATCGCTGCCGGTCACTTGCTGCGCTGCTTGCCACTCTTCCCGGAGCCAAAGACCTATTCTGGTGCCAAAAAGTGTGCAACTGAACTGCTTTTCGCCAGCGATGGCGGGTTTTTTCGGTCGTCAAGTACTTGACGCAACCGCTAAATACCCGCATATTTGGGAGCGTTTCCAATCCAGTGAGGGGGCTGTATGAACGACCGCGCCGCACGCAAGGTTCTCGATCACCCGCCGGAGCAGGCACGCAGGGCGGCTCCGCGCGTGGCGGCGATCGATCTGCTGCGCGGGCTGGCGGTAATGGGCATGATCATGGTGGCCTATGCCGGCGACTGGGATCACCGCTTCACCGTCCTCACGCATGCCCACTGGCGCGGCTTCGCGCTGGCCGACATGATTTTCCCGAGCTTCCTTTTGTGCGTCGGCGCATCGATTCCGTACTCGTTCGCCCAGCGTGCGGCGCGCCATGGACGCGGCAGGGTCATGCTGCATGTCTGGCGGCGCGCGGGTGCGCTGGTCCTGCTTGGCATCCTGCTCAATCTGCTGCCTTACTTCGACGTCGGCCATGTACGCCTGATGGGCATCCTGCAGCGCATCGGCCTGTGCTATGCGGCAGCCGGTACGCTGTGCGCCGTGCTGGGGCGCAGTGCGCTGTCCGCGCGCGCCGTCGTTGCCGCGACCGCCGCGCTCTTGCTGGGGTATGGGGCGATTTTGCTGCTGTGGGACGCGCCCGGCTGCGGCCGCGCCTGCTTCGACTCGGCACATTCGCTGCCCGCCGTCATCGATCGTGCCGTGTTCGGCGTCCACCATCTGTGGCCATACGGGACCACCGATGGCGTGGTGACCTTCGATCCGGAGGGGTTGCTGTCGACTTGCGGCGCGCTCGCCAACGTGCTGTTCGGCGTGCTGGCCGGGCTGCTGTTGCAGCGTGCCGAAGCGCGCCGCGCGCTGCCGTTGCTGAGCGTGCTGGCGCTTGCCTTGATCGTCGCCGCACTGGCGCTCGATCCGCTGGTACCCATCATCAAAAAGCTGTGGACGCCCAGCTTTGCCCTGTTGTCCGGCGGGTCTTCCTTGCTGGTGCTGGTCGCCCTGGCGCGGCTGACTACACCCGGCGCCGCGCCGCCGTGGGCGATTCCGATCAGGGTCTATGGCGCCAACGCCACCTTGGCCTTCATCCTGATCACCTTGCTCGACACCTTCATGCAGCTGCCGGTGCTCGCATCTGGCTCCCTGCACGGCGCGGCTGCGCGGCACCTTGGCGTACTCATCGGCGATGCCCGCGTGGCGTCGGCGGTGTACTCGTTCGCCTTGCTGATGGTGGTCGGAATGATCCTGTTGCCGCTCTACCGGCGGCGAATTTTTCTGAAGCTGTAGGTCCCGCGCGGGATGGCGGCCTGCAGAATTTTTCGGGATCGTGCATACTAGCAAAGTACCACCAACCCGAAAAACCAAAAGGATTTGCCCATGACCATTAAAGTCGGCGACCGCCTCCCAGAAGGCACGCTTTCCGAATTCATCGAAACCGAAACCGCTGGTTGCTCGCTCGGCCCCAACACCTTCCAGGTCGCCGACCTGGTCAAAGGCAAGAAGATCGCCATCTTCGGCCTGCCCGGCGCCTACACGCCAACCTGCTCGGCACAGCACGTGCCAGGCTATGTCCAGCACGCCGCAGAACTGAAAGCCAAGGGCGTCGACGAAATCTGGTGCATCTCGGTCAACGACGCCTTCGTCATGGGCGCCTGGGGCCGCGACCAGAAAGCCACCGGCACCGTGCGCATGATGGCGGACGGCAACGCCGCCTACAGCAAGGCTCTCGGCCTGGACGCGGACTTCTCCAAGTACGGCATGGGTACCCGCTCGCAGCGCTACTCGATGCTGGTCGAAGACGGCGTCGTCAAGCAGCTCAACGTGGAAGAGGGCGGCAAGTTCGAAGTCTCGAACGCCGAAACCCTGCTCAAGCAACTGGCTTAAGTCTCACCCGCCATCGGCAACAACGGCGCTGCGGCGCCGTTTTTCGCTTCAGGGGTCACATGAACGCACCGCAGCTCACTGTCGCCGCGCGCCGGCAAAGCAATCTGCGCAGCATCTACGCGATGCTGATCGCGGTGGCCCTGTTCGCCCTGATGGACTGCGTGCTCAAACTGCTGTCGACCCGCTTTCCGGCCATGCAGGTGGCGGCCCTGCGCGCGCTGACCTCGCTGCCGCTGGTGCTCGCCTATGTCGGCTGGCGCGGCGCCTTCGGCAGCATGTTCCGGGTGCGCCTGCCCCTGCACGCGCTGCGCGGGGCGTTGTCGATCGCCACCATCGCGCTGTTCGTGTACGGACTGCGCGAGCTGTCGATGGCGCAGGCGTACGCGATTTTCTTCATCTCGCCGGCGCTGATCACGGCGCTGTCGATGCTGGTTTTGAAAGAGCGTGTCAACCTGGCACGCTGGGCGGCCATCGTGGTATGCCTGGGCGGCGTGTTCATCGCGCTGCGTCCGGACGGTGACGGCATGCTCAGCCTGGGCGGCGTGGCCATTCTCGGCGCGGCCGCCTGCTATGCAATCTCGGCCACCGCCGCGCGCGTGCTGGGGCGCACCGACCGATCCGAGCACACGGTGCTGTGGGTAATCGTGTTCATGGGTGCCGGCGCAACAGGCTTGGCCGTACCAGCCTGGGTTGCGCCCAATAGCGGCGATTTCCTGTTACTGTCTGCCTTGGCCGTGACCGGTTTCCTCGGCCAGCTGGCCATTACCGAAGCCTTCAATTCCGGCCAGGCGTCCGTCGTCGCGCCGTTCGAATATTCGGCCCTGGCCTACGGCGTGGCGCTCGACTGGGCCCTGTGGCACACGCTGCCCGACCAGTACACGCTGGCGGGCGCGGCCATCATCATCGGCAGCGGCATTTACCTGATTCGCCACGAACAAACACAAGCCTAACTCTTTACAGGAGTATTCATGCGGTCGAAGTTTTTCTGTGCGGGCCTGTTAGCCCTTTGCAGCACCATTGTTCAAGCCGAGCCGGGCCAGTGGGCATTCACCTACACCGGCTTTTACAGCGAACAGGAAGCCAAGTTCCTGCCGCAGTGGACCTTGAGCGGCAGTTTCGCCGGCGAGGACAGCAACCATGACGGCCTGCTCGAGCGGTCCGAACTGAGCTCGCTGCGGATCGGCCCGGTCGATTACATCAGCTGCGAAAGCACCGAATTTCATGCCTGCGGCACCAAGGAGTTCCAGTTTGCCTTGCCCGCGGGCGGCCTGGCCGCCGCGGCTGCGGCAGGTGCGCCATTGCTCGCATTCACGCTCGGCTTTGCCAGCCACGACCCCGAATGGTATCTGGGCGCGGGCAGGGCGATCACCACCGGGCTGTCCGATTACAGTTACGCGCGCGACCCCAGCACCTTCGTCGAACAGACCTACAGTTGGCGGCCGGAGACGCTGCTCAGCGTGGCGGCCGTGCCTGAGCCCGCCACCTGGGCCATGTTCGGCGCCGGCACCCTGGTGCTGCTGGGCGCGGCCCGCCGCCGCCGGCGCGGCTGATGCAACTTGGATATAATCGTCGGATGCTCAAACAAAGAACCATCAAGCAACAAGTCCGCACGACCGGTGTCGGTTTGCATTCCGGCACCAAGGTGGTGCTGACCTTGCGTCCTGCGCAGCCCGATACCGGAATCGTGTTCCGGCGCGTCGATCTCGACCCCGTGGTCGAGTTCGCGGCCAGCGCCGGCATCGTCGGCGATACGCGCATGGCCTCGGTGCTGATCAAGGAGCAGGCGCGCGTGTCGACGGTGGAACACCTGATGTCGGCCTGCGCCGGGCTGGGCATCGACAATCTGTATGTCGATGTCTCGGCCGAGGAAATCCCCATCATGGATGGTTCGGCGTCGTCCTTCGTGTTTCTGTTGCAGCAGGCTGGCGTGCAGGAGCAGCCTGCGGCCAAGAAATTCATCCGCGTGCTGCGCGACGTGGAAGTACGCCAGGGCAGCGGCAACAATGAAAAGTGGGCGCGCCTGTCGCCCCACGATGGCTTCAAGCTGGATTTTTTCATTGAATTCAATCACCCGGCCGTGGATGGCACCACCCAGCGCGCGGCTGTCGATTTCGGTAACGTGTCTTACGTGCACGATGTGGCGCGCGCGCGCACCTTCGGTTTCATGCAGGATGTGGAAAGCCTGCGCGGCCTGGGCCTGGCGCGCGGCGGCTCGCTCGAGAACGCCATCGTCATGGATGAATACCGCATCCTCAATTCGGACGGCCTGCGCTACGACGATGAATTCGTGCGCCACAAGATCCTCGACGCCATCGGCGACCTGTATCTGGTCGGCCACCCGCTGCTGGCCAGCTACACGGCGCACAAGTCCGGCCACGCGCTCAACAATCTGTTGCTGCTCGAATTGCTCAAGCACGACGATGCCTACGAAATCGTCTCCTTCGATGCGCCGGGCAGTGCGCCGCCCTCGTATGTGCGGCAAATGGCGCGCGAGTGGGCGCTCACCTGAACGGCAAGCTCGTGCATAAAGATGGGCACTGATTACGTGGAGGAGCTTCGCCGTAGACTCAACGGCGCCGGGCCGCCATCGCCTTGATGGCGGCAATCAGGGTAGCGTTTTGCGGGGTATCGGGCAGGCTGTCGCCCAGTTCGGCAAAGGCCGACACTGCCGTCTTGGGCAAGACCAGCTGGCGCGTGTGCACGACCGGCGCCATGGCACGCGCCACCTGGACCTTGAGCTTGATGTCTTCCACCTGCCAGCCGCGCTTGTGCAGGGCCAGCTGCAACTTGGGCAGCTGCTGCTTGAGCTTGGCGGCAACCGCCGAGCTCGGCACGGCCAGTACCAGCCTGGCCTGTTCGAACGACAGCACATCGCAATTGCCGGCCATGGCGGGCAGGGCGGCGGCGCAGTCGCTTTGCAGGCTGGCCATGCGCATTGCGGTCGGCAACAGACGCGCCATCTTCTCGTCGAGACGTAAAAATTCCGTCGCGCCGATCGAAGTTTTGCGGGTTTTGGTGCCGTAGATATGCATGGAACGGAACCTTACCACATGCACTCTTGACTGGCATCTCTTGTGTTGTGGCGATTCGCCGCGCTGAAATTGTGCATCTTTCGCGTGGGCAAGGGCTTGTTATATTGGCCAGCGCACCCATTTGCGCCGGGAACGCGTGATAAAATCACGCTCTTTTTGCCATGGTCGGCTCGGTGCGATATCGTTTTGATATCATTACGGCTTCTCTTTACGCGGCGCTTTTTTCAAGAATTCAAGCATGTCATTCCTGACCCAGATTTTCGGCAGCCGTAATCAGCGGTTGCTCAAGCAGTACCAAAAGACAGTACGCGAGATCAATGCGCTCGAGCCTCGAATGGAAACGCTGTCCGACGCTGAGCTCCAGGCGAAAACTCCCGAATTCAAGACCCGTGTCGCCAATGGCGAGACCTTGGACGCGATTCTGCCGGAAGCGTTTGCGGTGTGCCGCGAGGCGGCCAGGCGCGTCCTCAAGATGCGCCACTTCGATGTGCAGCTGATCGGCGGCATGGTGCTCCACTACGGCAAGATCGCCGAGATGGGCACGGGCGAGGGCAAGACCCTGATGGCGACCTTGCCGACCTACCTGAACGCGCTGGCGTCCAAGGGCGTGCACGTCATTACGGTCAACGATTACCTGGCCCAGCGCGATGCCGAATGGATGGGCCGCCTGTACGGCTGGCTGGGCCTGACCACGGGCGTGAACCTGTCGCAGATGGACCACGATTCCAAGCAGGCCGCGTACGCCTCCGACATCACCTACGGCACCAATAACGAGTTCGGCTTCGACTACCTGCGCGACAACATGGTGTACGACGCCAGCGAGCGCGTGCAGCGCGGCCTGAATTTCGCCGTGGTCGACGAGGTCGACTCGATCCTGATCGATGAAGCGCGCACTCCGCTGATCATTTCCGGCCAGGCCGAGAATCACACCGACCTGTACCACAAGATGAATCAGGTGCCCAAGCTGCTGACCTTGCAGATCGGCGAGGAAACGCCGGACGGCAAGGGCAAGATCGAAGTGCCGGGCGACTACACCAAGGACGAGAAGGCGCACACCGTGCTGCTGACCGAGACCGGGCACGAGAACGCCGAAGCCATCCTGACGCGCATGGGTCTGCTGCCGGAAGGCGCGTCCCTGTACGACGCGGCCAACATCACCCTGATCCACCACCTGTACGCGGCCCTGCGCGCCCACGCGCTGTATCACAAGGACCAGCACTACGTGGTGCAGAACAATGAAGTGATCATCGTCGACGAATTCACCGGCCGCCTGATGACGGGCCGGCGCTGGTCCGACGGCCTGCACCAGGCGGTCGAAGCCAAGGAAGGCGTGCGCATCCAGAACGAGAACCAGACCCTGGCCTCGA
>CAMLIL010000075.1 GCA_946480015.1 uncultured Oxalobacteraceae bacterium | reverse complement strand
CGGCTGGCGCTGGGCCATCGACAGGCAACGCCTCGCCACCCCGGAGGCGTTCCTGCTCAGCGCTGCCGGCGTCAGAGTTATCCACAGCTAACAGGGACAGCGCCATGAAAAAAAGCCGCCGGTTTTACCCGAGCGGCTTTGTTCCGGCTCCCAGCTGCGCTGGGCACGACAGCGTTTAGCAGTTGGTCGCGCTGGCCGTCACGACGATCTGCGGCGAACCGTTGACGGCGGCCTGGGTGTACTTGACATAGCAGGTCGCGCCCTTGGCGTTGCCGGTCAGGCTCTTCGGAATGAAGGCCACTTCGCCGGCCACCGTGGAAGGCAGGTTGGCGCCGCCACCGACGCCGGCCTGGATGATCCAGTCTTCGCTGCTCAGGCCGGCAACAGGTGCCAACGTGGCGTCGGCGGTCGGATAGGTATTGGTCATATTTACCACGGTACCGTCCAGGCTGACCGTCGCAGGGCTGGTCCCGGCCACCAGCGATTTGCCATGTGCCATGGCCGAGGTGGCTTCCAGAGCGCCCTTGGCCGCTTTGACGGTGGCGTAGCGGGCGTCACCGCCCAGGTCGGCAAACTTCGGCAAGGCCGTGGCCGCCAAAATGCCCAGAATGACGATCACGACGATCAGTTCGATCAGCGTAAAACCCGATTGTGCGGTGCCCCGGATGCTGCGCGGCGATTGTTTATTCATGTAGTTCTCCAAAAATTCGGTAGTCTTGCGGCGTAAAATTAGTTGCTCGCCAGAATTACATTACCGTATCACAATACAGTACATCTATCCATCGACTCGTATCAAAGCAAGGGCGCGCGGCGCATTGAGCTTGCTTGACCTGTCGATTTGTTGGGACAGGCCAACGAATTTTACTTGGTATTTCAGGGCCTTCTGCGTTCCTTGCAGAAATTTATTTTGGTAATTTAACGAATAGACCAGAATGTGTGTCTTTCTGTCGAAGTACCAGTTGCCCGCGTGTACATCCGACGCTTCCGGCGCGAAGAATTCACCCGCGTAATTGGCCGGCTTTTGGGTCAGCCAGTTCATCGGATTCTGTTGGGCCAGCTTCTCCATGTCGGCGCCCCGGCCTTGCACCTGAAGCCGGGCCACTTGCACCGCCAGCGCCCCGCGCAGGACGTTGACGGTGTGGTCAACCAGCGCCAGTTCGGCCTGTGCGCGGTAACTGATCAAGCGCTGCAATAAGGCGCCCACCAGGACCGCCACGATGATCGCCACCACGGCAATTTCGAACAAGGACACGCCGCGCTGGCGCCACCTTGCCGGGTTGGCAATCTGTCTCATTTCGGCAATGCGGCTTTGCCGAGATCCCAGATCGGCAAAAAAATACCCAGCGCCAGCACCAGCACCATGGCCCCCAGGAACACAATCATGATCGGCTCGATCTGCGCCGACAAGGTCTTGAGCTCGTAGTCCACCTCGCGTTCGTACATCTGCGCGATTTCGTCCATCAGGTCGTCGAGCGAACCGGTTTCCTCGCCCACCGCGATCATTTGCAGCACGATGGGGGTGAACACGCCCGCGTTGGCCGCGGTACGCAGAATGCTGTCGCCGCGTTCGACGCCATCGCGCATCTGGTCCACGCGCGACGACAAATAGGCATTGTCGACCGTTTGCGACACCACCGTCAGCGCCTGCACCATGGGCACCCCGCTCTTCATCGACAGCGCATAGCTGCGGGCAAAGCGCGCCATCGTGCCCTTGTGGATGATCTTTCCGGCAATTGGCAGACGCAGCTTAGCCCGGTCCCACCACATGCGCCCGCCTGACGTGCGGATAAATTGCCGCCAGCCGAAGGCAGCGGCAATCGTGCCAACCAGCAGCGCCGGCCAATAGCTGACCATGAAATGCGAACTGGCAATCAGCATGCGCGTCATCAGCGGCAGCTCGGCATTAAAGCTCGCGAATACTTTGACGAATTGCGGAATCACCCAGATGTTGACCACCACCATCGCCAGAATCATGGCGATGACGACGAAGCTCGGATAGCGGATCGCCGTCTTGACCCGCTCGCGCATGTCGCGGTCGAATTCCAGGTGATCGAACAGGCGCAGGAACACGTCTTCCAGGCGGCCCGTCATCTCGCCCACGCGCACCATCGACAGGTAGAAATTATTGAACACGGTAGGGTGTTGCCGCATCGCCAGGGACAATTCGCGTCCCGAGTCCAGCGATTCGCGCAGGTCCTTGATGACCTTGGCGAACGACTTGCTGATGGCCGATTCCTGCAAGCCCGCCAGGCCGCGCATGATGGGCACACCGGCCTTGAGCAAGGTATGCAATTGACGGCTGAACAACTGCACGTCCATCGATGTCACCGGTTTCTCGAACAGCCTGGCATACCAGGACTCGCCCTGCTCGGCAGTGGTGCGGCTGGTCGCATTGATTTCGATGGGCGTGACCCCATTCGAAAACAATTGATCGGCAACGGCGCCGCTATCGCTGCCTTCCAGCACGCCCTGCAGCAGGTCGCCGCGCGCGTTGCGGCCCTTGTAGGCGAAGAACGGCACCGCTTAGTCCTCGAGCTGGTTACTGACGCGCATCGCTTCGGCGATGGTGGTGCGCCCCTGCACGGCCAGCTGCACCGCATGGCGGCGCAAGGTATTGCCGGCCATTTCGGCATGGGCGGCCTTGAGGAAGTGCGCCGGATCATGATGGTTGGCGGCATCGACCACCGCCGACGTCATTTCCAGCAGCTCGTACACGCCGGTCCGGCCGCGATAGCCCATGCCATTGCAGTGCGAGCAACCTTTGCCATGGAAGAAGTGGGTGGTCTCGGCGCGCTCGCCCAACTCGGCGCGCAGCCATTCCCGTTCGGTCGGCGCGACGTCGTAGGGCGTGGTGCAGCTTTCGCAGATCACCCGCACCAGCCGCTGGGCCAGCACGGCTTGCAGCGAACTGCCGACCATGTAGCGCGGCACGCCCATGTCCATCAGGCGCAGCGGCGTGCTGGCGGCATCGTTGGTGTGCAGGGTCGACAATACCAGGTGACCGGTCATGGCGGCGCGCAGGCCGATCTGCGCGGTTTCCTGGTCGCGCATCTCGCCCACCAGCACGATGTCCGGATCCTGCCGCAGCGCCGAGCGCAGCACGCGCGCAAACGACAGCTCGATCTTGTCGTTGACCTGCACCTGATTGATGCCTGCCAGGCGGTACTCGACCGGGTCCTCCACCGTGATCAGCTTTTTCTCGACCGAATTCAATTCCGACAAGGCGCTGTACAAGGTCGTGGTCTTGCCGCTGCCGGTCGGGCCGGTCACCAGCACCAGGCCGTTGGGACGCGCGACGATGGCGCGGAATTTCTCCACCAGCTGCGGCGGCATGCCGATGGCATCGAGCCGCAAGGTGGTGCCGCCCTGGTTCAGCAATCGCATGACCACCGATTCGCCATACTGGGTCGGCATGGTCGAAATACGCACATCGATGCGTTGCTGTTTGACTTTGATGGCAAAGCGCCCGTCCTGCGGCAAGCGCTTTTCGGAAATGTCCAGATCGGACATCAGCTTGAGCCGCAGCGCCAACGGCGTGGCGATCTTGATATCGGCCTCGGTCTGCAGGTGCAGCACGCCATCGATGCGGAAACGGATCTGCAGCCGGGTTTCCTGCGGCTCGATGTGAATATCGGAAGCGCGTACCTGGGTGGCATCGTCGAACACCGATTGCAGCAGCTTGACGATCGGCGCTTCTTCCAGGTTCGGGTTGGCGCTCAGGGTGCCGAAGTCGACCGTGGTATCGCCCAGATCCTGTTCCAGCTCGCGCGCAAAGTCGGTAATCTCGTCGGTGCGGCGATAGATGCGGTCGATCGTCGCCAGCACCTCGGTTTCATTGACCACCGCCAGCTCGATCGGCTTTTTGACCAGGCGCGCAATTTCGTCGTAGGCAAACAGATCGGTCGGATCGGAGATACCGACCAGCAAAGTGCCGCGCCGGTCTTCCAGGGCCAGGGCACGGAAGCGCCGCGCCTGCGTTTCCGGCAACTGCCGCACGATATCGGGATTGGTGTTGTAGAACTTGAGGTTGATGTAGGGGATATTGAGCTGCTTGGCCAGCGCCCCCGAGATCTGCTCCTCGGTGACGAACCCATTTTCCACAAACACACGGCCCAGCTTGCGCCCGGTGCGCTTCTGATCTTGCAATGCCGCGCCAAGTTGGTCCTCGGTCAACAGCTTTTGCTGTACGAGAATTTCACCGAGTCGAACTTTTTCTGGCCGCGCCATTGACTACCCCTACATAAACCATTCGTGCGGCCCATTCTAGTCCAGAAACGGTAGTATTTTGTCGTCAGGAATGATTTTGTGCAGAGCTGGCAGTCTGCCATTGTGTATTCCGTACACATTGCGCTACAGTCAGCGCCTACTTTCGATGGGACCGCGTCCGGAATGACCACTTCAGCATTGCGCTCTCATGCCTTCAGGGAATCGCTCCCTTGAAGCCCATGTACCACCAGCACTTCGGCTTGCAGCAGCCGCCGTTCGGCATCACGCCGAATCCGGCGTTTTTCTACGCTGGCAACACGCGCGGCGCCATCCTCGACGCCCTGCTCTACGCCGTGCTGCAGGGCGAAGGCATCGTCAAGGTCAGCGGCGAGGTCGGCAGCGGCAAGACCATGCTGTGCCGCATGCTCGCGAGCCGCCTGCCCGCGCAGGTGGACGTGATCTATCTGGCCAACCCCACCCTGGCGCGCAGCGACGTGGCCTACGCCATCGCGGGCGAACTGGGTTTGGATACGGACGGCAGGCGCGCCGACGAAGTCATCCGCCTGCTGCAGGCCGACCTGATCGCGCGCCACGAACAGGGCCGCCAGGTCCTGCTGATGATCGAGGAAGCCCAGGCCATGCCGCTCGATACGCTGGAAGAAATCCGCCTGTTCTCCAATCTCGAGACCGCACACCATAAACTGCTGCAGATCGTCCTGTTCGGCCAGCCCGAGCTGGACCAGCACCTGAACCTGCCGCACATGCGCCAGTTAAAGGAACGCATCACCCACAGCTTCACGGTACCGCCCATGCCAGCGGACGTGATCCCGGACTTCCTCGCCTTCCGCCTGCACGCGGCGGGCTATAACGGCCCCGCGCTGTTCAGCCCGGCGGCCGTGCGGCACATCGCGCGCGTCTCCGAAGGCATCGTCCGCCGCATCAACATCCTGGCGGACAAAGCCCTGATGGCCGCCTTCGCGGACGATGCCGACCGGGTCGAAGCGCGCCATGCCAGGGCCGCCGTGGCCGACAGCAACTTCGCCGTCCGCACCGGCGCCAGACGCCGCGGCGCACTCCTGCTGTGCGCCGCGGGGATGCTCACGGTACTTGTGCTGTGGCTGCTCGCACACAAGGTGTTTTTCCCCTGAGCCGCATATTTGCCCGCAGCATAATTTTCAGCCATTATTGTGACTTGGCACCGACGAGCGTTCCGATGAATTTAACAAAATCCGTAACACCGCTGAGCATCGCGATCTGCAGCGCGCTGCTGTCGGGCTGCGCCACGCCTACCCTGCCCGGCTCGCCCGCCCACGTGAACGAAGCGCCGCGCGCACCCGGCCGCATTCCCGACCCGGTGCTGCGCCAGGCCCCGCTGCCCGAGCCCAAACCCACGCCCAAGCTGGAAACCTATAGCGTCACCGTGCACAAGGTGGCGGCGCAATCGCTGCTGTTCGCCCTCGCGCGCGATGCCGGGCTGAATGTGGACATTCATCCCGGCATCGAGGGCACCGTCACCCTCAATGCGCTCGACCAGACCCTGCCGCAACTGCTGGAGCGCATTGCGCGCCAGGTGGACATGCGCTACGAAATCAACGGCTCCACCCTGACGGTGCTGCCGGACACGCCGGTCTGGCGCAATTACAAGGTGGACTATGTGAACATGGCGCGCAGCACCAACAGCAGCGTCAATATCGCGACCCAGATTTCCACCACCGGCGGCGGCTCCAACACCACCACCGTCACCAGCCCGAACGGCAGCACCAGCGGCGGCGTGGCGCCCACTGGCGGCAGCGGCAATAACAATTCGACCACCTCGGTGGTGAACCGTTCAGATAATAATTTCTGGAGCAGCCTGGAGAAAAACATCCGCGACATGCTGCGCGAAACCACGCTCAACGACGCCCCCACCACCGTCAAGGCCCAGCAGCCCGAGCAGGCGCAACAGCCTGGCCAGCAGCCAGCAGCGGCCCCGCCCCAGCCGACGCCGGACAATGTTCTGGCCGCATTCGGCGCCTCGCGCAGCGAGCGCGAGCGCAACCTGCCCTCGGTGATCGTCAATGCCGAAGGCGGCCTGCTGGCCGTGCGCGCCACCGGCCGCCAGCACGAAAAGATCCGCCAGTTTCTTGACATCGTGGTCGGCAGCGCCAAGCGCCAGGTGCTGATCGAAGCGACCGTGATCGAAGTGCGCTTGTCGGATCAATATCAGCAGGGCATCAACTGGAGCGGGCTGGGCAGCAAGTTCTCGCTGTCGCAAAAGCAGGTCGGCGCCAATGCGCTCAGTTCCGGCGTGCAGGTCGGCACCTCGCCCGGCATCTTTTCGCTCAGCTACGTCAACCCGACCTCGGCGCTGGGCAATATCAGCAGCGCCATCCAGCTGCTCGAATCGTTCGGCAAGGTCAAAGTGCTGTCCAGCCCCAAGATCAGCGTGTTGAACAACCAGACCGCCATGCTCAAGGTAGTCGACAACAACGTCTTCTTCAGCATCAAGGTGACGCCTGCGGTGATCGGCCCGAACGGCACCACCACCGCGCCGGCCACCTACGAATCCAAGCTCGAGACCGTGCCGGTCGGCTTCGTGATGAGCGTGACCCCGCAGATCGCCGACTCCGACGAAGTGACGCTGAACGTTCGCCCGACCATCACCCGCATCGTCGGCTACGTGCAGGACCCCAACCCGGCGCTGGCCGACGCCAACGTCATCAGCCGCGTACCGGTGATCCAGGCGCGCGAAATCGAATCGATCCTCAAGGTCTACAGCGGCGACATCTCGGTGCTCGGTGGCCTCATGCAGGACTCGGTCGACAACGCCAAGGACGCCATTCCCGGCACGAACCGCCTGCCCATCATCGGCAACCTGTTCTCGTACCGGAACGAGCAGGTCAGCAAGACCGAGCTGGTGATCTTCATCCGTCCGGTAGTGGTCAAGAACGCCAGCATCGACGGCGACTACAAGGATTACCGCTACCTGCTGCCCGGCGGCGCGCCTTCCCCCGCGTATGCCGAACCGGTGAAAGTGAACTGACATGAGCCTCCTGATGCAGGCGCTCAAAAAGGCCGAGCGCGCCAAGCAGAATCACCTGCCGGACGAGGAACCGGCCAAGCCCTCGCAAGCCTACGACCAGGTGCTGGAACTGGCGCCGCAGGACCCGCTGACGCTCGCGCCGATCGATGCGGCGCCGGAAGAGCCGCCCAAGCGGACGCGCAATCCCGCGCCGCCACCGCCACCGCCACCACCGCCACCGCGTCCGCGCGCGAAGAAGCGCGCCGCACCGTTTTTGAGCGCGCGCGCCATCCGTTTGGGCGCACTGGGCGGCGCGCTGGCAATCGTCGCAGGCCTGTTCGGCTACATTTACTGGAACGCCATGTACGGCGCCGGTTCGAGCCGCAATCTGCCGCCGGTGCCCATGCCCGGCCAGAACCTGCCGCCGCCGGCCGCCGCGCCCAGCCCGGCCGCACCAGTGGCCGTGGCGCCGGCGCAGCCGCTGGCGACGCCCGTTCCCGCCGGTCCGCCGCCCGACTCGCGCCAGCAGATGCCGCCGGATGCGTACATGCAGGCCGCGCCGGTGGCCGCCGGCGCGCCACCCGACTCGCGCCAGCAGGTGCCGCCGGACGCGTATATGCAGGCGGCGCCGGCGGCCGCGCCCCAGGCAGCCGCGCCGCGCCCACACGCGGCCGTGGCCACGCCCCCCGACAGTGACAACATCCGCGTGGCCCGCGCCAGTCGACCCGAACAGGTCAATCCCGCGCTGCAGAGCGGCTTTGCCGCCTTCAACCGCGGCGACATCGCAGCCGCGCGCCAAAGCTACCAGACGGTGCTGCACCAGGACGCCAACAACCGCGACGCCCTGCTCGGCATGGCCGCCATCGCCGTGCGCGACAACCAGCTGGAGCAGGCCGCGGCCGTCTACAGCCGCCTGCTCGAGATGGACCCGAACGACAGCGACGCCGCGGCCGGCCTGGCCGGCGTGCGCGTAGGCGACGCCAACCAGTCCGAACGCCGCCTGCGCCATGCCCTCGAGCGCAATCCGGAATCGGCCAGCACCCTGTTCGCCCTCGGGAACCTGTACGCGCGCGAGCAGCGCTGGAGCGAGGCGCAGCAGCACTACTTCCGCGCCTACACCGCGGCGCCCGGCAACGCGGACTACGCCTTCAATCTGGCGGTCGGCCTGGACCGGCTCAATCAGGGCAAACTGGCCTTGACCTACTACCAGCGCGCCCTGGCCCTTGCGGCCAGCGGCCCGGTGAACTTCGACCGCGCCGCCGCCACCCAGCGCGTGCGCGACCTCGGCGGACAGTAAGCGTTCATGCCAGACCAAGCCAAATACCCCCTCGGCAAACTGCTGATCCAGAAAGGCGTCATCAGCGAAGACCAGCTGCGCATCGCGCTGATCGAGCAGAAGCGCACCGCCGAGCCGCTCGGCAAGCTGCTGGTCTCGCTCGGCTTCGTCACCGAGGCCACCGTGCGCGAAGCGCTGTCGGAAAACCTGAACCAGCAAAGCGCCGACCTTGGCAACCTGGTGGTGGACGCCATCGCCCTCAAGCTGATTCCGAAGGACGTGGCCAAGCGCTACCGCGTGTTCCCCATCGTGTACGAGCGCGACACCGACAACCTTATCCTGGCCATGGCCGACACCAGCAACCTGGTGGCGCTGGACCAGATCAGCGCCATGCTGGTCAAGGGCATCACGATCGCGCCCGTGCTGGTGAACGAGTCCGACATCACCCGCGCCATCGACCAGTACTATGGCTTCGAGCTGTCCATCGACGGCATCCTGCTGGAGATCGAAACCGGCGAAGTCAATTACGCCGCCATGGCCGCCACCAGCGACGAATACAGCCAGCCCATGGTGCGCCTGATGGACGCGCTGCTGGCCGACGCGGTGCAGAACGGCGCCTCCGACATCCACTTCGAACCGGAGCAGAGCTTTCTGCGCATCCGCTACCGCATCGACGGCATCCTGCGCCAGATCCGCAGCCTGCACAAATCCTACTGGCCCGCGATGGCGGTGCGCCTGAAGGTGATGAGCAATATGAACATCGCCGAATCGCGCGCGCCGCAGGACGGCCGCATTTCGATCAAGTTCTCGGGCCGCCAGATCGACTTTCGCGCATCCAGCCAGCCGACCACCCACGGCGAGAACGTGGTGCTGCGCGTGCTCGACCGCGCCAAGGGGCTGGTGCCGCTGGATGGCCTCGGCCTGGGCGAGGACGAACTGCATCTGCTGAAACTGATGATCGCGCGTCCGCACGGCGTGATCCTCGTGACCGGCCCCACCGGCAGCGGCAAGACCACTACCCTGTACTCGATCCTCAATCACATCAACACCGAGACGGTCAACATCATGACGCTCGAAGATCCGGTCGAGTACCCGATGAACATGATCCGCCAGACCTCGATCAACGAGTCGGCCAAGATGGGGTTTGCCGAAGGGATCCGCTCGATGATGCGGCAGGACCCGGACGTGATCCTGGTGGGCGAGATCCGCGACCGGGAGACCGCCGAGATGGCGTTTTCCGCCGCCATGACCGGCCACCAGGTGTATTCGACCCTGCACACCAATTCGGCCATCGGCTCGGTCTCGCGCCTGCTCGACATCGGCATCCTGCCCGACATCATGGCCGGGAACATCATCGGCATCGTCGCCCAGCGGCTGGTGCGGCGCCTGTGCGTCCACTGCAAGCAGACGGTGGTGGCCGACAGCGTGGAACGGCGCCTGATCGGCTTGGCCGAGGATGCCCCGGCGGCCACCATCTGCCGCGCGGCCGGCTGCGAACACTGCGCGCACCAGGGCTACAAGGGGCGCATGGCGATCATGGAGATTCTCAAGGTGTCGGGCGAACTCGATGAAGCCATCGCCCGGCGCGCCCCCCTGCGCGAGCTGAAAGACAGCGCGAAAGGCAGCGGCCTGCGCTCGCTGGTGGACGACGGCATGCGCCGCGTGCTCGAAGGGACCACCTCGCTCGACGAAGTGGCGCGTGTCGTCGACCTGACCGACAGGCTGGCCTGATGCCGCTGTACGCCTACCGCGCAATGGACCCGGCCGGCGCCCTGGTGCCGGGCGCCATGGACGCCGCCAACAGCGCCGACCTGGAACTGCGCCTGCGCCGGATGGAGCTCGATCTGATCGACTTTCGTGTATCCAAACCCAAGGCGGTCGCCTTCGGCAAGCGCGTGGTGCGGCGCATCGACCTGATCAACTTCTGCTTCCACATGGAGCAGCTGACCGGCGCCGGCGTGCCGATCCTGGAAGGCTTGAACGACCTGCGCGATTCGCTCGACCATCCGCGCATGCGCGAGATCGTCACCGACCTGATCGAAAGTATCGAAGGCGGCCAGTCGCTGTCGGAAGCGCTGCGCCATCACGGCTCGGTGTTCAACGAAACCTTCGTCAGCCTGATCACGGCGGGCGAATCGAGCGGCCGCCTGGCCGAGGTATTCCGCAACCTGTCCGAAAGCCTCAAGTGGCAGGACGAACTGGCCGCCCAGACCCGCAAGATCGTTACCTATCCGATCATCGTCACCATTGTGGTGCTGGCCGTGACCTTCTTCCTGATGATCGTGCTGGTGCCGCAGCTGACCGCCTTCATCAGGAACATGGGCGGCGAACTGCCGCTGCATACGCGCGCGCTGATCTTCGTATCGAACATCTTCATCGACTACTGGTACCTGATCCTTGCGCTGCCGGTTGCGGCCGTGCTGGGAGTGCGCGCCTGGCTGGGGCGCAGCGACCATGCGCGGCTGGTATTCGACGGCCTCAAGCTGCGCGTGCCGCTGATCGGCCCGGTGCTGCGCAAGATCATCCTGGCGCGCTTCGCCACCTTTTTCGGCCTGATGTACGGTTCGGGCATCACCATCCTCGAATGCATCCGCCTGTCCGAAGGCATCGTCGCCAACCGCCAGGTGGCGGCCGGCCTGCGCCACGCGGCCCAGCTCATTTCCGACGGCCAGAGCGTGACCCTGGCATTCCAGCACACCGGCATCTTCCCGCCGCTGGTGCTGCGCATGCTGCGCGTGGGCGAGTCGACCGGAGCGCTCGACGGCGCACTGCGCAACGTCAGCTACTTCTACAATCGCGAGGTCAAGGAAATGATCGAGCGCGTGCAGGCCATGATCGAACCGGCCATGACGGTCACGCTGGGACTGCTGCTCGGCTGGATCATGCTGTCCGTGCTGGGGCCGATCTACGACACCATGAGCCAGCTGAAAACCTGAGGACCGCGTGCTGCCCAAACTTATTTTCCATGTAACGGCCGACCAGCTCAGCGCCTTCCGCTGGCAGCGCGGCACGCTCGTGCCCGGGCCGGTGCTGCGCCCGGACGCGGACGGGCTCGAGGCATTCGGCCGCTACCTGGACCAGCACGCGGACGTGCCGGCCTGGCTGATCGCCGATCTGGTCGAGGAAGATTTCCAGCGCCAACTGCTGCCGCACGTGGGCGGGCGGGCTGGCCGCAACATGGTCGAGCGGCGGCTGGCGCAGCAGTACCGCGACACGCCGCTGCGCCACGCGGCCCTGCAGGAACGCAACGACGATGGCCGGCGCGACGATCACGCGCTGTTCTCGGCACTGACCAATCCCGCCCTCATCGAGCCGTGGCTGGGTGTGTTCGAGCAGCGCCAGGCCCCGCTGGCTGCGGTCTATTCGGCCGCGCACCTGTCGGCGCTGCTGGCGCGCCGGCTCGCGCTGGCCCAGGACCACCTGCTGCTCATCACCGGACAGGCGGGCGGCCTGCGCCAGAGCTACTTCCAGGGTCCACATCTCAAATTCAGCCGCCTCACCGCACTCGCACCTGGCGACGATGTGGTCGCCGCCACCTTTCAAGAAACCGCGCGCATGCAGCAGTTCCTCACCAGCACCCGCCTGCTCGAACGCGGCGGCATGCTGCAAGTGGCGATCGTGGCGCCGGACGCGCGCCTGGCGGCGCTGGAGCGCGCATGCGAGGACGGGCCCGAAACCTCGTTCCACTTCGTCGGCCTGCAGGCGGCCGCCGACCTGTTTCGCCTGCCCGAGGCGCCGCCGGACAGCGAACGCCTGCTGCTCGACGTGGTCGCGCGCCAGTCGCCGCCCAGCCAGTACGCGCTGCCCACGCCGCGCCGCTTCTACCGCATCTGGCAGGGCCGCGTTGCGATGAACGGCCTGAGCGCGCTGATCGCGCTGGTCGCCGCGCTATGGCTGCTGGCGGACGCCCGGGCCATCCTCGGCGCGCGTGAGGCCGCCGCCGGCCTGCTGGCCGACGCGGCGCGCGACGACGCGAACTACCGCGCCGCCATGGCCAGCTTTCCGGCCAGCCCGGTCAAGAGCGCCAACATGAAAGCGGCCGCGCTGCTGGAAACCCAGCTGGCCACGCAGGGACCCGCGCCCGCGCAGATGGCGACGCTGGTCAGCCATGCGCTCGAACGCGCGCCGGCGCTGCGCCTGACGGCGTTCGACTGGCAGGCCGCCTCGCCGGGCGCGGAACAGAACGCCGTGGCGGAGCAGATCGCCGGCACCAGCCAGAGCGCCAGTCCGATCGCGCCCGAGACGCTCGGCCTGCCGGCCGCGCCCGTGCAGACCCTGCGCATCGAGGGTGAGATCGAGGCCGCCCAATCGGACTACCGCGCCATCGTCGACAACGTCAACCAGTTCGCCTACGAGATGGCGCGCAGCCCTGGCGTGGCGGTGGAGATCGTCGAGTCGCCGATCGACATCCGCCAGAACGTCAAGCTGAGCGGCAGCACCGGGCCGCAAAACATTGGCGCCAAACCGAAATTCGTGCTGAAAGTGACGTGGAAGCCATGAAGCCTACCTGGCGCGACGAACTCGACCTGCTGGCGCGTCCCGCCGGCATTCTGCTCGCCTGCCTGCTCGGTGCCATCGCGCTGCTGGTGGCATCAGGCTGGTACTGCGGCCGCGCGCAAGCGGCCCTGGCGCAGGCCACCCAAACCCGCGCCGACAGCGCCGCGCGCTTTCGGAATGTGGAAACGGACAAGCGGGAGCTGGCCCAGTACGGCCCCCGCTTCGCGCAACTGCAGGCCAGCGGCATGATCGGCGACGAGAACCGGCTGGCGTGGATCGAAACCATCCGGCAAATCCAGACCAGCCGCAAGCTGGTCTCGGCCAGCTTCGAGATCGAGCCGCAGCAGGCGGTCGGCGCGCTCACCTACGGCCAGTACCAGCTGCGCGGCAGCCGCATGCACATTGAGCTCGGCATGGTGCACGAACTGGATCTGTTCAATTTTATCGACGACCTGCGCGCGGCGGGTTTGTTCACCGTGCAGGAATGCCGCATCCGCCGCAACGACGTACCGGCCGAAGCGGTCGGCCTGGCGCGCCTGACCGCCAACTGCACCCTGATCTGGCTGACCCTGGGGAGCGCGCCATGAAACGCCTGCTGCTACTGATGTTCCTTGCCTCGAGCGCCCACGCGCAGACGGCGCAGATCGGCCGCCTGTTCACCACGCCCGAAGAACGGCGCCAGCTCGACGTCGCCCGCGGCACGATTGCCGCGCCGCCCGCGCCGCCGGCCGCGCCGGCGCCGCCCCCGCCGCAACCGGTCACCGTCAACGGCGTGGTGCGCCGCAGTGGCGGCGCGGCGACGGTGTGGCTGAACCAGGAGGCGCAGAGCGCGAACGTGAACGGTTCGCGCGTGACCGTCACGCTGCCGTCGGGGAACAAGGTACGCATCAAGCCGGGCCAGACGGTCGACATGAATACCGGTGCCGTCACCGAATGAGCCACCATCCGACCACCCCGTCGTCCCCGCGAACACCGGGTCGCGCGCGCGGATTCAGTCTTGTAGAAATGGCCGTAGTGCTGGTGATCGTCGGCCTGATGATAGGCGGCCTGCTCACGCCCCTGTCGATGCAGCTCGAGCAGCGCCGCATCGGCGACACGCAGAAGGCGATGGACGAAGCGCGCGAGGCGCTGACGGGCTTCGCCATGCGCAACGGCTACCTGCCCTGCCCGGCCGTCTCGGCCAGCAACGGCCTGGAGGACCGCAGCGGCGCCAACTGCGCCAAGCGCCAGGGCTTGCTGCCGTGGGCCACGCTCGGCATCGCCAAGCTCGACGCCTGGGGCCGCATCTACCGCTACAGCGTGTCGCCCAGCTTTTCCAACAGCCAGACCATGTTCGATTTGCGCACCCGGCGCGACATCACCATCGGCACGCGCGATGCGCACGGCAATCTGGTGGCGGCCACGTATGTCAACGACATCCCGGCGGTGATCGTCTCGCACGGGAAGAACGGCTACGGCGGCGTGAGCGACCTGGGCGTGCGCACCGCCACGGCCAGCACCACCAACATCGACGAGCGCACCAACGCGGCCCCTGCGGGCATCGCGTTCGTGGCGCGCGCGGCCACCGGCAACACGGCCGCGCCGGGCGGCGAGTTCGACGACCTGGTGGTCTGGATTTCGCCCAACATCCTGTTCAACCGCATGGTCAGCGCGGGGGCGCTCCCGCGCTAGGGCTGCGCTAGAATGCACCAGCAATCTCATGAAAGACGCCATCATGCAACGACAGAACGGATTCACCCTCGTGGAAATCGCCATCGTCCTGGTGATCATCGGCCTGCTGCTGGGCGGCGTGCTCAAAGGCCAGAGCCTGATCGACAGCGCCAAGGCCAAGAACATCATCCAGCAGGCCAACGCGCTGTCGGCCGCCGTGAACGCCTACCAGGACAAGTTCCACGCGCTGCCCGGCGACGACGCGATGGCGACCAGCCACCTGGGCGGCGCCACCATGAACGGCAATGGCGACGGCCAGATCACCGAATACCTGTCGGCGCCGCAGCACATGGCGCTGGCCGGCTTCATCACCGGTTCCTACAACGGCACCACCGACCACATGACCAGCGCCCAGGGCGGCGCCGTGTATATTTACAACGACGCGGTCGGCGGGCGCGCCGGCAACGGCCTGCGCTTCGATAACCTGCCCGACACCCTGGCGCAGCAGCTCGATGCCGCCCTCGACGACGGCGTGGCCGACACCGGGTCGGTGCGCGCGAGCGCGCCATACACCAACAAGGGCACCATCATTGCGCGCACGGCGGTGTTTTTCTGATCATGCAGCGGTATCTGGAGGTCTGGCAGTGCAGGCAAACAAGGCAAGCAAGCTTCCGTCGATCCGGTCGAAAACCACCACCCTGGTGCTGGCCTGCGCGATTCCGACCGCGATAGGTTTCGCTGCCCTGTCGTACGACGCCTACACCCGCCAGCGCACCCATCTGGTGCACGATGCCGAGCGCATGGCGCAGGCCCTGGTGATGGCGCTCGAACGCGACCTGACCGCCAGCGAAACGGCGGCGCGCGCGCTGGCCAGTTCGCCCAGCCTGGTTAACGGCGACCTGGCCGCCTTCCGCGCGCAGGCAGGCAGCCTGCTGAGGCCCGATTTCCCGGCCTTCGCCTTCGTCCTGAGCGACCCCGCCGGCCGGCCGCTGCTCAATACCCGCTTTCCCGCCGGCGCGGCCCTGCCGCCCAACGGCAATGCCGAGTCCATCGCCAGGGGCGGCGCCACCGGACTTGCCGCCACCTCCGACCTGTACGCGGGCGACCCGCGCCAGCCGCAAATGGTTTCGGTCGACGTGCCGGTCGTGCGCGAGGGCCGGGTGATGTCCGTGCTGTCGGCCCAGCTGCGGCCCGAGCACCTCAACGATCTGCTGCAGGATCTGCATATCCCGCCCGGCTGGAACGCACAGATATTCGACAGCCAGGCAAATTTCGTGGCGCGTAACCGCAATCCGCAGCGGGTGGTCGGACAGCGCGCCAACCCGGTCCTGCTCGACGCCATGTCCCACCGCAGTGTCGGCGTAGTCGAGCTGACCTCGCGCGAAGGCGTGCCGATGCTGGCGGCCTACCACCGTGCCGAACGGCGCGGCTGGTTCGTCTCGGTGGGCGTGCCGGAGGAAGCCACGCGCGGCTTGCTCAATGCCACGCTGGCCGGTCTGCTGGCGGCGATCGCCGGCCTGCTGGCGGTCGGCGTCGCGACGGCCTGGGTGATCGGCGGCGCGATCAGCGAATCGGTGCGCGCCTTGTGCTCGCCCGCCGCGGCGCTGGGCCGCGGCAAGCGCATCGAATTGCCGCCCATGGCCATCCGCGAAGCCGACGAGGTGGCAAGCGCCCTGCGCGAAGTGGACGGGAAGCTGCACCGCTACCGCACCGGGCTGCAGCAACTGGTGAGCGAACGCACCGCTGAACTGGAGCGCTCGAACTCGCTGCTGGCGAGCGTCTACGCCGCCGCCCCGGTCGGCCTGGTCATGGTCGACCTGGACCTGCGCGTGGTGCTGATCAACGAATACCTCGCACGCTTCAATGGCGTCTCGGAACAGGGCCACCTTGGCCACACCTTCCCCGAGCTGTTCGGCGCGCTCGGCACCGAATATGAGCGCCCGTTCCGTTACGTACGCGACACGGGCAAAGCGTTGGCGGCCAAGGAAATGAGCATGGCGGGCGCCGCCGAGCCCGAGGTCGAACGGCACTGGATCGTCAGCTACCATCCGGTGCGCGGCGCCGGGCAGGAGCTGATGGGCGTGAGCGCGGTGGTGCTCGATGTCACCGAACGGCGCGCGCTGTCGCAGCGCCTGCGCGACGTCAACGAGCAGTTCCGCGCGATCTACGAAATGTCGGGCGACGCGCACATGCTGCTGGCACAGGGCGCCGGCTTCATCGGCGGCAACCAGGCCGCCGCGCGCATCTTCGGTTGTGCCAGCGTCGACGAGTTCCTGACGCTGTCCCCGGCCACCACCTCGCCCGAATTCCAGCCGGACGGACGCCGCTCCGACGAAAAGGCCGAGCAGTTCGTCCGCTATGCGCTTGAAACCGGCGGCGCCCACTTCGAATGGCTGCACAAGCGCCGCGACGGCACGCCGTTCCATGCCGACGTGCTGCTCACCAGCCTGAACATCGGCGGCCGCGGGATCCTGCAGGCGACCGTGCGCGACATCAGCACCCGCATCGCGGCCGAAAAGGCGCTGCGCGCGACCAGCGAACGCCTGCAGCAAAGCGAGCAGTTCATCCGCACCGTCACCGACAACGTTCCCGGCATGGTGGGCTACTGGGACGCCGCCCTGCGCTGCCAGTTCGCCAACCGTCTGTACCAGGAGTCGCTCGGCCTGTCGGAAGCCGAGCTGGCCGGACGGCCGATCGACCAGGTGCTCAGCCCGGAAGACCTGGCCGAGAACGCGCCGCACCTGCGCGCGGTCATGGCCGGCCAGGCGGCCCATTTCGAACACGAACAGCGCGACCGCTCGGGCCAGATCCGCTACACCTGGGCCAACTACATCCCCGACTTCGACGAGCGCAAGGAGGTGCGCGGTTTCTACGTGCTGATCGCGGATATCTCGGAGATCAAGCGTACCGAATTGCGGCTGCAGTCGCTCAACGAGCAGCTGATCCGGGCGCTCGACCGTGCCGAAATGGCCAGCAGCGCCAAGACCGAATTCCTGGCCAATATGAGCCACGAGATCCGCACGCCGATGAACGCCATCATGGGCCTGGCGCGGCTGCTGGAGGAAGCGCCGCTGGGGCGGCGCGAGCGCGATTACGTGGCCAAGATGACGATGTCGACCCGCTCGCTGCTGGGCATCCTCAACGACGTGCTGGATTTTTCCAAGATCGAGGCGGGCCAGCTCACGCTCGAATACACCGCCTTCCCGCTGGAGCAGCTATTGCGCAGCATTTCGGTGCTGGTGGCCCCGAACGCCTGGAACAAGGCCGTGGAACTGGTGTTCGACGTGGCCACGGACGTGCCGGCGGTATTGTCGGGCGACCCGATGCGGATCGAACAGGTGCTGCTCAATTTGATCGGCAACGCCGTCAAGTTCACCGAACTGGGCGAAGTGGTGCTGCGTATCGCCGTGCTTGCGCGCGCGGCCGACGACATCGTGCTGGGCTTTTCGGTGCGCGATACCGGCGTCGGCATCCCGGCCGCCCAGCAGACCCACATGTTCGAAGCGTTCTCGCAGGGCGACTCCTCGACCAGCCGCCGCTTCGGCGGCACCGGCCTGGGGCTGGCGATCTGCCGGCGCCTGGTGCATCTGATGGACGGCTCCATCGGCGTCACCAGCGAACTGGGCAAGGGATCGGAGTTCCGCTTCGATTGCCGCCTCGGGGTTGTGCCCGATGCCGCCGCGCCGGCGCCGGAGCTGGCGGGCTGCCGCGTGCTGCTGGTGGACGACCACGCCAGCGTACGCGCGCCCATCGCGTCCCAATGCGCAGCGTACGGCTGCGAAGTCGACAGCGTCGCCAGCGGCGCCGAGGCGCTCGCCCTGCTGGCGTCGCGATCCTACGACATGCTGCTGGTCGATAGCGCGATGCCGTCGATGGATGGGATTTCGCTGCTGACCCAGGCGCGCGCCGCCTCCGAGGCCGGGCTGCCACGCGTGGCCGTCATGGTGACCGAGAGCGCGCGCGAGCGGCTCGAAGAGCTGGCCGACGACCTGCAGATTGGCGCCATCATCAACAAGCCCGTTACGCCGGCCGCACTGACGGCGGCGCTGGTGCGGCTGCACACCGGCGCGGCGCCCGAGGCCGGGCCGGCCCAGGGCACGGCGCTGGCCGGACGGCTGCAAGGCCTGCATGTGCTGCTGGTCGAAGACAACCAGATCAACCAGGAGGTGGCCAACTACATCATGCTGCATGCCGGGGCCGCCGTCGATATCGCCGCCAACGGCCGCATCGCGGTCAACATGCTGGCCGAGCACCCGGCCCGCTACGACGCGGTGCTGATGGATATCCAGATGCCGGTCATGAACGGTTACGAGGCGACCCGGGAAATCCGCCGCATGGGCCTGACCGCGCTGCCGGTGGTGGCGATGACGGCCAATGCGATGGAGGACGACCGCATCAACGCCATCAACGCCGGCATGAATGGCCACGTCGCCAAGCCGATCGATGTCGACAGCCTGGTCACCGCGCTGACCCGCGTGACGAGCGGCGGCGACGCGCGCGAACTGCGCGCGCCCGCGCGCAGCGGCTACGCTTACGCGCAGTGGCAGCCGCTGCCGGCGCCGATTCCCGGCATCGACCTGGCACCCACCTTGCAGCGCTTTGGCGGCAGCTTCGACCATTTCGTCGGCGTGTTCAAGCGGTTCGGGGCGTCGCAGGGCGCCACCGTGGCGCAGGTGCGCGAGCTGCTCGGCGCCGGACGGCGCGACGACGCCGTGGCGCTGCTGCACCGCATGCGCGGCGTGGCCGCCAATCTGGGTGCGGCCGATGTGGCGACGCAGGCGCTGCAGGCCGAGCAGGCGCTGCGCGCCGGCGCCGAGGCGGACCTGGCCACCCTGGACGCGGCGCTGGCGGTCGTGGTCGAGGCCGCGCGCGGCCTGGCCGTCCCGGTGCAGCCCGCCAGCGCAGCGGCGCCGGCGGTACCCGATTTGCATGCCGCGCTGGCGCAGTTGCTCACTTTACTCCAGAATAACAACCTGAAAGCGATCGCCGCCTTTGCGGCGCTGCGCCCCGAACTCGAAGCCGTGCTGGCACCGGCACGCTTCGAAGCGCTGGCCGACGCGATCGGTACGCTGGCCTTCGCCAACGCCGCCGTGCTGGTGCAGGACGTGTTGAACCGCGCAGTTGATGAGAAAGGTAGCGCATGAGCTGGACCGAGTTTGCCCAACACGGCCGAATCCTGATCGTGGACGACGCGATGGAGAACATCCAGATCCTGCATCACGCGCTGCAGGACGAGCACGACGTGCTGTTCGCCATGAACGGCGCCAAGGCCCTGCAGATGGCGCAGCAACAGCAGCCGGACGTGATCCTGCTCGACGCGATGATGCCGGACATGGACGGCTACGACGTCTGCCGCGTGCTGCGCGAATCGGCCGCCACGCGCGACATCCCGATCATCTTCGTCACCGCCCTCAAGACGCCGGAGGATGAAACGCGCGCGCTCGACGCCGGCGCGGCCGACTTCATTTCCAAGCCGGTCAACGCGGCCGTGGTGCGCGCGCGCGTGCGCACCCAGCTGACCGTCAAGCGCCAGAGCGACGCGCTGCGCGAACTGACGCTGACCGATGGACTGACCGGCGTGGCCAACCGGCGCGCATTCGACGAAACGCTGGCCAATGAATGGCGCCGCTGCGCACGCGTGCACGCGCCGATGGCGCTGATCATGGTCGATATCGACCAGTTCAAGAACTATAACGATGCGTATGGCCACCAGGCCGGCGACGCCTGCCTGCAGCAGGTGGCCGGCGCCATGCGGCGCGCGGCCGGACGCCCCCAGGATCTGGTGGCGCGCTACGGCGGGGAAGAATTCGCCATTTTGCTGCCCCAGGAGGATGTGCACGGCGCCGAAGGCGTGGCACGCCGGCTGCTCGATGAAATCAGCCTGCTGTCGATACCGCACGCGCAGTCGAATGTGACACCGTGGGTCAGCGTGAGCATGGGGCTGGCCAGCCTGACCCCCAGCGATGCGAGCGTGCCGGGGATGCTCATCAAAAGCGCCGACGCGCTGCTGTATCAGGCTAAGGCAGCTGGGCGTAACCGCTATTGCGCCCAGGGCGTACCAGCGCCATGAGCGCCAGCGCGCCCAGTACCAGCATCGGAGCGGACGGCTCCGGAACCTCGGCCACACTGGCCAGGGCGGTGGGCGCCGAGACCAGCACCCCGCCCGGCGCGCCATTTGCCGGCGGCACCAGTTCAAACCCGGCAAAGGCTCCCGGCACCCCGACGTAGGCGCTGAAATCGTCGTTGTACAAGCTGACGTTGAACCGGGTTCCATCGATATTGCCGACGCTGGCAAAGTCGCCGCTGAAGCCGACATCGAAGCTGAACAAGCCACCGAGGCTGACCATCTGCGTCAGGTAGCTGCCCCCATCCACATTGCTCAGTTCGACTTGCCCCGGGATGGTGCCCGTAACGCCGGGCGAGCGCTCGAACTCGCCGCCGAAAGCGCCGCTGAAGTTGCCGATGACGGCGGTGGCGGGCGTCGCGCCCAGGTTGGCGAGGAAAGTGAAATCCATCAGGCCCTGGCCGCTGCAGGCGCCGGTGTCGACGCTGACGTGATAGGTGGGACCGGCCAGCGCCACGCCGCTGGCGCAGAGCAGCAGCGCGAGCACGGACTGCTGGAAAAGATTCTTAAGCTTACGCATGTTGATAGTCATTTATAAAGCGCCGGTGAAAATTGAATTGGTGTAGCCGATACCGACCTTGTCGGGGTTGCTGAACGTAAGCCCCACCGTCAGCCTGGCGTCCGCCGCGATCGACGCCGCATCGACCGTGATGCAAGGCACTCCGTCGCGCATGCCGCTGGCATTGTCGAGCGTGACCGAGGCCGGCAGGTTCTCGAATACCAGCTGAAGCGGGCCGCTCACCGTTGCGCCGCTGGTGTTGGTCAGCGTGATCGTCGAGCTGTACTTGTTGGTGATCCGGTTCCACGTCAGGCCCGAACGGAGAAGAGCGAAACTGGACGTGGTGTCGGCAGAGGTGGCCGCCGCCGTCCCGCTGGTCGCGGTGCCGGAAACCTTTACGCCATACACGGCCAACATCTTGCCGAGCACGCCAGCCGAATTCCATGGAAGGATACGGACATACAGGGAGCCGCCGCGCGGTACCTGGACCATGACCGGGAAGGTCTTCCTGGTCATGGTTTCTTTGACGAACGACATCGGGCTGGCGTTCAGTTTTGTCGAGCCGGAGAAATCGGCATTGAGCGAATACTCCATATCCGCCACCACGGTCGAGCCGCCGCTGCTGGTCAGATAGGCGGAAATGGCGTCGACCGAAAAGGAACCGGATACTGGCTTTACAGCAAACTGCAGGTACTGGCTATTGTTGCGCGCCGGCGAATCGGCGACATAGCGGGCAACCGTCGTGTCTTGCCCGTCGACGGCAAGCACCTTCGACAGGGTCGCCACCAAACCGTTCACGCTCGCATTGCTGGCGGTGACCAGGCCATCGAACACTGGCACCAGCGAGGTGCCCGCCGTAAACCAGGTGGAATACGACGCAATGCCCCCGCTGGTCGAAATGCCGGTTCCCTTGACACCCACCGTCGTCGCCAGGGCGACGCTACCGATCGTGAAACGGATGGTGCCGCTGTAGCTCTTCGCTTCGGCCGCGTTGAACTGGACATACAAGGTTTTGGTAAATGCGCCGTTGGCATAGGCAATTCCGACGCTCTGCGCCCAGCTGGCGCCATCGAGCGACACTTTGAAACTGGCCGGGGCCGAGACCAGGACCGTTCCGGCAGCTGGCGCCAGATCGAAAGCGGACAAGGTGACGGTTTTGGTCGACGGCATGTTCACATAGCGGGTCGACCAGTCGAGTGTGTTCGGGCTGGCGATCAGGGAAGTGACCGGCACCATGTAGCTGCCGAGGATATTCAGCGCCCGCATTCCTTCCACGGCGCGCTTGGCGATCAGGTTGGCAAACAGGACCTGGGGATGGGTGCTGTCGGCCGCGATATACAGGTTCGCGGTTGCCGCCTCGTTGCCGTAACTTTCCACAATCTTCTTGGTTTCGGCCGTGATGTCGACAAAGGGGACGCTGTACCTGGTGGCGACTGCCTTCATCGCCGCGACATAATCGCCGCGCGCAGCCATTTCGCCCGACAGGATGCCCACATGATGCTGGCCCTGGGGCGTGATGGTGGTGCCGCTGAAGTATTTGCGCACGATCGGCGACATCAGAATGGGCGTGGCCCCTCTGGTGCGCGTCTGGAGGACGTATTTTTTCAGCCACTGATAGTAGGAGTGCTCGGAGATATCGACCGTCGGATCGACCCGGTCGGCACGGCCGGTGCAGGCCTCGCCATCGGTGGTGCCGTCGCTGCAGAACGCGTAGGTCCCGTACATCGCGTAATCCCCGCCCGACTTCTGATCGTTATGGGCAAACTGGATGATGACATAGTCACCGGCTTTTATCTGCGGCAGGATGGCCGGCCAGCGCGTGGACTCATAGAAGAAACTGCGCGAACTGCGGCCACCCAGCGCCCAATTGTTGACCGTGACGTTGGCGTTGAAGAACTGCGGAACCGCTTCGCCCCAGCCCATTTGCGGGCGACGATCTTCGGTATATTTCGTCATGGTCGAGTCGCCCAGCATATGGATGGTGACCGGCGTGCCCGAAACGGCAGTCACTTCCGCCAAGCTTTTGGCTGACGCCGGTGCCGGCGCCTCCGGCACCGCGCCGCCGCCGCAGGCAGCCAGGCCGGTGCACAGGGCTAGTGTGCCGATTAGATTACTTAGTAGGCGTCTCATTGATCCTGTCTCCTTTATTATTGATTGGTACACGGGGGTGCACGCGCATCCGGGACCAATTGGGACGACAGTCGGGATGCGGCACACACTTGTGCTTCTCTTCTTGACGACGGGTAAGGAATATTGGCCAGACCAAATATCATCTGGCCAGGCCGAAACATGCTTTTGGCCTGACCATAGTAAAAGATCAATAGAAACCGGTCAACCACATTCTTGGTATTCATTTCCAGGATGCGTGGACGCTGGTGGGAGCCGGGGCGGCTTTGGGGGCGATGTATAGTTCGTGCAAGCCAAAGTAGCCGATGCCGAGCACGACCAGCGTGGCCGCGAAGGCGGCGCCATGCCACGCCGCGTTGTGCACGGCCGAGCGCAGACGCACCTGCAGGCGCGAACGCGTCAGCATCAGCGGCACCAGCCCGGCAATGATGCCGCCGTGCCCGACCAAATCGTGCCTTGGTGCACTGATGGTTGTCGCACTTGTCTATCTGTCGACAGACTGCCGAGGTGTTACGGGTAGCGGCGAATCAGCATCTCGGCCACGCACACGGGCTTGGCCGTTCCCTCGCGCTCCAGGGTGACCTGCCACAGCAATTGGCTGGCAGCGTCGACCGGGGTGACACTCTCGAGCAGAAGGCGGGCCCGCACGCGGCTGCCGACCGGCACCGGGGCCGGGAAGCGCACCTTGTTGAGCCCGTAGTTGATCAGCATGCGCGCCCCGTCGAGCTGCACGCTGCGCTCGTACAGCCCCGAGATCAGCGACAGCGTCAGAAAGCCGTGGGCCACGGTGGTGCCGTACGGCGACTCGCGCCGGCAGCGTTCCACATCGACGTGGATCCATTGATGGTCGCTGGTGGCGTCGGCAAAGGTATCGATGCGGGCCTGGTCGATCTCGATCCAGTCCGACACCGCCACCTCCTGCCCGACCGCGGCTTGCAGTTCCTCGATGCTGGCGAACTTACGCATGCTTGCGCTCCGGGTCGCGCCCGAACATGCCAACGCCTTCGATCATGCACACCAGCGCACCGTGCTGATTGAACGCTTCCCAGGTCGACCACACCAGGCCGCGGTCGGGCCTGGATGCGGATGGCTTGGTCTGCGTGGTTTCGTAATGCACCGTGATCGTGTCGCCGGCCCGCACCGGCTGCATCCAGCGGACCTTCTCGACGCCGGGCGAGCCCATGCCGGCCGCCGCGCCCATCAGGCCATCGACCACCAGCCGCATCATCATGGAGCAGGTATGCCAGCCGCTGGCGATCACGCCGCCGTAGATCGACCCGGCCGCCGCATCGTGATCCACGTGAAAGGGCTGCGGATCGAACTGGCGCGCGAACGCGATAATCTCTTCTTCGCTCACGGTCTTGCTGCCCATCGAAAGGCGTTGGCCCGGAACGAAGTCCTCGAGGTAGCGCGGCGCGCTCATGTCGCCACCTCGCCGGCGAAACCCGGCTGGACGATAAAGCGGCGCAGGTGGTGGCTGGCGTCTCCCAGCGTCAGTCCGATCATGGTCAGGCGCTTGAAGTGGTGCGCGGCCGGCAGTTCGTCGGTGACGCCCATGCCGCCGTGCAGCTGTACCGCCTGCTGGCCGATAAAGGTCGCGGCCTGCCCGACGCGGTATTTGGCCGCCGATACCGCGCGGCGCCGCTCGCCGGCATCGGCGCTGTCGGCGCGCACGGCAGCCAGCAGCGCCATGGAACGGGCCTGCTCGAGATGGATGTACATGTCGGCCATGCGGTGCTGCAGGGCCTGGAATTTGCCGATCGGCGCGCCGAACTGGGTGCGCGTCTTGAGGTAGTCCAGCGTGGCGGCGAACAGGGCCTCCATCGCGCCGAGCGCTTCGGCGCACAGCAGCGCCGCGCCATAGTCGGCGCCGGCGTCGAGCAGGTCCGCGCCGCCGATCAGCGCCGTTTGCGGCACGGCCACGTCGTTGAACTCGATATTGGCGGCGCGCTGGCCGTCGAGGGTGCGATAGCCGGTGACGTTCAGCCCTGGCGCATCGACCGGGACCAGCGCCAGCGTGATGCCGTCGGCGGCGCGCGCCGATACCACCAGCATGCGCGCCTGCGCGCCATGCACGACGGCGCACTTGCTGCCGTTGAGCAGATAGCCGGCGCCTCGCGGCTTCAGGGTGGTCGACAGCGTGAACAGGTCATGGTGGGCCGCGCTTTCGTTGAGGGCGCAGGCCAGCGTCAATTCACCGGCGGCGATCTGCTCGAGCAGCGCCGCATGTGCGCCGCCCAGCTTGAGAAAGTGGGCGCCGAGCACCGTGGCGAAGTACGGCTCCACCACCAGTGCGCGCCCCAGTTCGCGCATGACCACGAACAGATCCAGTGCGGTGCCGCTGAAACCGCCCTGCTGCTCCGGCACCGGGAGCGCCAGCAGCCCCAGTTCGGTCATTGCCGTCCAGGCCGCCGGCGACACGCCGTCCGCCGAGGCGATGATCTTTTTGCGCTCCTCGAACCCGTAGGCGCGCGCAGCCCAGCGCTGCAGCGCATCGGCCAGTTGCAGCTGTTCGCCGCTGAAGTCAAAGTCCATGCTCGCTCCTTACAGGCCCAGGATCATCTGGGTGATGATGTTACGCTGGATTTCGTTGGAACCACCGTAGATCGAGGTCTTGCGGAAGTTGAAGTAGTAGCTAACCAGCGGCGCCGCATCGTCGTCACCGCCCGCGCTGTGCTCGTGCGCGCCGTCCAGGTAGGCCGGATCGAAGGCGAGCGCCATCGGCCCGGCCGCTTCGACCATCAGTTCGGTCAGGCCCTGCTGGATCTCGGTCCCGCGCACTTTGAACAGCGACGCTTCCGGCCCCGGCGCCTTGTGCTGCTGGCCGAGCACGCGCAACACCGTCATCTCCAGCGCCATCAGTTCGATTTCCAGCGCCGCCACTCTCGAGGCGAACAGCGCGTCGCCCAGCAGGCCGCGGCGCGCCGCGTACGATTTGAGAAAGGCCAGTTCGCGCTTGGAGCGGCCGACCGCGGCGATGCCGGTACGCTCGTGGCCAAGCAGGTATTTGGCATAGGTCCAGCCGCGGTTTTCCTCGCCCACCAGATTGGCCCGCGGTACCCGCACATTGTCGAAGAAGACCTCGTTGACTTCGTGCTCTTCATCGAGCATGACGATCGGGCGTACCGTGACGCCGGGGCTGTGCATGTCGATCAGCAGGAAGGAAATGCCTTCCTGCTTGCGCACGCCGCTGTCGGTGCGCACCAGGCAGAAGATCATGTCGGCATGCTGGGCCAGCGTGGTCCAGGTCTTCTGGCCGTTGACGAGGTAGTCGTCGCCGTCGCGCGTGGCGGTGGTCTTGAGGGCGGCCAGGTCGGAGCCGGCGCCCGGTTCGGAATAGCCCTGGCACCACCAGTCTTCGCAGGACGCGATGCGTGGGAGGAAATACGCTTTTTGCCCGGCACTGCCAAACGCCATGATCACCGGCGCCACCATGTTCACGCCGAACGGCAGCACCGGCGGAGTACCGGCGCGCGCGCATTCTTCGTCAAAGATGTGGCGCTGCACGGGGGTCCAGCCTGGGCCGCCGTACTCCACCGGCCAGCCCGGCACCGACCAGCCCTTTTCCGCCAGGATGCGATGCCAGCGCACGTAATCATCTTTGGAAAGGCGCAAATGGGCACGCACCTTGCGCTGCAGCTCGGACGGCAGCGCAGTGGCCAGGAAGGCGCGCACGCTGTCGCGAAACGCCAGCTCGTCGCCGGTGTAGTTCAAATCCATGCAGATTCCCCTCGTGATGGCGCGCTGAAAAAGCACGATCGTTCCAAACGATTGTACCGTAATCGCACTGCGTTCGCGTGATATGGGCGCTCATAAAAAAACCCGGCGCTCCTGTTTTGAACGCCGGGCTGGGGCTGGCGCCCGTTGAGGGAGCTTACGGAACGCGGCGGCGCACCAGCACGGCCGCGCCGAGCACGGCGGCCAGCAGCAGGACATTGGTCGATGGCTCGGCAACCACGTTTTCCTCAGCGGCACCGACCGCCAGCGCCTCAACAGGGGCGTTCGGCCCCGTGCCAGTGGGAGCGAGCAGCTCGGGGACGGATTCGGTTCCGCTCGGAAGCTTGAATGCGGGCTGCTCCGGCCCGGCAGCAGGGGTGGCGGCGGGCGTGCCGCTGAGCAGCGGCCGCGCCGCGTCCGGCATTGGCACGGAGCTTAACGGTTCGGCCAGCGGATTTGCATAACTGTCGGGTGCTACACCCTGCGGCATTGGGTCCGGGATGACCTGGGCCTGCCCCGCCACGTCGCGCGGACCGCGCGAATGGCCGTATTCGACCCCTTCGACAACTTGCGAGCCTGCGGGCGACGTATCGGCGAGCAGCATCGTCACGGCCGGTGCCGGCCCGGCCAGCGCGGCCGGTGCGGCCGGTGCCGCCGCCACGGCTGGTGCTGGCGCGCCACCCGATACACCAGGCACCGATGGTGCCGGCAACACAAGCGGCATCGGGCGCCTGCCGCTAACCGCTGGCGGCGCAGCGGTGGATTGAGCGAATCCGCCCCCCGTCACGCAGCCAGCGGACGAGGCACAATGCGGCGAGCCAGGCGCCGCCTGCGCCGCCGCGACAACCGGCGCCACGGCGACACCGTCGGCCGGCGGCGGCACCGCGCCGGAAACCTTGCCGCGCCCCGATCCAGGTGCGTGCACCAGCGCAGCCACTTCAGCACGCCCGTGATCGTTCCAACTGGCGGCCAGGATGCTCCGAACAATTGGCTTCAGCTTGTGGCCAAGTTCGCCATACAACGCCGCTGGACTCTTCTCCGTTGTCCAGACAGCAGCGATGCCACCCGCCGTCAGTGATGCGCCGGCGACCACGCCGACGATAAGAAGCTGACGATACATGTTATCCCCCTTTTTATTGTGCGCGCTCAGGATTCCTTCACGCTGAAGTTATCCTAGCATCAATAAAAAAATGGCAATGTTCAATTGATGGGTGCAACTGTGTGGTTTAAGCAACATCATCTGTTGCGCGCAGTTGGCAGCGCTAAGCGTCTGTTTTTAGACGAAAAAAATGGGGTCCGTTTCCGGACCCCACATTTTTCCAACTAACTCAACGACGCAATTTTAGTTGCCGGGCGCTTTCGTCGTTGGCATATACGGCATCACGCGCGAGGCCATGCGCGTGTCGGTTTTCAGCATGCCGACTTCGTCCGCCAGCACATGCGCGGCCTCTTGCAGCAGCACGTCTTTGGCATCCTTGGCCGCCTTTTCGGCCGCCAGGTCGGCCGCCAGATTGCGCTCGTCGGCCTGCAAGCCGTCGTCAGTGCGGGTGCTGCCCTTGATCGCCACGACCGCCGGCTTGGCCGGCTTGGTCGGGGCCGGCACCTTGCTGCGCGCTTCCTTGGTTTCGGTTGCCGTGGCCGCTTGCGTCTCGTCGCCCTGGCTGGCCACTTGGCGCGCTTCGCGCAGCTTGGCGCGCGCTTCCTCGGCATCGCGCTCCTTGCGCCGCACCGCTTCGTTCAGCGAAATGGCGTTTTCCTTGCGCAGCTTGCGCACTTGGGCCAGGTCTTCCTGCAGGTACTGGAAGTCCTTGTCCTTGGCGATGCGCGCTTCGTGGCGCTTCTGCAGCGGCGCGAACAGCTCCTTCAGGTCGCCCGCAGGCACGTAGCTGGCCGGCTTGATGGCTACCCACGGCAGCGCGTTGTCGTAGCTCGATTCGCCGAAATTCTCGGTGTCGGAAGTGACCGGCAGTTTAATGTCGGGCAGTACCCCACGCAGCTGGGTGGTGCCGCCGTTGATGCGGAAAAACTGCGCGATCGTCATCTTCAGTTCACCCAAACGCGCCTTGTCGCCCTGCGCAAATTTATCCAGGTTCACCAGGGTTTGCACGGTGCCCTTGCCGAAGCTGGGTTCGCCAATAATCAGGCCGCGGCCGTAATCCTGGATGGCGGCGGCAAAGATTTCCGACGCGGACGCCGAGCCGCGATTGATCAGTACGCCCATCGGGCCATCCCAGGCCAGGCCGGGATTGGTGTCGCTTTCCACGTCAACCTTGTTGTCGGCCGTGCGCTGCTGCACCACCGGGCCCTTGTCGATGAACAGGCCGGTCAGTTCGACCGCTTCAATCAGCGAACCGCCGCCGTTGTTGCGCAGGTCGATCAGGACGTTGTCGACCTTCT
>CAMLIL010000074.1 GCA_946480015.1 uncultured Oxalobacteraceae bacterium | reverse complement strand
AGATCGAGACCATCAGTTCGATGTCGCCGATGCCGTCCTTGAAGCCGATCAGGTTGGGGCAGCGGTCAGCCAGCTTCGCCAGCGAATCAGGGGTCAGGCGGCACTGGCCGCGGTTGTACACCACCACGCCGAACTTGACCGATTTGCAGACTTCTTCGACGTGCGCGACCAGGCCGTCCTGGCTCGCTTCGGTCAGGTAGTGCGGCAGCAGCAGGATGCCGTGCGCGCCCAGGCGCTCGGCTTCCTGGGCGTAGGCGATGGCCTGGCGGGTCGGGCCGCCGGCGCCGGCCAGCAGGGGAACTTGGCCGCGGCAGGTGTCGACCGCGGTCTTGATCACGTCCGTGTACTCGCCCGGGGTCAGCGAGAAGAACTCACCCGTGCCGCCGGCGGCGAACAGTGCGCTGGCGCCGTAGGGAGCGAGCCACTCCAGACGGTCGGCGTACGACTTGGCGTTGAAGTTACCTTGCGCGTCAAAGTCGGTGACCGGGAACGACAGCAGGCCGTGGGACAGGATTTTCTTGAGTTCTTGCGGATTCGGATTCATTGGATCTCCAGGGTAATGGGGTGGCGCTTGATTTTTAAGTGGTACGTCATCGTACAACTGATCATTTGGAATGGCAAGCGGATTTGTACGATGAGTTGAAATAGTCGGGACGGTGACTGAAACAGGCCCTTAGCGCGCGGCCGCTTCCAGTTGCTGCTGGGCTTGGCGCAGCCGCTCGCGGCTGTTGCTCAGGTGCGTGCGCATGGCGGCGCGCGCCGCTTCAGGGTCCCGGCGCAGGATCGCGTTGTAGATATCTTCGTGTTCGCGGTTGACCCGCTCCAGGTAGGCGGACGGATCGTCGTGCGCCAGCTGCGGCATGTTCAGGCGCGCGCGCGGGATGATGGTGTTGCCCAGCTGGCTGAGAATTTCGACGAAATACGGGTTGCCGGTGGCCTGGGCGATCAGCAGGTGGAACTGGCGGTCGGCGTCGACCGAGGTACGGCCCTGCCGCATGCTTTGCTGCATGGCGGCCAGGGCCTGGCCCAGCGCGGCCACCTGGGCATCGGTGCGGCGCGATGCCGCCAGCCAGGCGGCCTCCGCTTCCATGCTGATGCGCAGCTCCAGCATGGCCAGCACGTCGATCACGGTGACGATGCTGTCGCCATTGATGCCCAGCCCATGCTGCGCGCGCTCGATGACGAAGGTGCCGATGCCGTGCCGGGTCTGGACCCAGCGGCCGGCCTGCAGATGCGACAGCGCTTCGCGCACCACGGTGCGGCTGACGCCGTATTCATTCATGATGGCGGACTCGGTCGGCAGCTTGTCGCCGACCTTGAGCACGCCTTTTTCGATCGACGCGATGATGCGTTCAACCACCCCTTCGGCCAGGGTGCGGTACTTTTTGCGCGGCGGCGCAGACGTGGAGGAGGCGGCGGACGGGGTCATGCGGCCTATTATAGCGCGCTTTGTTGTTGTATGACATCCTATGACACGAAAAGTGCTATGATCGCCGCTCCTCCACCGAAAGACCTCCATGAAGTGCCGAGACCATTGCGGTGCGTGCTGCATCGCCCCTTCGATCACCAGCCCGATTCCTGGCATGCCTGATGGGAAACCTGCCGGCGACAGGTGCATTCAGCTCGGCGAAGACAATCGCTGCCTCATTTTCGGAAAACCGGAACGGCCGGCCTGCTGCGCAGGCTTGCAGCCGTCCGAAGAAATGTGCGGTTCGCGCCGGGAACACGCTATCGTCTGGCTGGAAAACCTGGAACGCGCAACCGCCCCAGCCTGATCTTTTGAGAAGTCAATTCGGCCAGAGCCGGCAATATGTTTGACTATTGGTCAGATTCACATTTTGACTGTAGAGAAAGCCGTTGTTAAATGTCGACTGGTATCCGCTTGCCGCGCAATTGGTGTGCACCCAATCGATACCTTGCGAAGCCACGGTCTCGGTGAGCGAATAGGGGACCTTGGCCGGATTACCGCTGCACAAATAAACAGTGCTGTTGGCGGTCAGGCTTTTTGCATAAGACGGCGGCACCACGAGTTTTTTCGGGTCGTAATCGGCAGCAAAAACGTTATCAATGGCGATGTCATATATTTGCCCATCGATTCCTGATGTTATTTCGATATGGGTATGCGTCAGAGGAATGCCTTTCAGCTTTCCACCGTTCTTGAAATTGGTCACCGCAGGATAGTCACTGTCTTGCGGAGTATTGACCGTCCCGTATTGAAAATACCCGCCATTCGCGGCGCACATCTGTTGGTAGGTCTGCAGGGAATTACTGGCGGCGCTCGAAGCAGCTCCCGCGCCCTGCGCCATCGCCCCGTGGGACAGGCCGATCAGCACGGCCAGCGGCAGCACCGCGATCCAGGGTGCGCGTCGTTGTGTCGCTTGCATGTTCATGTGAAAATCCCTTGTAAAATAATCCATAAAATATATCTGGAAATGCAACACTGTTTATCTTCTCATGATATACAGCAACATTGCGCTGACTGTTGCTAAATTCCCACAGTTAAAAAATCCATTCCCAATAATGGCGCCAGCCGATTTCCCGACCGTCGTTTTCATGGCCGGGCGATTGATTTGCGTATAACCTTCTGATAATGTTCCCAAACGAAATGAAGAATGTTTGAATAGGCCCGGCCTATTTGCGCACGGGGGTTCGCTTGCCTATCGCATAGGCGCCACTTTCCATTTAATTGAATAAAAAGCCCTGAAACAGATGGCCCGGTTTTTTTATATGGCCATACCGCGCCCGGGCGCTCCAGCCAATTTATATCCTTAGCCGGTGCGTATTTCGCGCATGGTTCGCGCCGTCACGGCGGTGCGAATCACCGCGCTGCTTGCCCTGGACGGAAACCGCCGCGTTTTTCCGTCCAGAATATCCATGACCAATCGGCGCCCCGGTGCGCTTGTCAGAGAGAAGGGAATTTCCATGTATTTTGAGCTCGTTCGCGGCGCCCAGGCCGGTTTGCTCCAGCGCGCAGTGTTTGGACAAATCGCCACGCTCACTTTGCGTCACCACGATCATGCCAGCGAGCAAGCCGTGCTCGACATCGTCCGCACGCTCGCTGCGCGGGCGCAGGCATCCCCAGTGCCCAGCGGCCTGGTGGCGGCCTTCGCCCCCGCGTTGTGGGGCGCCTGGCAAGGACGCGAGATTCCCGTCTCGCGCAAGGTGCTGGACGAGTCGCCGAAGCTGCGCGACAGCGGCGGCGATGTCCTGCTGTACCTCAAGAGCGACGATCCGGCCACGGCGGCCGAACTGATGGACAGCGTGCGTCCCGCCCTCGAGGCGCTGGCCGCGCAGCTGGACATCCAGCCCCTGGGCAAGCGCCCCGACGGAAAAATCATGGCTGGCCGCTATCTGGATGGCATCACCAACCCGAACGACCCGATCGGCCTGGCGGCCGACATTTTGCTCGATGGCGAATATCGCGGCGCCTGCTATGGCTTCACCCAGAAATTCCTGTTCGACTGGAACAGCATCGGCACCATGTTGCCCGACGCGCAAGACGCGATGATCGGCCGCAACCCGGAAGGCATGGCCTTGCCGCACGGCGACGTGAACGCCCACATCCGCCGCGTGCATGTGTTGGACGAGAACGGCGACAACCTGAAACTGCTGCGCCAGGCGCTGCCGTTCGGCGCCGTGGACGGCAGCGCCGCGCGCGAAAAGGGATTGATGTTCGTCGGCTTTTGCAACGACCAAGCCCGCTTCGAAAAAATCATCCAGCACATGATGGGGCCGGACAAGAACCGCCCGGCGGACCGGTTGATGAGCGTGGTGCAGGGCGTGGCCGGCTCGTACTGGTACGTCCCGTGCGCGGCCGAACTGCGGGTCGCCGGCGCGCGCGACCAGGACGTCACCGAAGACCAGCACTGGCAGGTGCGCAGCGCCAACGGCTATATGTTCTACAACGGCACCGACTACCTCCACCAGATGGCCGCCGGACGCTATGTGGCCGGCGATCCCCCCAGCGCGCGCCTGCTGTACCTGGCGGAACGGACCTTCTCGCATTGGAACGATGGCTGGCTGAAACGCAAACCATTCCCGCGCCTGCCCCACCTCAATCAATTGCTGGATGCCGATGAAAAACATCTGCTGACATCCAGCGTGGCCTTGCGCAAGGGCATGGCGAACAAAAAGACCCTGGCCGGCCTGCTTTCCAGCCCGGACTCGTCCATCGCGCGCCACAACGACCTGCTGCGGATCGACCCGAAGGAATTGATTGTCGGCGTGATTCCCGACTTCACGCTGGGACGAGGCAAGGAAGTGGTACCTTACCTGGACGAGGAAGAAACCGTCGCCGCCTGGCTCAAGGCCCAGTTGAATGAATGGTCGGCGATGGGGCACGTGGTGCCCGACCTGGCGCTGGTGGTGCGCGAAGGCCTGGGCAAGCTGCTGGACCAGCTGAACGCCAGCCGCACGCAGAGCGCGCAGTCCGGCGCCGCCGATTTCTACCAGTCGGCGATCTATTCGCTGGAAGGCGTGCAGGGCTATCTCGACAACTGGGCAATGCTGGCCGAGCGCTGCGGCGACGCCGCGGCCGATCCCGCCGACGCGGCCAATATGCGTGACGTCGCGGCCCGCCTGCGCCGCCTGCGCACCGACAGGCCAAGCAGTTTCCAGGATGGCGTGCAACTGGTCTACGCCTTCCACTGCTGTCTGCACCTGGTCGGCGAGCTGACCCCGATCGGCCGCCTCGACCAGATCCTGTGGCCGTTGCTGGAACACGATACGGTGGCGCCGGAACGGGCGCAGGAAATCATCGACTGCCTGTGGCTCAAGATCGGGGAAAACGCCTTCGTCAACCGCGCCAATATCGTCGACTACCGTACCTATGGCACCACCTCGGTGTTCGGACTGGGCGGCAACTTCCCCCAGGGCGGCGGCATCAACCAGTGGGTGCAGCAGGTCACGGTGGGCGGCTACCTGCCCACCGACGACGCCGAGCCTGTCGGCGGCGCGAACCCGGTCACGATGCTGTGCCTGAAGGCGGCGCGGCGCATTCCAGTGAACGCCCCCACGCTGTCGCTGCGGGTCTACAAGGACATGCCGGACGCCTATCTGGACGAGGCCGCCAAGTGCATCCTGGCCGGCGGCGCCCATCCGATCCTGTACAACGACGACAAGCTGTGCGGCGCCCTGCTCGATTCGGGCAAGGAGGTCACCCCGGCCTGGTCGCGCAACTATGCGGCCGATGGCTGCTATGAACCGATGTTCGCCGGCGCCTCGGAATTCACCTTCTTCAATGTCGCCCCGATGAGTGCGCTGGAACAGGCCTTGAACGAAGGCGCCAGCTACGGCACGGCCGGCCCGGTCTACCTGCGTGGCCAGAAGCAGACCATCCGCACGCCGCAGGCATCGGCAATCCACAGTTTCGAGATGCTGCAAGCGCTATTTCTGAAGCAGCTGGAATGGAACGTGGTGCAAGCCTACAGCGTGATGCTCGGCGCCTACGGCAACCTGGCCGACATTTGCCCCAGCCCGCTGCTGTCGGCGGTCATCGAGGGATGCGCGGCCAGCGGACGCGACCTGACCAACGGCGGCGCCCTGTTCCACATCATGGCCCCGCTGTGCGTGGGCGCGTCCAACGCCATCGATTCTCTGTATGCCATCAAGAAAATGGTGTACGACCCAGCCACCGCCGTCACCACCTTGCCGGAACTGCTCGATTGCCTGATCAACGACTGGGGATACACCATGGTCGAACCCTATCAGAGCCAGCTGCTCGGCCCGGCCGACGCCATGGAGCGCGGGCGCCGCTACCAGCAATTGCGCGAGGTGGCGCTGGCGCTGCCGAAATGGGGCAGCGGCGATCCCGAAGTCGACGCGGTGGGAAGCTGGATGATGGAAAAAATGGTGGGCCTGTGCGTCAGCGTGATCCGCAAGCCGGCCCCGCCCTTGCGCAGCCAGCTCGAACAGATCGCCGCGCGCTTTGGCGCCTTCGAATTCGTGGTCACGCCCGGGGTCGGCACCTTCGAGGGTTACGTCGGCGATGGCCTGCCTTGCGGCGCGAGCGCCGACGGCCGCCGCAACGGCATGCCGATCGCCTCGGACCTTTCGCCCTCGCCAGCCCCGCAAGACCTGCCGGCCGCTCCGGCTTTCCGCAATATCTACCAGTCGCTGAAAAGCTGGCAGATCGATGCGATCGACAAGGGGCTGTCCAACGCCTCTCCGGTGGACATGAACATCGCCGAGGATTTCCCGCTGGAGGATTTAAAGAAGTTCGTGAAAGCCTATGCGCGCAGTGAAACCGGCTCCAACCTCATCACATTAACGTGCGCCGACCTGGCGACCTACCAGGCCGCGGTGGGCGATCCCGAGCGCTACAACCTGGTGCGGGTGCGGATGGGGGGCTGGACCGAATTCTATTCGAGCATGTTCCCGATGCACCAGGAGCAGCACCAGCGGCGCCAATACTTCACGCCCTGAGCCGCAGCGCGTCCATTCACCGAACCTGGAGCAAGCATGTACCAAGCAACCGACAAACACCCTTTAAGCGCCAGCCTGCCGCCCATCCGGGACGACGTGTTTGCCTCGATGTGGCAGATATTCGTCCACATCGGCAAATTCTGGAAAAACATGGATGACCCGGCGCCGTATAAATCGCAACTCTACACATTCATGCAGAACCGGATCAGCCTGTACCCGATCTATCACGACTATTACATCCTGGCCAAGGAGGTCATGGACCAGTTGATCGCGGCGCGGGGGGAAGAGGCCGCCTACGCTTTCCTGTTCACCGATCCCGGCGCCACGGCCAGCCCGCCGGCATCGGCGCTGGCCGTGACGCACCACTATGTGTCCAACGAGTTCGTGGCCTGGCAGGTGGCCCTGGGCGGATTCAAGGCCTGGGGCGCACGCAATTATTGCGGCTATATCGGCGGCGCCTTCATCCCCGGACACCCCGTTCCCTATAGAACTTGCGAGACACCATCATGAAAGTTGAGACTCTGATCATCGGCTCCGGCGTCGCCGCGGCCGCGCTTGCGCAACGCCTGCTGGCGCGCGATCCGCGCGCATCCATCCTGATGCTGGAAGCAGGCTCCAGCGTCAAGATGAAAGATGCGGCCCTGTGGCAGGACTACGTCGTCAGCGCCAAGCTGCCCTACGACACCTTCCAGGACCAGGACTACCCGGCCCGCGGCCAGCAAGGCGAGAACATCAGCCTTGGCGGGACGGTGATGGGCTTGAGCGGTTCGCGTGTCTTCACGCTGGGCGGCACCACCATCCATTGGGATGGCTGGTCGTTCCGGCTCAAGCCGGAAGACTTCCGGCTCCATTCCAACACCGGGCAGGGAATCGACTGGCCCATCAGTTACGACGAGCTCGAACCGTATTACGGCCAGGCCGAGCACTATATCGGCGTATCGGGCGATTCCAGGGACGCCAGCGTGCCGCGCACGACGCCCTACCCGTTTCCAGCCTTCCCCTTCAGCCTGGAAGACCAGCCGGTGGCGACCGCGATGGAAGCGCTCGGCATCACGGTCAGCCACATGCCCATTGCCCGGCATGGCATCACCGAGACCACCTCGACCCACGCGCCCTGCCAGACCACCGGCACCTGCCTGTACTGCCCGTTCGGCGCGCGCTACTCCGCCAATAACTTCCTGAACGACATGGTGGAATGGAACAGCTATCCCCACTTCCAGATCAGGCTCAATTGCTTCGTCAAAGAGATCACCATGAGCGCCAAACGCCGCGCCAGCGGCGCGGTCTTCTACGACCGGGAACTCGGGCAAGATGTGACGGTGGAAGCGGAGCGCGTCATTATCGCGGCCGGCACGCTGGAATCGCCGAAATTGCTGCAACGTTCGCGTTCAAGCCATTGGGAGAATGGCATCGGCAACGACCGCGATCTGGTCGGCCGCTATCTCATCACGCAACCGTATTACGCCTTTTCGGCGAACCTGGCCTCGAACCGCGCGCGTCTGCAGCCGGAAATGGGCTTTGCGACCCTGTGCTCGCGCTACTATGACAGCGTGGAGGAGCAAGCGAAGGGGAAATTTGTCATCGGCAATCCCCCGTTTGCCCCCGTCGTGAATGTCGCCGCCAAGATGCAGGCGGGCAATCGTCGCGCCGAGATCGACAGCTATGTCGACGGTCCCCAGCAGCTGCAATTGATCGGCCAGATCGAAATCGTCGGCGACTGGAAAGACCGCGTGTCCAACTACGGCAAGATCAACAGCATGGGCATGGTCGAAACCGCGGTGAACTTTACCAAACCGGACAGCTTCGACCAGCGGGTCACCGAGGTGCAGGCGCATATCAACCGGATCTTCACCACCATGTCGGCCACGCCGGTCGACAACCCCTACGTGTCCTGGCGGGCCGACCATGCCTGCTGCACATGCCGCATGAGCACCGATGAATCCCAGGGCGTCATCGACCGGGACTTGAAAGTGCACGGCGTGGACAACGTCTACGTCTGTTCCAACGCCGCGTTTTCGTCCTCGGGCTCGGTCAACCCCACCTTGACCGTGGCCGCGCTCGCCCTGCGCCTTGGCGACCATCTGAGCAAGGCCGGCTGTCCTCCCCATCTCCTTCACCAAACGACGACGAAGAAAGCGAGTGCCGCATGAGAAGTTTGCAGGAACAAAAAGCGGCCTTGCTGCCGCTTTTGCAAAAAGCCATGGAGCTGGAGCTTGCCACCATTCCGCCCTATCTGACCGCGCTACTGAGCATCAAAATGCCTGGCAACCGGACCGCCGCCAACTTGATTCGCAGCGTCGCGATCGAGGAAATGCTGCATATGGTGCTTGTGGGGAATTTGATCTCCAGCCTGGGCGGCACGGTATGCCTGCGCGGCGCGAGCGTGCCGGCCTATCCGCTCAGGCTGGAGTTCGAGGGCAGTCCCATTCGCGAGCGCGAATTCGACATCCATCTGGAAGCGTTCTCGCCGCAAGCGATCGAGACGTTCAAGAAAATTGAAATACCGGCCAGTCTGCTCCCGCCGGCGGACATCCCGGCGGCGAACCCGAATATGGTCATTCCCGGCATCACGCTGGGTCAGTTCTACGACCGCATCATTGGGCTGCTGGAACAGATGTGCGCCGATTATCCCGAAAGCGAGGTGTTTTGCGGCGATCCTCGCCATCAAATCAATGAACAATATTACTGGAGCAGCGGGGGCAAACCGATTGCCGTTGTGTCGCGGCAATCGGCCATCGAGGCCATGAACGTGATCAAGAAGCAAGGGGAAGCCTCGGGCAACTCGATTTTCGACGGCGACACCGAATATTTCGGCCAGCCGGAAGAAGCTGCGCACTATTTCCGCTTCAATGAAATCGCCCATGGGCGATATTATCGGCGCGACGACAATCCGCGGCACCCGCCCACAGGCGACGGTTTCGACGTCGATTACACCGCCGTGTTCCCGATCAAACGCAATGCAAAAAGCTCGGATTACCCGCCGGGTTCACAGCTTGCGAAGTTGAACGATACCTTTAACGGCCAGTATTGCCTGATGCTGACGCAGCTGGAGCTGGGGTTCAACGGCACCCCGTCGGTGCTCTATGACGCCATTGTCAACGGCATGCATGGCATGACATCGGTGGCCCGCGAGATGATGCACTTGCCCATCGACGGCAACCCGGACGGGGCGCACGGGGCGCCAAGCTTCGAATGGGTCGCGTTGCCGGTATCGTTGTGAGGCGTTGACGCCCGGCCCACACCCGATGGTGTTGCGGCCGGGCCTTACCAGCCCATCGTTTGCCTGAGCTGCGGCACCAGGTCGCGCGCCATCATGGCGTGCTGTTCGCCGGTCGGATGGGCGTCGGCGGCATCGCCGGGATAATAAGCAGAGGATACGGCACGCACGCGTTTGTCCCCTACCCGCGTGACCGTTTCGGCGATGTACGAGCGCATGATGTCCTTGTTCGCGCCGTTCAGTATCGCCCCTTCGGTCAGCACGATGCGCGCGCGCGGATGATTGCGCAGCAGCGTCCGGACGAACTTCACATAGGTCGACACATACGCCTCGCGGTCGGGTACGCCGGGCGTGAAATCGTTGGTGCCGATGGCGCTGACGATCAGGTCCGGCTGGTAGCGCTCGTGATCCCAGGGCACCGGGTTGGCCGGGTCGGGAATGGCCAGCTCGTAGAAGTCGGGCAGATTGTGTTCGTCGGTGCGCTTGTTCCAGCTGCGCACCAGCCCACGCCCGCCGTAGCAGACCAGATGAACCTGCGCCCCGAGCGCCTGCGCGGCCAGCATGCCGTAGGAATGACGCGCGTCGTTCCAGCTCGGATCGAGTTTGCCGGTGCCGCGCTTGACCCCTTCGGCGCAGGTGACGGAGTCGCCCAGCACCAGCATCCGCCGCTCGGGCAGCGTGGGCGGCGCGCCCAGTTCGCCGTCGGTGGCAAAGCCGGCCAGCGTGACGATGCCGTGCCAGGTCTCGTTCGGGTGCATGATTTCAACGCGGTGCGCACCCGCCGTGGGCGCGTCCAGCAGCGTGTAGGTGGCGCGCTGCATGCCAAGCCTGATGCGGTGCGTTTCGCCGCCATCGATCGTCACGTCGATGGCGCTGCTGGTGCCGCTGCTCCAGGCGTCGACCGACAGCGTCTTGCCGGTAAAGCTGAAGGCCAGGCTCACGCCCGGATAAGCGATCCGCACGGCGCCGTCAAGCTGCTCGGCCAGCCTGCCCATGCGGGCGATATGGCTGTCGGTGGCGGCTACCTGGCTGGCGCTGAAGGCGCTCGATGCGGCCAGCATGGCGGCGATGGCGGCGATGGTTTTCATGGCTTATTTGAGCAGTTGCTGGATATCGGGCCGCATGGCGTCGGCCCAGATCTGATAACCCTTCGGGGTCAGGTGCAGGAAGTCAGCCATGATGTCGGACGGGATCGCCCCGTCCGCGCGCGTCAGGAGCGCGCCGTAGTTGTGCACCACGACCTGTTTGCCGTCGGCCAGCGTCGCCACCATCTTGTTGAGCGCGGCGATGCTCTTGCGGCGCTCGCCCTGCGGGCTCTCGTCGGCCGGCAGCACGGCGTTGAGCAGAATGCGCGCCGGCGGATAGTTCTTGCGCAGCTGCGCAACCGTCGCCTTGATGCCGTTGAAAACCTGCTCCGCGCTTTCATTGCACAAGCCCAGATTGTTCACGCCGATCAGCAGCACCACGACCTTCGGCCGGAGTGCGCGGATGCGGTCGTCCTGCAGGCGCCACAGCACGTTGCCGGTGTGGTCGCCGCCGATGCCGAAGTTGCCCGGCCTGAAGGCGCCGAAGCTGGCATTCCAGATCGGCTGCGGCCAGCCTTCGGTGATCGAATCGCCGACGAACATCACATCCACGCCGCCCTTCGCGGCGCGCGCCACCTGGTCTGCGTGCATCTTGTTCCAGCGCGCGGTCGACATCCACGGATACTCCACGGTGCGCGGTGCGATATTGGTCGCGCACACGGCCGGCCCCGGATCGGCCACCGCGACCGACTGCGCGGCCGCGTTCCAGCCGCGCAGAGTCAGCGTCAGCGGGCCTTGCGCCTGGAAGTCGGCGGTCAAGGTCTTGCTCTCGCCCGGCATGAGCGACACGTAGTTATCCGAGTAGTACACCGGCAGCACGCGCTCGCCCGATTCCTTCAGCAGTGTGAGCTTGCTGTTCAATACAGGCACCTGCGCGGTGTTCCTGAGCGTGATGTTCAGGCGCGCCTCTTTGCCGTTCTGGTGACGGCTGACGCTGAGGCCCACGGGCACGGTGGCCAGCCCGTTCAGTCCCTGCTGGCCTTCCGGTTTCGCACTCGGCCAGTAGACGTTCTCCGAAATCACCCCGCCCCAGCTGTGTCTGAGCGCCAGCTTGACCACCATGACGCCCTGTTTGGCCAGCAGCGCGGCGATACCAAGGTCGACCGGGGCCGAGGTTGCGGCCGCGCCGGCATGGACGGTGCTGCTGCTGGAGGCAAGCAGCGTGCCATCGATGCCGTAGGCCTGGTAGCTCAGGGTGGCGTTGTCCAGCGCACGGTTGGGATTGTTGATCACCATCGCGCGGTAGTCCGGCAGATTGAGCTGCACGTGCACCGGCTCGGCGGCGCTCTTGACGCCGTAAAAGGAGCCGTGGGTGTCGTAATCGTGGCTGAGAATCTGCCACATGGTGCTCGGCCACGCCGGCTGCGTCATCCATAGCATGCGCCCGCTGTTCTCGCGCCACAGGCCGGCATTCATGCCTTCGAAGATCGCGCGGTGAATGTCGTAGTTCATCAGCTGGGCCTTGCGCTCGAAGTCGTCGAAGGAGCTGGCTTCGCCGTACGCGGTCCTGAGCGCATTCATGAACGGGCCGGTGCCGCCGTTACCGTCGGGATGCCAGTCGTGATAGGCCACGCTGTCGCTGATCGGCCAGCGCTCGGATTCGGGAATGGCCGCCTTGAACGCTTCCGCAGTCGGCATCGACGGCACGCCCACTTCCACCGAAAAGCCTTTGGCATGCTGGGTGAAGTAAGTGGCCGGCGCCTGGTAGTTGTACGGGCCGCTGTTCTGCAGGTTGATGCGGTTCGAGCTGCCGGTGTACCAGCGGGTGCCGTCCAGCTCATAAATCATCGATTCCAGCGCTTCGTTGAGCGCCGGCTGCGGCACGCCTTCGTTACGGCCGAACCAGGCGATCACGGATGGATGATTGCGAAAGCGCTTGACCACGTCGCGCGCATTGGCCATGAACAGGCCGACATCCTGCGGCTCGATGTTGTAGTCCTGGGTCGAGGCCCAGAAGTCGTTCAGCACCATCAGGCCGTACTCGTCGGCCAGCTCGAAGAATGCTTCCTCGGTGTTCTGGCCCACCCAGTTGCGGATGATGTTGACGTTGGCGTCGCGGTGCAGCCGGAAATACGGCTCCAGGCGCTGGCGCTGGACCCGCTTGAGCCAGTCGTCCATGCCCCAGTTGCCGCCGCGCGCCGCGATGCGCACGCCATTGACCTTGATGACCAGATGCGGCGTCAGCGTGCTCTCGCCCAGGTCCCGGATGGCGGCGCTGCCCTCGGCTTCCGGACGCAGGCCGCTGGCCCACTGGTTGCCGGCCACCTTGCGGATCGCTTGGTGGCGCGCGTCGGTGATCCTGATGCCCAGCCGGCTCGCCTTGGTAAAGTCGGCCTCCACCCGGCGCAGATGGCCGCCGGCGTCGACCAGCGACAGTTCGTACGTCACCGCGCGGATGCCGAAGCCGGTCTTGCCCTGGTCCGACAGCCGTCCGCCCTGCAGCACGTCGACCTTGACGTCGTGCATATCGGGGCGGCCGTAGCCGTTCGGCCACCACAGGCGCGGCTGGCGCAGCTTGAGCGCGGCGAATTGCTGCGCCGTGAAACTGACACTGTGCGCGCCCGGCGCGAGCGCCACGGTCTTGCTGACGACGACCGGTTGCAGGATGCCGGCGCGGTCGGTGATGGTGGCGCGCACGGTGGTGCGTATGGTTTTGCCGGACAGGTTCGTCAGCGGCACGTCGATGCCGATCTCGGCCTCGCTGTTGTCGGCCTTGGTCAGCGCGGTGACGACGTGGGTATCGCCCAGGCGCACGTCGCCGGTGGCGCGCAGCACCACGTCCTGCCACATGCCGGTATTGCGGTCGCGCACGGAGGGAATCCAGTCCCAGCCTTCGGAGGCGATAAAGGTCGGGCCATCCTGCGCCAGCACGCCGCCGTTTTCGCCGGCGCCGGCGCTGAGCGATTCCTCCTGCGGCAAGCCTGGATGCGGCGGCGGCGACACTTTGACCGCGATGACGTTCCGGCCTTTGGCAGCGAGGAAGGGACTGATGTCGAAGGTGCCGCGGATGAAGGCGCCCTTCATGTCGCCGAGGCGGCGGCCATTGATCCACACCTGCGCGGCGTAGTTGATGCCCTTGAAGGTGACGAACAGGTGCTGTCCGGGGCGGTAAGCGGCCGGCGTATCGAAGCTGCTGCGATACCAGTAATCCTGCCTGTTCAGGCTCTCGGGGATGACCAGATTGTTCAGCCCATGGGCAGGGTCCGGATACACGCCACGGTCGACCAGCGTGGTCAGGACGGTGCCCGGGACGGTGGCCTTGTACCAGCCGCTGGCATCAAAACCGGCGCTGGCGATCTGGCGCTCGGCGCCCTTGACCTGCGGCGCGGCCTGGAGCGACCAGGCGCGGATCGTCCATTCGTTCGGGCCGCTCTTTTCCAGCGCCGGCCCGGCATACGGCGCCCTGGCAACCGGGGCCGACGGCGGCGTGTTCGATGTCGGCAGCGTCCACGCATCCTGCGGCACCAGCTGCCCGGCCATCTGGCGGGTTTGCAGCGGCCACGACGGGCTGCCGTTCTCGAAATTGATCAGCGCATCGTTGGGCGCGGCCGAGGCCATGCGCGCCGCCGCCTGCGCATCGATGGCGTTGCCGGCCACGGTGAGGCCGGCCACGCGGCCAGCGAAAGCGCCGGCGCTCTTGCCGCGCGGTCCGATGCTGAGCTGGGCGCCCGCAGTGCCCTGGATGGCGATGTCGCGCTGCGCCACCACGCGGCCGTTGGCGTACAGGGTCAGGCGGCGGCCATCATAAGCGGCCGCAAGATGGGTCCATACCCCGGGCGCCAGCGCGCTGGTGCTCGGCACCGTGGCGCCGTCCAGGCAAAACCCGAATGCGGCGCCGATGCTGCACAAATAGCCGCGGCCCTCGATCCCGGCCAGCAGGGTCGGCGCGTTCGACAGCTCGCTCGGCTTGAACCAGCCGCCGATGCTGAAGCCATCGGCATTGGCGAACAGGTCGCCCTTGGCCGGCTTTTTCAGCAGCCCGTCGGCGGCGGCCGGAAATTCGGCGTTGAACGGCCCCCAGGCCGCGGCCTGCGCACCGTGCGCAGCCACAACGGCCAGGACAAGCGAGGTGATACGGATATGCATGATGTCGTGTCAGCGTTGAAGTTGATGCAGCTGGTCGGCGTGCTCCTTGATCAGGACCAGCGAGGGCACGTCGGAGTCGAATACCGAATACAGGCCCTGCTCTTCCTGCGGCGGATCGCCGACGAAGTCGTTCCCTTCCTTCCACCAGTAGTCGGGGTTGGCGGCGCGGCCCATGCCGCCCCAGGCCCAGAAGTTCCAGCCGGCGATCGGGTCGCCCTTGGCCGCGCGTGTCTGCACCAGCTTGAAGATCTCGCCGTAGAAGCGGTCGCGGATCTTGGTGGTGGCGCGGCGGTCGAACGACGGACCGTCGCGGTCCAGGCCGAATTCTTCAAGCACGATCGGCTTGTTCAACTGTTTGGCCAGCTCGATGTGCGAGTTCAGATAGTCGCGGCTCTTGGCGATGGCGCCGTCCCAGGTCGCGGCCGGCTTTCTGGAATCGAACCAGCTCCAGTTTTTCGGCCACAGGTGGTAGGTCAGGTAGTCGACATGGCGGCTCGAGTGCGCCGCCAGGAACAGCCTGGCATCCTGGGCGGAACCGGCCAGCCCTTCGCTGCCGCTGCTGACCAGGTGATTTTTGTCGAGATCGTGGATGTATTTGGCGGTGGCGTCGATCCACCTGGTGTAAATGGCCTTCTCGGCATCGCTGGCGTGGTCGTTGCCGGGGCGCGGCTCGTTGGCCAGCTGCCAGGACATGATGGTCGGATCGTCGCGGTAGGCCACGCCGCTGACGGTGTTGACGCGGTTGACGATGGTCTTGATCACATTGCGGTATTCGTCCTGGGCCGCCTGGTTGCTGTAGAAGCGCGCCGAATTGGTCATGAAGGCGTTGTAGTCGCCGGTGACGTTCGGGTCCAGCGCCGGGGTGCCGGCGAACCAGTTCATGTACTGGGTGAAGCCGCCCGACCACTGCCAGAAGTTGTTCAGGTAGATCACCACCGTCATGTCGCGCCTGGCCAGTTCGGCGAGCAAAAAGTCCATCCCCGCCAGCAGGTTTTCATCGTATTTGCCGGGCGCGCTGGTGGTGGCGGGACGCACCGCGCTTTTCATCCCGGTCTTCTCGGACACCGCCAGCACGCGCAGATTATTGATGCCGATCGCCTTCATGTTGTCGAGTTCCTTGACCAGCCGGGCGCGGTCGCCGACGGCGCTGGTGGCGCCCAGGTAGCCGCCATACCAGAAATTGGCGCCGGCGATGTAATACGACTGGCCCTTGCGCGCGAAATGGGTGTCCTTGACGCTGACGAAGCTGTCCTTGTCCGCAGGGGCGGCCTGCGCCAGGCCGCAGACGGCCGCCATCACCAGGCTCGCGCCCAGCTTGTGTACGAAATTCATGCTCAAACCCTTTGACGAGGATGGTGGTGGAATCAGAGCGCGATACGCTCGCCCTGGTACATGTTGGCGTACTTCAAGCCAAAGTACAGGATGAAGATGTAGCAGGCCGCCGGGATCAGGAAGGAGATCTGCAGGCCGATGCGGTCGGCCATGAAGCCCTGCAGGAACGGCACGATGGCGCCGCCGACGATGGCCATGCACAGGATGCCGGACCCTTGGCCGGTCTGCGCGCCCAGCTTGTGCAGCGCCATGGAGAAAATGGTCGGGAACATGATGGAGTTGAACAGGCCAACCGCGATCAGCGCCCACATCGCCACAGGTCCGTGGCCGAAGGTGGCGGTCAGGATCAGCGCGATCGACACGGCGGCGTTGGTGGCCAGCGCCTTGCCCGGGCTGACGAAGCGCATCACGCCGAAGCCGATAAAGCGGCCGATCATGGCCCCGCCCCAGTAGTAAGCCACATACTTGGCGGCGGCGCCATGCGCCAGCCCGGCGATGTTCGGCTCGCCGATGTAATTGATCAGGAAGCTGCCGATACTGACTTCACCGCCCACGTACAGGAAGATGCCGATGGTGCCGAGCAGCAGATGGCGATGCGACAGCGCCGAGGTGCCGATGCTGCCGGCCGCCTCGCCGCCATGGCTGATCCTGGGCAGCTTGACGAGCGCGAACAGCACCGCGATCGACAGCAGCGCGCCGGCCAGGGCCAGATACGGCCCCTGCACCATGGCCGCTTCCCTGGCCTTGTAGGCGATGGCGTCGGCCGCGGGCAGCGCGGCCAGTTCGGTCGCGCCCAGCGTCACCCCGGACAAAATCAGCATGCCGCCCAGCCAGGGCGCGATCGTGGTGCCGAGCGAATTGAAGGCCTGGGTCAGGGTCAGGCGGCTCGAGGCGGTGGCGGCCGGGCCGAGAACCGTCACGAACGGATTGGCCGCCACCTGCAGGATGGTGATGCCGCCCGCGAGAACGAAGAAGGCCAGCAGGAACACGGCATAGCCGCTGACCGAGGCCGGATAGAACAGTGCGCAGCCCGCGGCGGCGATCACCAGGCCGGTGACGGCGCCGGCCTTGTAGCCGATCCGCTTGATCAGCATCCCGGCCGGCAGCGAAACGATGGCATAGGCGCCGAAAAAGCAGAACTGGACCAGCATCGCCTGGACATACGTGAGCGTGTAGACCGCCTTCAGGTGAGGAATCAGCACGTCGTTCATGGAGGTGAGCAGGCCCCACATGAAGAACAGCAGCGTGATGATGACCAGGGGGGCGGTGTTGTTGGCCTGCGCGTCGGCCAGTGGCTGGCCCGGCGCGAGCGCGCCGTGTGAAACGTGTTCCATGAAGTCTCCTTGAGGGGCGGTTTCCTTGCTCGGCGCCGGCGGCACAGGCAGGATTTTTTATAGAGGCAAAAATATTCTGCACCGGGACATTAGCACGGTCAAACGAAGAGATGCTTGAACGCCGAGTTTAGCGGTGATCACTAAACAAACCGCAGCGCTCCGCTCCACCCCCCATTCGTGGGGCGTAGCGGGACTATCCTTGTTTAGTAAAAGCAGACTAAACTACACCCCTGCCGGACTAAACGTTTGCCGTGGGCCTATCGATATGCAAGACTCAAAATCAGTACCGAACGCAGTAACAGGAGAAAATCGTGAAATCCGCAACGATCGCGAAGGCGCGCCCATGACCACCGGCGATGCGCCGAACGTCACCATCCGCGACATCGCCAAGTTCGCCGGCCTGTCGGCGGGGACGATTTCGCGCGCGCTCAAGAACGAGCCCGGACTGACCGAGGCGACCCGCCAGGTGGTGCTGTCGGCCGCCCACCATCTGGGATACGACTTCTGCAAACTGCGCCGCAAGCGCATGCGCCGCATGACCTTCCTGCTGCACCGCCAGCACAACACCGCGGCCAGCAGCCCGTTTTATTCGCCGGTGCTGCACGGCGCCGAGGAAGCCTGCCGCAAACAGGGCATCGTGCTGTCGTTCATGGCGGTCGGCCCGGCCGACGGCGTGACCGAACAGCTGCGCATGCACGCGCCCGACGCCATGGTGTGCGCCGGCTTTTTCGAACCCGAACTGCTCAATGCCTTGCGCGCCACCGGCAAGCCGCTGGTCCTGATCGACATGAAGCTGCGCGGCTACAGCTCGGTCAATCCGGACAATATGATGGGTGGCTACATGGCCACCAAACATTTACTCAGTCTGGGCCGCACCCGCATCGGCATGATTTCCGGCTCGCTCAGTCACTACAGCATCCGCGAGCGCAACCGCGGCTACCGCCAGGCGCTGTTCGATGCAGGCGTGCTGGCCGATCCGCGCTACGAGGTCAGCGTGGCCGACGGCGTCGACCTGGAGAGCGGCGCATTCGAAGCGATGCAGTCGCTGCTGGCGCTGCCGCATCCGCCGGACGCGGTGTTCTGCTACAACGACAGCGCCGCGCTGGTGGCGATGCGCTGCTGCCTGGCGGCCGGACTGAAGGTGCCGCACGACGTGTCGATCGTGGGATTCGACGACATCTCCAGTGCGGTGCTGGGCCATCGTCCCTTGACCACGCTGCGCATCGACAAAAAGGAACTGGGCGCGCTGGGGGTGGAAATGCTGCTGGGCGGGCTGCCGGAAGAACCGGTCGAAAAGATCGCGCAGGTCGAACTGATCGTGCGCGCCAGCACGGTGTGCGACGACTGGGGACCGAAACAGTAATTTGCAGGGAAAGCAAAACAACCAGGCGCCGCCGGCTCACGCACGGCGGCATTGACAACACGGGCCGACGGCCCACGACACACACGATAGACACGAGACTGACGATGCTTCCAGACTTCCGCTCACGCGCCACGCTGCTGAACCATATCCGCCATACCAAGGCCTTCTACGACCCGCGCTGCATCGACCCGAGCGGCGGCTTCTATCACTTCTACAAGGACGACGGCACCGTCTACGACGCGCACACCCGCCACCTGGTGAGCAGCACGCGCTTCGTCTTCAACTATGCGATGGCGTATCGCCAGTTCGGCGAAGCGGCCGACCAGGAACGCATGCTGCATGCGCTGGCCTTCCTGCGCACCGCGCACCGCAACCCGGCCACCGGCGGCTACGCCTGGGAGCTGCGCTGGCAGGACGGCAAGGCCAGCGTGACCGACGCCACCAACCACTGCTACGGCCTGGCCTTCGTGCTGCTGGCGTACTCGCATGCGCACATGGCCGGCGCCGCGCAGGCCGCGCAGATCGCCGAAACCTTCGATCTGATGGAGCTGCGCTTTTGGGAAAGTGAGCACGGCCTGTACGCCGACGAGGCCAGCGCCGACTGGCAGGTCGGCAGCTACCGCGGACAGAACGCCAATATGCACACCTGCGAAGCGCTGCTGGCCGCCTTCGAGGCCACCGGCGAAACGCGCTATCTGCAGCGCGCCGAAACCGTCGCCCACAACATCACGCGGCGCCAGGCGGCGCTGGCCGACAACATGGTGTGGGAACACTACAACAGCGACTGGTCGGTCGACCCGGACTACAACCGCCACGACAGCACCAATATCTTCCGCCCGTGGGGCTACCAGCCCGGTCACCTGACCGAGTGGAGCAAGCTGCTGCTGATCCTGGAGCGCCACAAGGACCACATGGCCGGCCCGTCCGAGTGGCTGGCCCCGCGCGCGGCCGCGCTGTTCGACGCCGCGCTGGTCAAGGCCTGGGACGCCGAGCACGGCGGCATTTTCTACGGCTTCGCGCCCGACGGCGGCATCTGCGACGCCCATAAATACTTCTGGGTGCAGGCCGAAAGCCTGGTCGCCGCCGCCCTGCTGGCCGAGCGCACCGGCGAGGCCCGCTACTGGGACTGGTACGACCGCATCTGGGCCTACAGCTGGGAGCATTTCGTCGACCACCAGCACGGCGCCTGGTACCGCATCCTCGGCCCGGACAACGGCAAGCTGACCGACGAGAAGAGCCCGGCCGGCAAGACCGATTACCACACCATGGGCGCTTGCCATGAAGTGCTCAACGTACTGAAGGATTGAGCATGAGCGCATTTCCTGAATTTGTAGCGGCGGGCGAGGCCCTGACCGACATGATCGCCGAACCGGGCCAGCAGCGCTGGGCCAGCCAGGTGGGCGGTTCGACCTGGAACGTGGCGCGCGCGATGGCGGCGCTGGATGTGCCGAGCGCGTTCGCCGGCGCCATCAGCCGCGACGTGTTCGGCGACCAGCTGTGGCGGGCCAGCGAAGCGGCCAGGCTGGACCTGCGCTTCCTGCAGCGGCACGACAAGTCGCCCCTGCTGGCGATCGTCTACCGTACCGACCCGCCCAGCTATTTTTTCGTCGGCGACGACAGCGCCGACCTGCACTTCGACGCCGCGCTGCTGCCGCAAGGCTGGCGCACGCACTGCCGCTGGGCGCATTTCGGCGGCATCAGCCTGGCCCGTGAACCGCTGGCGGGCAAGCTGGTGGCGCTGGCCGAATCGCTCAAGCGCGACGGCGTGCGCATCAGCTACGACCCGAACTTCCGCGCGCTCATGGACCAGCGCTACGATGCGACCTTGCGCCGCATGACCGAACTGGCCGATGTCGTGAAAGTGTCGGAGGAGGATCTGGCGGGCCTGTTCCGCAGCGCCGATGCGGACGGCGCCTTTGCGGCCCTGCAGGCCTTCAATCCCAAGGCCAGCTATCTGTACACCAAGGGCTCGCAAGGGGCTTCGCTGCATATCGGCGGTGAAGCCTGGCACCGCAGCGCGCCCCGGATCGAGGTGGTCGACAGCGTCGGCGCGGGCGACGCCAGCATCGCCGCGCTGGCCTGGAGCATGCTGCGCAAACCGGCGCGCACGCCGGCCGAGCATCTGCAGTTTTCGGTGTGTGCCGGCGCGGGCGCCTGCCTGGGCGCGGGCGCCAGCCCGCCGTCGGTGGCGCTGATCGAATCGCTGATCGCCACCCTGTAAGCTGCCAGGCTTATCGCACCAGGCAGGGACGTTTGTTGTCGAACTTCCAGCCTGGGATCAGATACTGCATCGCCATCGCGTCGTCGCGCGCTCCCAGCCCCATGTTGCGGTACAGCTGGTGAGCCGCTTCGACGGCCTCCATATCGAGCTCCACGCCCAGGCCCGGCCTGGCCGGCACGTCCACCTTGCCGCCCACGATCTTCAGCGGTTCGCGCGTCAGGCGCTGGCCGTCCTGCCAGATCCAGTGGGTGTCGATGGCGGTGATCTTGCCCGGGGCCGCTGCGGCCACGTGGGTGAACATCGCCAGCGACACGTCGAAGTGGTTGTTCGAGTGCGATCCCCAGGTCAGCCCCCATTCGCGGCACATCTGGGCCACCCGCACCGAGCCTTGCATGGTCCAGAAGTGCGGATCCGCCAGCGGGATGTCGACCGATTGCAGCTGCACCGCATGGCCCAGTTCGCGCCAGTCGGTGGCGATCATGTTGGTGGCGGTCGGCAGGCCGGTCTCGCGGCGGAACTCGGCCATCACTTCGCGCCCGGAAAAGCCGTTCTCGGCGCCGCACGGGTCTTCGGCATAGGCCAGCACGCCGGCGCAGTCGCGCAGCAGGCGGACCGCGTCCTTGAGCAGCCAGCCTCCGTTTGGATCGAGCGTGACGCGGGCTTGCGGAAAACGTTCGGCCAGGGCGGTCACCGCCGCGACTTCCTCCTCGCCGCGCAGCACGCCGCCTTTGAGCTTGAAGTCGCGAAAACCGTAGCGCTGCCAGGCCGCGTCGGCCAGCTTCACCACGGCCTCGGGCGTCATGGCCTGCTCATGACGCAGGCGCAGCCAGTCGTCGGCGGCATCCGGCTCGGCGGCATACGGCAGGCCGGTCGCCTTGCGCTCGCCAATAAAGAACAGGTAGCCCAGCATCTCGACCTGGGTGCGCTGCTGCCCTTCGCCCAGCAGGGCCGCGACCGGCACGCCGAGGAACTGGCCGAGCAGGTCGAGCAGCGCGCATTCGAGCGCCGTGACGGCGTGGATGGTGACGCGCAGGTCGAAGGTCTGCAGCCCGCGCCCGCCGGCGTCGCGCGCGGCAAAGGCGCTGCGCACGCTGTTGAGGATCGCATTGTAATTGCCGATCGGCTGGCCGCTCACCAGCGCGGCGGCCTCCTCCAGGGTGGCGGCGATGGCGCTGCCGCCCGGAACTTCGCCCACGCCGTGGTTGCCGGCGCTATCGGAAATAATCACCAGATTGCGCGTGAAATACGGGCTGTGCGCACCGCTGAGATTGAGCAGCATGCCGTCGCGCCCGGCCACGGGAATGACGCGCATGCCCGTGACGACTGGCGAAGAGGAGGAATTTTGCATGACGCTGTCGCGCGGATGGTACCGCTACCAAAAAAAGATTACCCAGCTTAGCGCGGCCGGCGCCGAAAGTCAACCTGGGTGCGGGTCAGGCGCTGTCGCGCTCCACGATGGTAAATCCGATATCGCAGACCGGTTCCGCGACGGTTTTGCCTTCCGAGCGTTCGATGATGTAGCGCGCGGCGGTGCTGCCGATTGCGGTACCATCGATGCGCACGCTGGTCAGCGAGGGGAAGGTGTCGCGCGAGAAGCTCTGGTCGCCCAGGCCGATCACGGCCAGTTTGCCGGGCACGTCGATGCCTTGCGCATTGGCTTCCATGATCACGCCCAGCGCCATCATGTCGGAGTTACAGAACAGCGCGTCGATGTCGGGCGATTTCGCCAGCAGTTCGCGCAGGCCGGTGCGGCCGGTGCCCAGCGTGGTCGGGGCCGGGACGGACACGGTCGGCACCTCGCCCGCACCCGGAGCGATCATGCCCAGTTCCTTGGCGCGCTCGGAAAACGCGCGGGTCCGGCGCATGGCGCGCTCGTCGTTGGCGCTGAGGGTGGCCACGCGGCGGCGGCCCTTCTGGTACAGATAGTCGGCCACGGCGGCGCCGATTTTTTCGTGCGAGAAGCCGACCAGCATGTCGATCGGGGTCGGGGTCAGGTCCCAGGTCTCGACCACGGGGATGCCACTGGCCAGCAGGCGGCGCCGCCCCTGGGGCGAACGCATGATGCCGGTCAGGACCACGCCGTCGGGACGGCGGCCGATGATCGCTTCGAGCAGCGCGTCCTCGCGCGAGTTTTCGTAGCCGGCCTGGCCCAGCATGAGCTGGTAGTTGGAGGCGGCCAGCGATTCGGTCAGCGACTGCACCATTTCGAGGAACACCGAGCCGGTGATGGTCGGGACCACGGCGGCGACGAGCCGGCTTTTCTTGGAGGCCAGGCCGCCGGCGAGCATATTGGGAACGTAGCCGGTGCGTTCGACCGCTTCGCGCACGCGCTGCAGGATCGCGGGCGAGACCGCGTCGGGCGTGTTGAGCGCGCGCGACGCGGTGATCGGCGCGACATTGGCGAGCGCGGCGACGTCGCGCAAAGTCAGTCCGCCGCTGGATCGGCGGCTGCGTTTAACGGGGGGGGTAACTGGGGCCGCTTCGGTGGCGGCGCGTGTTTTCTTTGTCATGCCTTTTATTCTAGCATTGCCGGCAGGCGACGAGACAGGGGAGTCGTACGGAGCACTCCCGCATTCTTGACGCATTTTTGATCATGGTAGCGCTATTAGGGGCGCCGTCAAAGCAAATTTGAAGCGCAAAACGGGGGCCGGCCTTGCGCGCGCCAGCCCAGCCGGAGCCGCGCTCGTGGTAAGCTTCGACCCCGCAGCGTGGCCGTCGCCCGCCCCCCTTTCGCACCCAACAACTCACCACACACCATTTCAATGGACATCGTTCTCGCGCTCAAAGCAATCATCATGGGGCTGGTAGAAGGCTTCACCGAATTCCTGCCGATTTCCTCGACCGGCCACCTGATCCTGGCGGGCAGCCTGCTCGACTTCACCGACGACAAGTCGAAAGTGTTCGAGATCGTCATCCAGGCCGGCGCCATCCTGGCGGTGTGCTGGGAGTACCGTGCCCGCATCGCGGCGGTACTGTCCGGCCTGGGCTCGGATCCCAAGGCGCGCCGCTTCGCCTTCAATCTGATGGTGGCCTTCATGCCGCTGGCGCTGCTTGGCCTGGCGTTCGGCAAGGTGATCAAGGCGGTGCTGTTCAAACCCGTGCCGGTGGCGCTGGCCTTCATCGCCGGCGGCCTGCTGATCCTGTTCGTGGAACGGCGCCACCGCATCAACCCGGTGGCCGAGCGGGTCGCCGCGGTCGACGACATGAGCGTGCTCGACGCGTTCAAGGTCGGCTGCGCGCAGGCGTTCGCGCTCATCCCCGGCACCAGCCGTTCGGGCGCGACCATCATCGGCGGCATGCTGTTCGGCCTGCCGCGCAAGGTGGCCACCGAGTTCTCCTTCTTCCTCGCCATTCCGACCCTGCTGCTGGCCACCGCCTACCAGCTGTACAAGGAGCGCGCGCTGCTGTCGGCGGCCGACCTGCCGATGTTCGGCTTCGGCACCGTGGCCGCCTTCGTGTCGGCCTTCCTGTGCGTACGCTGGCTGCTGCGCTACATCAGCACGCACGACTTCAGCGCCTTTGCCTGGTACCGCATCGTGTTCGGTATCTTCGTCATCGCCAGTGCACATTACGGCTGGGTCGTTTGGGCAGAATAATGGACCCGGGGATCAGCGCGCGCGCTGTCGATCTGCTGCAGAGCGTATTCGGCTACCCGGCCTTTCGCGGGCAGCAGGGCGACATCGTCGAGCACGTGGCCGGCGGTGGCGACGCGCTGGTGCTGATGCCGACCGGCGGCGGCAAGTCGCTGTGCTACCAGATCCCGGCGCTGCTGCGCGACGGCGTGGGGGTGGTGATCTCGCCGCTGATCGCGCTGATGCAGGACCAGGTCGACGCGCTCGAGGAGGTCGGCGTGCGCGCCGCTTTCCTGAATTCGACCCAGACCTTCGAGGAAACCCTGCGCATCGAGCGGCTGGTGCGCACCGGCGAGATCGACCTGGTGTACGTGGCGCCCGAGCGCCTCATGACCCAGCGCTGCCTGGACCTGTTCGATGCCTCGCGCATCGCGCTGTTCGCCATCGACGAAGCGCACTGCGTGTCGCAGTGGGGCCACGATTTCCGGCCCGAGTATATCCGCCTGTCGATCCTGCACGAGCGCTTTCCCAGCGTGCCGCGCATTGCGCTCACCGCCACCGCCGACCAGCAGACCCGCGCCGAAATCGCGCTGCGCCTGCAGCTCGAGGATGCGCGCCAGTTCGTGTCCTCGTTCGACCGGCCGAACATCCGCTATCAGATCGTCGAAAAGGACAATGGCCGCAAGCAGCTGCTCGACTTCATCACGGCCGAACATGGCAGCGACTCGGGCATCGTGTACTGCCTGTCGCGCAAGAAGGTCGAAGAGACCGCCGAATTTTTGAACGCCAACGGCATCCGCTCCCTGCCCTATCACGCCGGCATGGAACACGCCAGGCGGGCGGCCAACCAGGCGCGCTTCCTGCGCGAGGAAAACATCGTGATGGTGGCCACCATCGCCTTCGGCATGGGCATCGACAAGCCGGACGTGCGCTTCGTCTGCCACCTGGATCTGCCCAAGAGTATCGAGGGCTACTACCAGGAGACCGGCCGCGCCGGGCGCGACGGCATGCCGGCCAATGCCTGGATGGCCTACGGCCTGCAGGACGTGGTGCTGCAGCGCCGGATGATCGACGAATCGGAAGCCGACGACACCTTCAAGCGGGTGCTGTCGATGAAGCTCGACGCCATGCTGGGCCTGTGCGAAACCCTGAGCTGCCGGCGCATGCGTCTGCTGGAGTACTTCGGCGAACAGTCGGGCCCGTGCGGGAACTGCGACACCTGCCTGATTCCGCCGGTGTCGTTCGACGCCACGGTGCCGGTGCAAAAGCTGCTCTCGACGATTTACCGGGTCGACCAGCGCTTTGCGGCCGGCCATGTGATCGATGTGCTGCGCGGGGTGGAGTCGGAGCGCATCAGGCAGTGGCACCACGATGCGCTGTCGGTGTTCGGGATCGGCGCCGACCGCACCGAGGCCGAGTGGCGCGCCCTGCTGCGCCAGGTGATCGCGCTGGGACTGGTGACGGTCGACCATGAGGTGTACAGCTCGCTGAAACTGACCGATGCGGCGCGCCCGGTACTGAAAGGCGCGCGCGCGGTGCGGCTGCGCCAGTACCAGAAGCCGGTCAAGGCCAAGCGCGCGTCGACCCCGTCGAAGGGGTATGTCGAGATGGACCTGTCGAAGTCGGAGCAGGAAATCTTCGAACGGCTGCGGCGCTGGCGCATGGAGACGGCGCGCGCGCACAATGTGGCCGCTTACATCATCTTCGGCGACGCCACCCTGCGCGAGATCGCCAAGGCCAAGCCGGCTTCGCTGGGCGAGCTGCGCGGCGTGTCCGGCGTGGGCGAGAAAAAGCTGGCCTCGTATGGCGACGATATTGTCGCCATCATCATGGAAATGCAGTAGCGTCGCCCCGCGCTGGCGGGGGACGAGCTTACTTCTTGGTGAACACCAGGTCCCACACCCCGTGCCCCAGCTTCAGGCCGCGGTTTTCGAACTTGGTCAGCGGGCGGTAGGCCGGCTGCGGGGCGTAACCGTCCGCGCTGTTCTGCAGGGCAGGCTCGGCGCCCAGCACTTCCAGCATCTGGACCGCGTAGTCTTCCCAGTCGGTGGCGCAGTGCAGATAGCCGCCCGGCGCGAGGCGCTCGCACAGCAGCTTGACGAAGGCCGGCTGGATCAGGCGGCGCTTGTTGTGGCGCGCCTTGTGCCAGGGGTCCGGAAAGAACACGTGCACTCCGGCCAGCGACGCCGGGCCGATCATGTTGTTCAACACTTCCACCGCGTCGTGCTGGATCAGGCGCAGGTTGCCGATGCCCTGCTCGCCGATCTGCTTGAGCAGGCTGCCCACCCCCGGCGTGTGCACTTCGACGCCAATGAAATCCTTCTCCGGCATGCCCTTGGCGATGTGCGCCGTGGTATCGCCCATGCCGAAGCCGATCTCCAGGATCACCGGCGCCTTGCGGCCGAAGGCCTGTTCGAAGTCGAGCGGCGCCTTGGCGTACTCGATCATGTAGCGCGGCCCCAGCTCTTCCAGCGCGCGCGCCTGGGCGGTCGACAGGCGGCCGGCGCGCGTGACGAAGCTGCGGATCCGGTGTTCGGTCGGGTCGTACAGCATCGGGCGGTTGGTGGTTTCGGAGGACATGGCGTGGTGGCTGAAAAAGGAAGGACGACATTATATCGCAGGGCCGTCCGGCCCCGCTTCAGCGCAGGTTGCCGGTGTGTCCGAGCGAATAGCGGCCCGGCTGGGGCCACACGGTCAGCCCGTGCGGCTCGCCGCCGACCTTGATCTTGCTGACGGCGCCGGTGGCGGTGTCGAAGCGGTAAACCATGTCGTCGTAGCGCCCCGACAGCCACAGCCACTTGCCGTCGATGCTGACGTTGCCCATGTCGGGACTGCCGCCGCCGGGCACCGACCAGTGCGCAATGATCTTTTCGCTGGCGAAGTCCATCACCGCCACGCCGCCCGGCCCTTTCGGTTTGCCGTGGATCTTGTGGGTGCCGCGAAAGGCGATGTACAGCTGCTTGCCGTCCCGGCTGGGGTACAGGCCGTGCGTTCCCGGGCCGGCGGCGATGAAGCCGATCTGGCGGAAGGTGTCGCCGTCGACCACGTGGATGCCGTCGGCGTCCATGTCGGCCACGTAGAAATGGCGGCCGTCCGGAGAAATGCGGATATCCTGGGGCATGCCTTTCTTCGACGTGCATATTTCGATGGCGGCCGGATCGAAGGCCAGCTTGCCTTCCTTGAAACGGGTCGGCGGCATCTGCAGTTTCAGGTAGCCCAGCACTTGGCGCTTGGCCAGGTCGATCTTGACCAGGCTGCCCTCGAACTCGCAGGTAAACAGCACGTAGCGCCCGTCGGCGGTGAAGTCGGCATGGTTGACGCCGCCGCACTTGGGCGTGTCGATCGAATACTGCATCGCCATGGTCTTCGGATCGCGGAAGTCGAGGCGCTTTCTGGCCTCGGCCACGACGATGGCCGATTTGCCGTCCGGCGTGTAGTACATATTGTAAGGATCGTCGACCGGAACCGCTTCGCCCGGCTTGCCGGTGCGCGGGTCGATCGGCGTCAGGCTGCCCTTGTCGCTGCGCTCGGAGTTGTTGGCCACCCACAGCGTCTGCAGGTCGTACGATGGAATCACGTGCTGGGGCGCGACGCCGACCTTGTACTTGTCGACCACCTTCAGCTTGTCGGGATCGATCACGTACACGTCGTTGGTGCGCAGGTTGGGCACATACACGCGGTGCAGCTGGCCGGCGACGGCATGGCTCAGGTGGGCGGGGGCGATTTCGCTGTACAGATTGCTGGCGTCGACCAGCGGCGGCATGCCGGCGACCTCGGGCACGCGCGCGGTCACGGTCTTGGGCGGCGCCGACGAGACGGCGCGGTAGCCGTAGTACAGGGCGGCCGCGGCGGCCGCGGCCGAAACGATCAGGACGGGGGCAATCAGTTTTCTGTTGAGGCGCATAAAGATCGATGAATCCTGCTGATGGTTATCGTGGTTCGCGCAGCGCTTCCCGCAGCGCCTTGACCGCGCCGGCGACGATGCGCTCGACCCCGATCTGGCCCAGCGCCGTGCTGGCCCGGCGCGGGTCGCCATCGACACCGTCGGCGGCGCCAGGGCGCGGCGCGCGCGCCATGGCCTGGCTGCGTACCATGGCCGGATCGATGGCCAGGGTGAGCGCGGTATCGGCCAGGCCGGCGTGGACGCCGATCTCGCCGGCGCCGATGCCGCGCGCCTTCAGGGCATCGGCGTACGCTTTCTGGCTGGCCTGATAATACTCGGGCAGTGCATGGACCCTGCACCCGTGCTCTTTCGACCACGCGCGGTTCAGGCGCTCGGCCACGCGCTGCTCGTTCTTTTGATAGCCGCCGTGATCGCCGATGAAGACGATCTCGTGCAGGCCATGCTGGCAAAAGCTGCGCGCGGCGCCCTCCAGCACCGCCTCGAAGGCCGGGTCGGGAATCGAGATCGTGCCGGGAAAGCGCATGTGCGCCGCCGGTGGCTTGACCGATCCTTCCGGCACGTAGGAAATCACCGGCGCGACCAGCGCATGGCCGATTTGCCGGGCGATCGCGTTGGCAAAATAGCGCGCCCGCACATTGTGCTTGCCCAGCGCGATATACGGGCCGCTTTGCTCGGTGCCGCCGATCGGGATCAGGACCGTGCCGGTGCCGGCGGCAATGCGCGCGCGCACTTCGGTCCAGGTGAGCTGTTCAAGTTCGATGATGTCGGGAGCGGCGTGCACGAGCGGCATAACGCAGCACAGCGCGGCTGCGATGACAGCGCGGAGGAGATCAGGCATGGTTGATGGCAGCATATCCACCAGAGTGAGAGGACCAGCTGGTCTCGCGTGGAGCGGGTGAAGGGAATCGAACCCTCGTCGTAAGCTTGGGAAGCTTCTGCTCTACCATTGAGCTACACCCGCGATAGCCGCATTCTAC
>CAMLIL010000073.1 GCA_946480015.1 uncultured Oxalobacteraceae bacterium | reverse complement strand
CCGGGTTGTCGCGCAGGCGCGCGATGCGCCAGCTGGTCTCGCTCCACAGGCGGTGCAGCGCGCTGCGCTGTTCGCTGTAGATCACCTTGGCGTCGCGCGTGAATTCGATCACGCCACGCTCGTTCGGCTTGCCGATGATGTGGCTGCACGCGCCCAGATTGAGCTCGCGCAGCACATTCATGACCTCGGTCTTCTCGCTCGCACGCACCTGGATGACGGCGCCCAGCTCTTCGGAGAACAGCGCGCGCAGGGTCAGCTCGTTGCGGCGCTCGGCCACCTGCCCTGCCCAGTTCTTGGCGTCGCCCCAGTCGGCGGCATGCTCGCCTTCCATGGTCAGGATGTCGAGATTGACCGACAGGCCGCTGCGGCCGGCGAACGCCATCTCGCACAGGGTCGCATACAGGCCGCCGTCGGAGCGGTCGTGGTAGGCCAGCAGCTTGCCGTCTGCGTTCAGGCGCTGGATCGCGCCGAAGAAGGCCTTCAGGTCGTCGGCACTGTCCACGTCCGGCACTTCATTGCCGATCTGCTGGGTCACCAGCGACAGCGCCGAGGCGCCCAGGCGGTTCTTGCCGCGGCCCAGGTCGATCAGGATCAGGGCCGTGTCGCCCGCATCCATGCGGATCTGCGGGGTCAGCGAGCGGCGCACATCGGTCACCGGAGCGAACGACGAGACGATCAGCGACACCGGCGAAATCACCGCCTTCGATTCGCCGCCATCGTTCCAGGTGGTGCGCATCGACAGCGAGTCCTTGCCCACCGGGATGCTGATGCCCAGCGCCGGGCACAGGTCCATGCCGACCGCCTTGACGGTATCGAACAGCGCCGCATCCTGGCCGGGCTGGCCGCAGGCGGCCATCCAGTTGGCCGACAGCTTGATGTCGGAAATGTCGGCAATCGGCGCGGCGGCGATGTTGGTGACGGCCTCGCCCACGGCCATGCGGCCCGAGGCGGCGGCGTCGATCACGGCCAGCGGAGTGCGTTCTCCCATGGCCATCGCTTCACCCAGATAGCCTTCGTAGCTCAGGGTGGTGACGGCGCAGTCGGCCACCGGCACCTGCCATGGACCGACCATCTGATCGCGCACGGTCATGCCGCCCACGCTGCGGTCGCCAATGGTGATCAGGAAGGATTTGTCGGCCACGGTCGGCAGCAGCAGCACGCGTTTGGCCACGTCGTTCAGATCCAGGCCGGTCAGGTCGATGGCCGGCAGGTCGCGCTCGACGTGGGCGACGTCGCGCAGCATCTTGGGCGGTTTGCCCAGCAAAACATCCATCGGCATGTCGACCGGCGAATTGCCCAGTTCCGGATCGATCAGCTTGAGCTGACGCTCTTCGGTCGCCACGCCCACGGCGGCGAACAAGGCGCGTTCGCGTTCGCAGATGGCGGCGAACTTGGGCAGGTCCTGCGGCGCGATCGCCAGCACATAGCGTTCCTGCGATTCGTTCGACCAGATCTCTTTCGGAGCCATGCCCGATTCTTCCAGCGGCACCTTGCGCAGGTCGAAGATCGCGCCGCGCTTGGCGTCATTGGTGATCTCGGGGAAGGCATTGGACAGACCGCCCGCGCCCACGTCGTGGATCGAGATGATCGGGTTATCCGCGCCCATCTGCCAGCAGGCGTTGATCACTTCCTGCGCGCGGCGTTCCATTTCCGGGTTGCCGCGCTGGACCGAGTCGAAGTCCAGGTCGGCGGTGTTGGTGCCGGTCGCCATCGACGAGGCGGCGCTGCCGCCCATGCCGATGCGCATGCCGGGGCCGCCCAGCTGGATCAGCAGGCTGCCGACCGGGATGTCGTTCTTGTGGGTGTGCTGATCGGCGATGTTGCCGATGCCGCCGGCGATCATGATCGGCTTGTGGTAGCCGAACACGCCATCGGCCGCGCGCACGTTCTGCTCATAGGTGCGGAAATAGCCTCCCAGTACCGGCCGGCCGAATTCATTGCTGAAGGCGGCGCCGCCGAGCGGACCGTCGATCATGATCTGCAGGGGCGAAGCGATGCGTTCCGGCTTGCCGTACACGCCGGCCTGGGCGCGCTGGGCGAACGGCGCGCTCACGTCGAGCGCGTTTTCCCATGGACGCACGGCGTCCGGCAGCATCAGGTTCGACACGGTAAAGCCGGTCAGGCCGGCCTTGGGCTTGGCGCCGCGGCCGGTCGCGCCTTCGTCGCGGATCTCGCCGCCGGCGCCGGTGGAGGCGCCCGGGAACGGCGAAATCGCGGTCGGGTGATTGTGCGTCTCGACCTTCATCAGGGTGTGAATCAGCTCGGTCGAGGCGCCGTATTCGTGGCCATCGCCGCGCGGGTAGAAGCGCGTGACGGTATTGCCTTCCATGATGGACGAGTTGTCGCTGTAGGCGACGATGGTGCCCTTGGGCTGCAGCTGGTGGGTGTTCTTGATCATCTGGAACAGCGACTTGGGCTGCGCCACGCCGTCGACGATCCAGTCGGCGTTGAAGATCTTGTGACGGCAATGCTCGCTGTTGGCCTGGGCGAACATCATCAGTTCGACGTCGGTCGGATTGCGCCGGGCGCGCGTGAAGGCTTCGTGCAGGTAGTCGATCTCGTCCTGCGACATGGCCAGGCCCAGCTCGACGTTGGCGCGCTCCAGCGCTGCCTTGCCGGCGCCCAGCACATCGACCGATTCCAGCGGACGCGCTTCCAGTTCGCGGAACAGGTGGCGCGCGTCGTCGGCGCTGCGCAGCACGCTTTCGGTCATGCGGTCGTGCAGCAAGGCGGCGACAGCGTCGGTCTGCTCTGCGTTAAGCTGCCTGGCGGCGCCCAGCGAGCTGCCCAGGAGGCCGGCCTTGAGCGTGACGGTGTAGGCGATGCCGCGCTCAATGCGGTGCACATGCGCCATGCCGCAGTTGTGGGCGATATCGGTGGCCTTGGACGCCCATGGCGAAATCGTGCCAAGGCGAGGAATGACGAAAAACGCTTCCGTGGCGCCATCCTGGCTGGCCGCCTTGAACGGCTCGCCGTAGGTCAGCATGGCGTCCAGGCGGTTGGTGTCGTCGGTCGACAGGGGCGCGCTGGTATCGATGAAATGATAAAAACGGCCCTGGACAGCGGTAATCGCCGGAGCGACCGCTTGCAGTTGCGACAGGAGACGTTGGGAACGGAATGCGGACAGGGCGTTGGAACCCGGCAGAATCAACATGGTGAGGAGGTGGTTGATGCAGCAAGGCTGCGGATTAAAGGGTGTGAGGGCACTGGATCGAGCGGAACTGAAATCCTTTAGACCAATATTATACCGCGTCCCCCCCTCTCCCGGCCATTACCAGTTGCGTAAGCACACCCGTTTGCGTATGGTAAGGCCTTCAGACGCGGCTGCCGATGCCGTTAATAGCGCATGAGTCAGAAAGTGGATAGCGATGCAAGATAACAGCAACTTGTCGGTATTGGTGATCGACCCGAATCCGGGCATGCGCGGCAGCCTGCAGAACATGCTCAACCAGGCCAATATCACCAAGATCGAGTTTGCGGTCAGTTCGGGCACTGCAATCAAGCAATTGTCCAAGCGCTCGTACGACATCATCCTGTGCGAATACGACCTGGGCAGCGGCAGCGAGGACGGCCAGGATGGCCAGCAACTGCTGGAAGACCTGCGCCATCACAAGCTGATCGGCCTGTGGACCATTTTCATCATGATCACCTCCGAAGGCGTATACAGCAAGGTGGTCAGCGCCGCCGAGCTGACCCCGACCGACTATATCCTCAAGCCGTTCACGGTCGACGTGCTGAGCCAGCGGATCCAGCGCGCCATCGAGCGGCGCACGGCATTTTTGCCAATTTATCAATTGATCGGCCAGGGTAATCTGCGCCAGGCGGTGCGTGCCTGTGCCGACGCCGAAGCCGCGATCCCGCGCTACGCCTTGGATTTCGCCCGCCTGCGCGCCGAATTGCAGGTCAGCCTGGGCGAGCTGGGCGAGGCCGAGAAGCTGTACTGCGCGATCATCGACAACAAGCCGACCGGCTGGGCCCACCTGGGACTGGCACGCACCCTGTTCGCCCAGGAGCGCACCGAGGAGGCCGAAGGCGTACTGACCAAATTAATCGCCGACAATCCGCGCCTGATGGCCGCTTACGATCTGCTGGCGCGCTGCTACGAAAGCCACGGCCAGGGCGCGCGCGCCCAGCAAGTGCTGGAAGAGGCGGTATCGATCTCGCCGCACATGATCCGCCGCTTGCGCAAACTGGGCGAAGTGGCGCTGGACGCCGGCGACGTGGCGGCGGCGGAAAAATCCTTCAAGCAGGTGGTGGCCAAGGCCAAGTATTCGGAATTCCGCAATCCCGAAGATCATGTCAATCTGGTCAAGACCCTGCTGCGCAAGGGCGACGCCGCCCAGGCCAGCGGAGTCATCCGCGACATGGAAAAATCACTGCGCGGCAATCCCAACGTCGACGTCTGCAAGTCGATCTCGGTCGCCCTGCTGCACGAAACGGCGGGCAACAAGGCCGCCGCCCTGTCCGAACTGGGCACGGCGGTGGGCGCGGTGCGCACGGCCAGCGGCCTGTCGAGCGAGCTCAAGATCGGCCTGGCTAAAACTTGCCTTAACAATAAGATGGACAGGGAAGCCTCCGAAGTCATGCTGGCGGTGATGAACGACGTCAACAGCGGCGTGTCACCGCAGCAAGCCATGAGCGTGTTCGTCAAGGCCGGCCGCCCAGACCTGGCCGAAGGCATGGGCCATCAGCTGAAAGCCCAGGCCCAGGTGCTGCTCAACCTGGCGGCCGAGAAAACCAATATGGGCGACCTGAAAGGCGCCGTGCAGACCACCCTGGAGGCGCTGCACATGTCCCCAGGAAATCTGCAGGTGATGATGGCGACCATCAACGCCATCCTCAAGCAGCTGGGGGAACTGGGCTGGGATCACGCCCTGGCCGAAACTTGCCGCAACCAGATCGACACGGTGCGCTCGCTCGATGCCGCCCATCCCTTGCTGGGGGTGCTCGGCGACGAATATGCCGCACTCAAACGTAAGTACGGCATTTCCACCTGACCATAAGCTTGCCTCAAAACGTCATGCGATAAGTCAGGTCGGCGCTGCGCGGCGCGCCCAGGATCACCTGGTTGTTGGCATTTGCACCGTTCCAGCTGGCATAGAGCCTGTCGCCAGCGTTACGTACGCGCAAAGTCAGCTCGCCCGCAGCCATGCGCCAGGTGGCAAACAGATCGATAGTGGTAAAGCCGTTCAACCGGATGGTATTTGCGTTGTTGGCATAGCGGCCGCCCGTGTGGTAAGCCCCGGCGCCAAGCTTGAGCGGCGCACTGGCGAGCTGGTAATCGCACCATAGGTTGGCCATGCGCCTGGCGACGTTGGGCGGCAAGTTGCCCGCGCGCGATAGCTCGCCCGCCTCGATCAAGTGGTCGAACTGGGCATCGAGCACCGCAACATTACCGCTCAGCGACAGTTGATGGCTGGGCCGCCAGCTTGCCGCCAGTTCCACCCCGTGCGACGATTGGCTGCCGCTGTTCACCGTCAAGGTGGGAGCGGCGGCGTCGCGTGACAGAATGTTGTCCAGCTTCGCCCTGTATACCGCCACCGTGTAGTCGACGCTACCGCCCATCAGCGTCTGCTTGAGCCCGATCTCCGACTGTGTCCCCCTGGAGAGTTCGAACGCGGCATTGGCCGCACTCAGCAGCAGGAGATTGCCCGATCCCACAGGCGCCGACGCGCTCGTGTGCTGCACATACAGCGCCATATCCCGGCTCACATTCCACACGCTTCCCAGACGCAGGGAGCGCGCCCTGTCGTCCTGCGCAAAGGCGGTGGCCAGTCCGGTATTGAGGTCGAAGGTATTACGTTCGACCTTGACGCGCTCCTGGCGCAGTCCGGCCACCAGGGTCCACTGCGGCGTGAGCCACAGCGCGTCTTCCGCAAACAGGGCGAGCGACGGCAGACGCGTTGTGAAATTGGTCCGGTTACCTGCTCCCGCGTAGATAGCGGGGTCCGCGCTGAAGGCGGCGAAGCTGCCGTTCACTGGCTGCAGGATATCAACGCCGAGCAGCGCATCGGCCGCGGCCGACCCATTGGAAAAGCGCCGTTCAGTGGAAAAAACCGTTCGGCTATAGTCCGCGCCGGCGCTGAAGCGATGCTTCATGCCGGCCAGGCTGCCCTGGTGGCGTACCTCCAGGCGGTTGTTGAGCACCTTGTGATCGTGGGTAACGCGGACCAGGTCGCGCGTCAATCTGCCGGGCTCGGCATAGGCAAGGCTTTCGGCATTGCGCCACAGCCGGTCAGCACTGTACCAGGACAATTCATTGCTTACCTTCCAACCTGGCGCCCCATCCCAGACCAGTTTGGCGCGCATCCAGACGGTGTCCGACTCGGTCAGCGCATCGTTCACATTGAAATTGCGAAAAGCGATGCGGCGCTCGATCACGCGCCCGCCCGCATCGGCGACCGCCGCGCCCGGATCGGCGGCGAAGGCACGCGGCACCAGCGGTGTGCCCTGGTACGACTGGAGCCTGTCAGCCACGGCATCGACGCGCAGATCGAGCTTGAGTTCACGCGTAAGCGCAGTGGAAAACGCGACGCTCAGATTATCGTAGCGCTGCCCGGTGCGCTCCACATAGCCATCGGTGCGCAGGTGGCTATAGTCCAGGCGCAGCGCCGAAGCCTCGCCGACGGGACGATTGAGGTCGATCGCCGCGCGCCAGGTACCGAAGCTGCCATAGGACAGCAGCGCTTCGGCAGACGCGGCCCGGCTGTCGGGGCGGCGCGTCACGAAATTGATCACCCCGCCGATCGCGCCATCGCCGGCCATCACCGATGCGGGGCCGCTCAGCACCTCGATCCGCTCGAGATTCCAGGCATCCTGGGTGCGCGCGCTCATGGTTGGTACGGAAATGCGGCTGCCGTCATACAGATAGCTGAAAAAGCCCGCCGTGAAACCGCGCGCCGACGACAGCGATGGGGACGACGCATTGCCGCCCTGGGCAACTCCGACGGCGCCGCGCACGGCTTCGTCCAGCGTGCGCGCGCCGCGCGCTTCAAGCACGCTGCGCTCGATCATCTGCACCGAGGCAGGCGTCTCCTGTAGCGTCAGTCCCAGCCGGGTTCCGACATCGGCGCCGGGCGCCTGCGGATCCGCGCGCGTGCTTTCGATCACGACCACCGGCATGACCGTCTCGGCCGCCGTCAGTGGTGCGTAGAGGCACAGCAATAAATAGGACAATTTCTTTAACTTCACAGCGCGACTCCTAATGATAGTGAGGTATCATTATCGTTCACGATCATTTCAGATCGCAACAGCAAACTTCAGCGAAGCTCGAAAAACCGTACATGAAAGCCGTCCTCGACATACAGGGCGTGAGCCGCCGCTTTGGCGCCCACCTTACGCTCGACAATCTGAACATGCAGCTGCACGCCGGCGACGTGTATGCCTTGCTGGCCCCAAACGGTGCCGGCAAGACGACCACGCTCAAGCTGATCCTGGGATTCCTGCCTGCCGACAGCGGCCGCATCGCCGTCTGCGGCAACGATGTGCGCACCGATCCGGCGGCAGCGCGCCGGGCGCTGGCCTATCTGCCGGAGCAGGTGGCCCTGTATCCCGAGTTGAGCGGCCTGGAAAATCTGCGCTATTTCACACTGCTGGCGGCGCTTGAGCTCGACGCGCCCACGCTGCGCCGCCTGCTCGACGAGGCCGGCCTGGCCGCGGGCGCGCATGACCGGCCGGCAGCGACCTATTCCAAAGGGATGCGCCAAAAAGTCGGGATCGCCATCGCCTTTGCGCGCGAGGTCCGCCTGCTCCTGCTGGATGAGCCGACCTCCGGCCTCGATCCCGCTGCCGCGGCCGAGCTGAGCGGCATCATCCGGGCCGCCGCGGCGCGCGGCGTGGCGGTCCTGATGGCCACCCACGACCTGTACCGCATCAACGAAGTGGCAACCCGTGCCGGCCTCCTGCATGCAGGCCGGATTGCCTGCGAGGTCGATCCGCGCCACGCAGGTCCGGCGCTGCTGGAGCAGTTCTTTACGGCCCCCCTCGTCCAGTGATGGCGCCATTCGTTTCACTGGCATTGGTCGAGCTGCGCCGGCTGTGGCGCCAGCCGCGCCTGCGCTGGCTGGCCCTGATCGCGCCGCTGCTGATGGCGCTGTTTCTGGGCGCCTGGCACGATGCCAAGGACCTGGCACGCCAGCGCCTGCGGTTTGCCGATGCCGAACGCGCGCGCTGGCTGGCGCAGGGCCCGAAGGATCCGCACAGCGCGGCCCACTTTGGCGTCTGGGCGGTCAAGCCGGCCTCGCCGCTGAGCGTGCTGACACCCGGCGTCGAGCCCTTTGTAGGCCTGGCGGTGTGGCTGGAGGCACACAAGCGCAATGAGATGATTTTTCGGCCGCGCCAGGATGCCGATCCCGTGATGCGCGGGTCAAGCTCAGTGGGCCAGATACTCGAACAGCTCGGACCGTTGATCGCCATCCTGCTCGGCTTTGCCGCCTTTGCCCACGAGCGCGAGCGCGGCACCTTGCGCATGGCACTGGCCAATGGCGCGGGAAGCGGTCCGATGGTGCTGGTTCGTTGCGCCGTCAACAGCGCACTGCTGCTGTGCGTGCTGATGCTGCCGGTGCTGGCAGGCGGCGTGCTGGCGCTGCTCTCGCTTCCCGGCGCGCTCATGTGGCAAGGCGGCGCGCGGCTGATCCTGTGGACCGCACTCCATGCTGCCTATCTGGAGACCTTCCTGCTGATCGCGCTGGCGGTATCGCTGCGCGCGTCCAGCGCCCGCGCCGCCCTCGCCATCCTCCTGGCGGTGTGGTTCAGCCTGTGCATTGTGCTGCCGCGCGCGGCCAGCAGCACCGCCGAGACGATCGCTCCCATCCCGCCCTACAAAACAGTCAGGATGGCCGTCGAGGCCCAGGCGCCGGCGTATGAAAATGCCGACCGCTGGAACGCCCGCAGGCAGGCGCTGCTGGCTGCCAACACCCAGGCGGCACGGCAAAACATGCGCGCCGCCCAGCTGGACCAGGCCGAACGCGATTCGCACGCCGTGTTCGACCGCTTGCTGGGCCGCTTTTACGATGCGATCGCACATCAGGACAAGGTGTTCGCGCGCTTCGCGGCGCTGTCGCCAACGATCGCGCTGCAGGCGGGCGCCAGCGGCATCGCCGGTACCGACTTCCAGCAGCACCGCCATTTCATCGACGCGGCAGAACACTACCGGCGCAACCTGGTCAACCGGCTCAATGAAGAACTGATGCGGCACTCGGAAAGCGAGGACGTGGGCGCGGCGACAGGCCGTGCCTACTGGGCCGGCATAGCGGCATTCGACTACCGCGCGCCCGCACTGGCCGGCGTCATCGGCGAACTTGCCGTTCCGCTGACGCTGCTGCTGCTCTGGACCGGCGCCGCCGCGCTGGCAGCCTGGCGTGCGGCAAGCAAGGTGACGCCATGAAGCCGCACCTCGCCGCCCTGCTGCGCGTCGAGATCGGCATGCTGCTGCGCGCGCGCTTTTCCTGGCTCCTGTTCGCGGTGCTGCTGGCGGCACTGACTGCGGGGGCAGTCAATGGCCAGCGCCACGTGGACCAACAGCGCCAGGTGCTCGACCGCCTTGCGCGCCACCAGGCCGACACTATCGCGGCCGACCACGCCGCGCTGGCACGCTACCGCGCGAGCGCGGGCCCGCTCCTGCCCTACTGGCAGGACCCTGGCGACGTCGCCGGCTACATGCGCTATGGGCTGAACGCGTATGCGGCCAAACCGCCGCTCGCGCTGGGCGCGCTGGCCGTCGGCCACAGCACGCTGCTGCCCTATTACCTGCGAAGCGAGCTCGATTTTGTCGCGCCGCCCGCCAGCGACTTCGATTTCGTCGCCCCGCGCACACTGGCCCTTGGCGCATTCGATCTGGCGTTCGTTCTGGCCGGTGTGCTGCCGCTGGTGCTCATCGCGCTAGGTGCGGCGCGCCTTTCCACGGAACGCGACAGCGGCGTGCTCGCCCTGATGGCAGCCCAGCTGACTTCGTACCGCGGCATCGTGCTGGTCAAGGCTGCGGCACTGGCGGCAGTCAGCCTGCCGGCGATCATGGGCGCATGCGCACTGGCGCTGCTGGTGGCGGGCGTACCTTGCTGGGATCGCGCTACCCTGCCCGCCATCGCCTTGGCGGCAGCGGCGCTGGCAGGCTTCACGCTGGCCTGGATCGGCCTGATCGCACTGGTGGCAAGCCGCACGGGCATGCTCGCGAGCTGTCTGCGCCTGGTCGCGCTGTGGATGGGATTGACCTTTATCGTTCCGGCCGCCGGCGCGCTGGCGATCGGCCTGGCATGGCCGCCCCCCGCTGCCCTGGAACAGCTCGACGCCCTGCGCAGAGCCAGCAACGTCAGTGGACCCGAACGCGATGCCCTGTTCCGCGCCTATCTGGAGCAGCACCCGAAATACGCCGCTGCGGCCAAGCGCCTCGGGCAAATACCTTATGCCACCAAGATCATCGCCGTGCAGACGAATCTGGAGCGGCACGCCAGGGCGCGCGCGCATGCCGCGCGCAGGCAGCTGGAGGCAGCCGAACAGTGGGCGCGCCTGCTGCGCTACCTGTCCCCGCCGATGATGTTCGAAGACATGCTGACACGGACCGCAGGCACGGACGGCGCGCGCCACCAGCGCTTCCTGCGGGACGCGCAAGCCTACACCGATACCTTGCGCAGATTTTTCTGGGAACGCGCGCTGGAGCAGGCGGCACGCCCTGCCGCGGGATGCGCGAACTGCGCCAGCCGCCTGAATTTTACCGGGCATGCCAGCATCCCACGCTTTGCGGCGAGCCCGCCACACGACGGCGTGGCCAGGCCAGTGATCGAAGCGGTCGTGTATCTGTGGCTGGCGGCCCTGCTCGCCGCCGTCCTGCTGTGGAAAACCGCGCCCCTGCGGCTCTAGGGCGTGTTGACATTCAAGCTCGCGGTTTCTGAGAAAATTTGCAAGAAGGGCTGTTAAGCGCAGTCAGGCGCAACGCTACGGGCCGCAGTTTGCCCGTGTCGGCAACCGCACGGCGTTGGTCAAGCTACAACCGATTCGGCAGCGTGGTGGCCTTGGTCAGTTTCGGTTCGTCAAGCAGCTTGGCCTTGTATGCCATCAGCTCATCGTCCTCAATGTCAAAGCGCTTGAGCCACTGTTCCGCGCCCCATCCGATGAGGCGGGGCTCGCCTTCCTTGGAGGCGTAGTGTAGGCTGACCTTGGGGACACGCACTTCCTTGAACAGCATATTGGGGAGCACCAGCCGGGCAGGCTTCGGTCGGTCAGTGGGCGCGGCCTCGGGTTTCGGCCCGGCCTGAATGACAAGGCCCGCCCCATAGTCATAGAGCGCAAACCAGTCCATTGGCAACTCGGAGCGGATTGCCGCGAGGCCTCCAATTGTCTCCACCATCTGATAATTCACGGCCGTTAGCCACGAGACCGTCTTGATGCCTTGGTCGGCCGCCTCCGATGCACCAAGTGGACGGCCGACATCGAATCCCTCAAGCTTATCGGCTAGATACGCCTCGAACGGTTGGTTGTCGCTTACGCGAACTGCCGATAGCACCAAACCATGCCCACCATAGCCGTGGATGGCCTTCAGTCGCTTGGCAAAGCTCACGAACATCGCCTGGAACGCGGTCGGATTGTCCTCGACGTACAGCAACGGCATGCTGAAACGAAGGACGGACGCGCCCCACGTACCCATCTTGGCTTCCCAACCACGCAGACCAGAGACATAGAACTCCCAAGCGCCGGCATCGTGCGGCTGTTCTCCGCTTGTGTAGCAGAAGCCCATCAGGTCGTTCTCCTTCATGCGCTTCACCATAGCGCGCATCGGCGGGGCCTTGGCGAACGCAAGCTTGTCGGGACCTTCTGGTGGCTCTTCACGCCATAGCCAAGTCAGGTCCTTCTTGGCGATGACCTCGTACTCGTCGAAGCAGGCACAGATGGTCTCACGAACCTCGGGAAGATGAGCATCATTGAAGAACAGCGTGCCGGTGATGGCCGGGACGCTGCCCACGTAATCCTGTGGGCCTTGCCTGGACAGCAGGCCACCGGGTATGCGCATCTTCTCTGGATGCTCGCGCATCAAGTGGATCGGGTCAAATGGAAGGTCGGTCATGATAATTCCTTAATACGCTGGCACCGGGACCGGTGGCGGGCGCTTGGTGACGAGCATGTAGAGCAATCCCAACGCGCCAGCCGCCATGCCGAGCTGCTCGACCGGCATCTTGGGAGGGTTTGGTTCGGGTTGGTCGCAATCGCAGTCACCGGGACCCATTTCGACCAGCTTGTTGTCGTCACCCGCGATACGGATGTACGCCCGCGCCTGCTTTTCATCCATTTTGTCTGGCGGGAACTTGATCTCCACGACCTGTTTGATGTTGTCCTGGGTTGGCGGCTTGGTCGGATCGTTGACAATGACAACATCAGGGCGGCGTACCATGCCTTCACCTGCCTCGAACGAAGGACGCATACTTCCCTGCGCGTCCGGCTGGTCCCACCACTTCCTGATCCACCCCGGCAGCCAGTCATGGCCCTTGGTCTCCACACTGCTATTCATGATAGGCGCCGGCGGTTGCCGGGTCATATCGTAATTGACCTCCGGCTTGTACGGGCTGCGGTGTTCCAGTAATCCGTCCAGTCCCTTGAGTTGCGCCGACACGCACGATTGCCTGAGCGAGCGTCCGTCCTTGCCGACGCCAGGGACATCCTTGCATTTGCAGATGGCCGAGCACAGAACCTTCTTGTCCACGAAGTCTACCTCGGGCCGGTTGATCTTCACAACCGTGGTGGTGCCGCCTTGAGACATGCCTCCGGTCGCCATCGGCACAAAAGGCTTGTTAGGTTCGGTCATGCCTGTCCAGGGTCGGCGAGGTGGAAAGCCAGCGCCTCGCCGGCATCACGTTCGATCCACTGCGTCAAGCCCTCGGCATCCGTGCTGCCGGTGAGGTACTGACCGCCGGCGGAGCCCACACGAACCGCCAACCCGCTAACGGGGCCGCGCGAGGTCTGGTCCAGAACCTGGAAGCGCCCTCGGAATCGCTGTGCGGTTTCATCCAGCGTCGCGGTGGCGACCGGATAGCGGCCCTTGACGGGCTTGACTGCGAGCTTTGCCATGAACTCGGCGACGAGACGCTCGCCGTCAGCTTCAGTGTATTCCATCTGTCGCCTCCAGTTCTTTTCGAGTGGCGCGCCAGTGCGGCAGCGATGTTGACCAACGTGTCGAGCGAGAAGCGTTCCGTCGCACCTCGGCGCAAGTCGCTGATACGCGGCTGTGTCTGACCACACGCGCGCGCGGCCTCCTGCTGCGTCCAGTCGTTGCTGGTCAGCAGCAGCTGGATGTGGTCGATCAGAACGGTGCGCACTTGCCGAATGGGCGCATCACGGGTATTGCCGCGGTCGCTCGTAGTCATCGAGGCATTATGCCAATCGTGGAATAAATTTCAAATACTGCAACCATAATAGCTAATACACCGAGGGGAACTCGAACCAAATGCCGGAAATGGCAACCGAAGTTGTCAACGCGCTGTAAAGGGGAGAAAGTGGACGCGCGCCCTGGTGCATTGGCCACAAACAGGTGAAGGCCGTGATCCCATCAACAGCGTCACGCAAGGTGCAGCGCGAATATGACCGCTACCAATACCGGAATCGAAACGTAATCGAGCGGTTATTTGCCAAGCTCAAACAGTTCCGGCGTGGCTCTAGGCGCTGACGGCGCGCTTGCGCTTCGGCGCCGCCGCGGCCGAACAATCCGCGCACACGCCATACAAGGTCAGTTCATGGCGGTCGATCACGAAACCCTTGGGCGCCAGCTTGTCCATCGGGCCGGGACAGCCGTCGACGTCGTACACCCGGTCGCAGCTGACGCAGTGGAAGTGGTGGTGGTGATGGCTGGCGGCGTGCGTCGTTTCGTAGCGCGGGTTTTCGCCGGGCAGGTTAACCGCCTCGATCTCGCCCTCCGCCAGCAGGCTTTTGAGGTTGCGGTAGATCGTCGCAATACCGATCTCGGCGACGCTGGTGCGGACCTCGGCGAGTATTTCGTGCGGCGTGAGCGGACGCCCCGCCGCGGTGATCGCGGCGCGAATGGCGGTTCGCTGGCGGGTAGAACGTTCCATGGCGGGCCGGGCTGAAAAGAACACATTATCCCATAAAGCCCAGGAAGCGCTTGCGCTGTTAATGAGAATGCATTATCGTTAACAGCAGATTAGCACCGCGACAACGAAAGCCACCACACCGTGTATAACCCTGCCTTCGAACTGCCTTATCCCGCATCGGCGCAAGCCGCCTCGCCCATGGTGTGCAGCGGAATCTGCCATGGCACCCTCGGCGAGCTGATACAAGGCCCCTATGTGCATGAGGGCGAACAGCACATCAGCCTGATCTCCCTGCCCGTCAAAAAATACAGCTGCATGCACTTCACCCATGGTTTGCCGGCGGACCAGGCCGCGGACCTGGCGAACAAGAGCAAATGCCGACGCGCGATCGACCTGTATGTCCAATTGCATGGCCTTACCCTCCCTCCGGGCAAATGGCGCCATGATTCCGAATTGCTCGAAGGGAAAGGCATGGCCAGCTCGACAGCAGATCTGGTGGCCACCATCCGCTGCCTGGATGCGATGTTCGGGAACGAGTCGACGCCGGAGGCGATTGCCGCAATCCTGCGCCGGATAGAACGCTCCGATAGCGTCTTCCTCGACCACTATGCGCTGTACCTGAGCGCCAGGCAGCAGGTCGTGCAGACCTTTCGCCATCGTCCCACCTTCCACGCCTGCTATATCGACGAAGGCGACAGCATCGATACCGAGCGCATTGGTCCGGCCCTGCTGGAAACCTACCGCGAATACCGCGCTGCCTACGAGACCAATCTGCACGAGGCGCTCGACGCCTTCGCCAGCGACGACCTGGCCCGGATCGCCGCCTGCGCCACCGTCAGCGCCTGCCTGGGCCAGCATGCCGTCGCCAAACGCTGCCTCGGCATCCTGCTCGCGCGCCAGCAGCAGTTTGGTGCCGACGGCATCTTCGTCGCCCATACCGGCAGCCTGCTCGGCTATCTGTTCATCGAACAGCCTGGCGTGGCCAAAATGGGCGCGCTGTCGTCATTCTTCCACGCCCTCGGCTATCAATGCCGCTTCGTCCAGACGGGATACTGACCATGTTCGACCATATTGCCGACGCCATCAAGGCGCCCGACTTCGTACGCCTGGATACCAATCTGTATGTCGCCCGCTTCGAGACCATGAAGGTCTACTCGACGCTGGTGGCGGTGGAACGGCTGCTGCAGAGCGGACGGGTAGCCAAAGGCGACACCTTGCTGGACAGTTCGAGCGGCATCTACGCTTACGCGCTGGCGCTGGCCTGCCACAAATTCGGCATGCGCTGCCACATCATCGCGTCGAAAACGGTCGATCCCACGCTGATGATCCAGCTGCGCCTGCTGGGCGCAACGGTCGAACCGGTGCCGCCGGCCGCCACGCTCAAGCTCGATCAGAGTCTGCGGGTGGCGCGCATCGCCGAGATCCTGCGCACCGAGCCGAACGTGCACTGGATGCAGCAGTATCACGACGATATCCATTACGCCGGCTACGCACCGATCGCCGATCAGATCGCGGCACTGTTCGGCGAGCGCAGACTGACCCTGGTCGGCGGCGTGGGCTCGGGCTGCTCCACCGGCGGCCTGGCCCTGGCACTGCGCGCGCGCCACGACGACGTCGACCTGATCGGCATCCAGCCGTTTGGCAGCGTGACCTTCGGCAGCGAAGGGATCGCCGATCCGGGCATCATCATCGCCGGCATCGGCACCGGCATCGCGTTTCGCAACGTGCGCCATGCGCTGTACGACCAGATCCAATGGATCGGCTTTGACTATGCCATGGCCGGCACGGTGGCCCTGCTGCGCCGCCACGCCATTTTCGCCGGCCTGTCCAGCGGCTGCTGCTATCTTGCCGCGCGCCGCGAAGCGGCCTTGCGCCCGGAGCGCGCTGTCCTGTTTATCGCGCCCGATACGGGCCACCGCTACGTCGAGGCGGTCTACGCGCGCCACCAGGAGGCGCAGGACATCGAGGCGCTGGCGCCCAGGACGATCGCCGGTCTCGATGAACTGGCCTTGCCCTGGTCGGCCATGCCGTGGGCGCGCCGTCCCGACCCGTCTTCCCCATTTCCAGCCACCACACCGGCAGCGCAGGAACGCGCGCTGTTCAACTAAACCTATTGCAAGGAACAACATGGCACACCTATTGATGATCGAAAGCTGGATCGGCGGTACCGGCCGGATTTTCCCGGAAACGATCACCCGCGCGGGACACACTTATACCTTCGTCACGCGCAAGCGCGGCCACTATTCCGAGGACGCCGCCACCCATCCCGTCATCGAACACGCAGCCAATGTCCTGACCACCGAGACCAACGACATCCCAGCGCTTGCCGCCTTCCTGCGCGCCCAGCACGCGATACTCAAGTTCGACGGCGTGGTGACCATCTGCGACTATTACGTCGACACGGTGGCGCAGGTGGCGCTGGCCCTCGGCCTGCCGCAGGCTTTCCCCGGCACGGCGGCGCTGGTGCGGCGCAAGCACCTGGTGCGCGCCGCGCTCGGGCGGGCCGGGCTGCCCAACCCCGCCTATTGTGTGGCCACCAGCTGGGAAACGGCGCGCGATGGCGCCGGCGCCATCGGCTACCCACTGATCCTCAAGCCCTGCGACCTGGCTTCCAGCGCGTTCGTCCGCCTGGTCAACGATGAAGCCGAACTGCGCGCCGCCTTCCAGGCGCTGGAAAACTTCCCCGTCAATTTCCGCGAGCAGGCACGTGAGCCGCTGTGGCTGCTTGAAGAGTACATGGACGGCGAAGAGGTCAGCGTGGAAGCGTGCACCGTTGCCGGGCGCACCACCATCATCGGCATCACCGACAAGAGCGTTACCGGGTTCCCGTGCTTTATCGAAGACGGCCACATGTTCCCGGCCCGGCTGGCGGACGCGCAGGCGGCGGACGTGCGCGCGCTGGTGCTGGGCGCACTGGCCGCGGTCGATTTCGATTACGGCATCAGCCACACCGAAGTCAAGCTCACGGCCAAGGGGCCGCGTATCGTCGAAATCAACCCGCGCCCAGGCGGCAACTATATCGCCGAACTGGTCGAGCGTGTCACCGGCATCGCATTCTTGACGGCGCAGATCGACATGGCGCTCGGGCGCGCGCCCGACCTGGCCCCGCGCGATACCGGGGTGCGCAGTGCCGCCATCAAGTTCCTGGTACCGCCACACGCGGGAAGGGTCAGCGCCATCACCGGGATCGACGATGCCGCCGGCGCGCCACATGTGCTGCGCGCGTCCATCTCCCAGATGGCCGGCCGTGAACTGGGCACCCCGATCGACAATGCCTGCTACCTTGGCCACGTGCTGGCAGCCGATCCGGCCGGGCAGCACGCCCGTACCTACGCGGAACAGGCGCTGGCGCGCGTGGCGCTGGTGTACGGCGCCAGCGCGCCAGCGGTGGAGCCGGCCGCCAGCGTCGACGCCCTCATTGCCCAGGTCGGCGCCGGCATATTCGGCGCCGATCCGGCCACCCTGCATGTGACCGGCGCGTGCTGGATGGCGCAGAGCACGCGGTTTCCGGGCACCCGGCAGACTTACCGCAACTACTATCTGCTGCTGCGCGTGGGCGCGGCCTTCGGCGCCTGCTGCGTCGAACGCGATGCGCTCGATCCGGCCATCGCCCCTTCCCTGGCCGGCCTCACGGTGGCCGAACTGCTGGCCGATCAGCGCCTGCCGGTCCGCATCGCCGCGCTCGACGCCTACCTGAACGCCGTGCGTCCGCACCGCGACGCCGCCGGTGCCAGCACCATGCTGCTGCCGGCCGGCGCCCCGCCGGTGCGCGCGCTTGCGCGCGACCGGGCCATCGCCAGCCTGGTTGCCATCAAACCCGGGCAGCGCGTGGGCCTGATCGGTGTAGTCAATCCCCTGGTCAGCGCGATCGAGGAGCGCGGCGGCAGATGCCTGCCTTGCGACTTCAATATGGAACGTACCCAGAGCGGACTGGAAGTCACCCGCGACATGCTGCCGATCCTCGAGACAGCCGATTTGATCATTGCCACCGGAATGACCCTGTCGAACGGTTCCTTCGACGTCATCCTGGCGGCGGCGCGCCGGCGTGCGATTCCCCTGATCGTATATGCGCAGACCGGCAGTGGCATCGTCCCCCGTTTCCTTGGCAGTGGCGTGAGCGCGGTGTCGGCCGAACCCTTTCCGTTTTCGCAGTTCAGCGCCGATCCCACGCCGATCTATCTGTACCGCCACGGCGACGGCACACCCGCGCCATGATGCCGGCCGCCACGCAGCACCTGCTTATCTCCGGCCAGGCCCGCCAGCGCGGGCTCAACGGCCTGCTGGTCTACACCTTCTTCATGGTGCTCGGCTTTGCCATGCTGATGCCCCTGGTGACCATCCACTTCGTCAGCAATACCGGCATGGCCGCGGCGATCGTGGGCGCGGCCCTGGCAATGCGCCAGATGACGCAGCAAGGGCTGGCACTGCTCGGCGGCATGCTGGCCGACCGCGTCGGCGTGCGTCCGATGATCTGCGCCGGCGTGCTGCTGCGCGCTGCCGGCTTTGCCAGCCTGGCAAGCGCGGCCGATGCGCCCCGGCTGATGCTGGCGATGGTGCTCTCGGCGCTCGGTGGCGCCCTGTTCGAAGCGCCGTACCAGGCCGCCATCGCCGCGTTGACCACCCAGCAGACCCGCGCTCGCTACTATTGGCTCAGTAACTGGATCAGCGGGGTGGCCAGCACGCTGGGTCCGCTGCTGGGGGTCGCGCTGCTGCGCTACGACTTCCAGAGCGTGTGCCTGGCCGCCGCTGGATGCTTCGCGCTCAATTGCGTCATCGCGCTGGGCTCGCTGCCACCCCTGCGAAGCGAGCACGCGGCGCGCCCGCTCACGCATGGCCTGGGCCTGGTCGCCCGCGACCGCCCGTTCATGCTGCTCACGCTGCTGATGGCCGGCTACTGGTTCGTCGCCGTCCAGATCAATATCAGCTTTCCCCTGCTGGCGGAAAAGCTCAGCGGCAATCAGGACAGCGTGGGCATCATGTTCGCGCTCAGCGCCGCCCTGACGGTGGTGTTCCAGTATCACCTGCTCCAGCTGGTGCAACGCTGGCTGAACACAGGCCAGATCCTCGTGCTCGGCATGGCCATCGTCGCGCTCGGCGCCGGTGCGGTGGTCCTGGCCGACAGCTTTGCCGCTCTGCTGGTGTGCGTGGCCACGTTTTCCATTGGCGCGATCCTGGTGCGCCCCAGCATCCAGTCCCTCATTGCCAGCATGGCGCATCCACAGGCGCTCGGCACCTTTTTGGGCGTCAGCTCGCTCAGCCTCGCGCTCGGCGGCGCCCTGGGCAATGTGAGCGGCGGCTGGCTGATGCAATTTTCCGAGCGCGCGCACTGGCCGCAGCTGCCGTGGCTGGTGTTCGGGAGCGTCGGGCTGGCCAGCGCCTTCGGACTGTACCGCGTGCGCCGGCGTGACGGGGGCGCCGCCGCGTGAACCTGGCCGAACTGTGCATACGGCGGCCGGTGATGGTCACGCTGCTGACGCTCAGCGCAGCGCTAGCCGGCCTGGTCGCCTACCAGCGCATTCCGGTGGCCGCGCTGCCGAGCTACAGCGCACCGGTGATCAACGTCGAAGCCAGCCTGGCCGGCGCCAGTCCCGACACGATGGCATCCTCCGTGGCACTGCCGCTGGAAAAGGAATTTTCCACCATCGCCGGGACGGCGGTGATGACCTCGACCAGTTCGCTGGGGGCGACCTCGATCGCGCTCGAATTCGGCCCGGGCACCGACATCAACGCCGCCGCGGCAGACGTGCAGGCGGCACTGCTGCGCGCCCAGCGCGCCCTGCCGCGCGACATGACCGAGTTGCCGTCCTACCGCAAGACCAACCCGGCCGAAGCCCCTGTGCTGTCGATGGAGATGACCTCGCCTTCGCTGAGTTTGTCCGAACTGAACGATTACGCCGAAAACCTGATCGCGCCAAGCCTGTCGAGCCTGCCCGGCGTGGCCCAGCTGCGCGTACTCGGCCAGAAGCGTTTCGCGGTGCGCATCCGCGCCGATCTCAGCAAGATGCAGGCGCGTGACATTTCTATGGACGAACTGGCGCAAGCCGTGCGCGCCGCCAATGCCAATTCGCCGCTCGGCACGCTCGATGGACCGCAGCAGAGCCTGATCATCGCCGGCAATGCCCAACTGCTGCGCGCCGCCGACTTCGCCGGCCTGATCGTGGCCACCCGCGCCGGCATGCCGGTGCGCCTGCGCGAGGTGGCCAGCGTGGAGGACAGCTACCAGTCGGTGCGCTCGGCAAGCAGCCTGAACGGCGAACGCTCGATCGTGCTGTCGATGTCGCGCCAGAGCGACGCCAATACTGTTGAGGTGGTCGACGCCGCACGCCGCACCCTCAAGCAGTTGCAAAACCAGCTGCCGGCCTCGGTCAGCATCACCATGATCAACGACCGTTCGGTGTCGATCCGCGCCGCCATGCACGACGTCAATCTGACGCTCGGCGCCACCGTTGCCCTGGTGGTCCTGGTGATCTTCCTGTTCCTGCACCGCGCGGCTGCCACCCTGATTCCCGCCGTGACGATACCGCTGTCGCTGCTGGTCGCGCTGCTGCTGTTGTATGCCTTCGGCTACAGCCTCGACAATGTGTCGCTGCTGGGCATGACCCTGGCGGTCGGCCTGGTGGTGGACGATGCAATTGTTGTGCTGGAAAATATCGTACGCCACAGCGAAACCGGCAAGCCGCCGCTCCAGGCGGCCATCGACGGCGCGCGCGAAGTCAGTCTGACGGTCGTATCGATCTCGATCTCGCTGGTGGCGGTGTTCATGCCGATCTTCTTCCTCCCTGGCGTGATCGGGCTGCTGTTTCACGAGTTTGCGGTGGTCGTGTCGCTGGCCGTGCTGGTGTCGGCGCTGCTGTCGCTGACGCTGGTGCCGATGCTGGCCAGCAAACTACCGCTGGAGCGGCAAGCCCTTGCGCGCCTGCCGCGCCCATCCTTGCGGCCCGCCTTCGAACGCGCCTTTGGCCGCCTGAGTGCGGCCTACGCGCACAGTCTCCAGCGCGCGCTGGCGCACCGGCGTGCGGTGCTGCTGGTGGGCCTGTCGACGCTGCTGTTGACCGTCATCCTGTACATCGACCTTCCCAAAGGCTACCTGCCGGACGAAGACATCGACCAGGTGCGCGTCAGCACCGAGGCGGCCGATGACGTGTCCGCCGCCGCCATGGCGGCGCTGCAGGAACAGCTCGCCGCCATCATCCGGCGCGACCCGAATGTGCAGGATGTCACCTCTTCCCTCAGTGGCGACAATACCGGCAGCTTTTTCCTGCTGCTCAAGCCACGCGCGCAGCGCGCCTCGATGCCGGAGACGCTGGCCGGACTGCGCCGCGCTACCAGCACGGTGCCGGGTATCGCCGCATACTTCAAACCGGTGCAGAACTTCCAGGTTGGCGCACGTCCGAGCAAGAGCCGCTATCAATACACGCTGCAAAGCGTCAGCGCATCCGCCCTCGACCAATGGGCCGCCCGCTTCCTGGAACGCATGCGGGCCGACCCGCGCTTTGCCGATGTCACCAGCGACGCCAGTAGCGGCGGTCTTCAGGCTACCCTTGAGATCGACCGCGACAAGGCCGCAATGCTCGGGGTCACGGTGGCCGACATCCGCACCGCGCTGTATTCCGCCTTTGGCGAGCGGCAGGCCGCTGCGGTCTACGGCGCCGCCGCGACCTATACGGTTCTGGTGGAAGCGGCGCAGCACGAGCGCCAGTTCGACGATGCGCTGGGGCGCGTCGCGGTGCGCAGCAAGGACGGGCGGCTGATCCAGCTCGCCGCGCTGGCGTCGGTTACCCGCACGCTCGGCCCCCTGGCGATCCATCACCAGGGCCAGCTGCAAGCGATCACGATCTCGTTCAACCTTGCGCCCGGCACCGCGCTCGGATCGGCCGTGGAAGCGATCGCGGCCATCAGGCATGAACTGCAACTACCGCTGTCGATTGTGGGCAAGTATGGGGGCGAGGCCGCCGTGTTCCAGGACTCGCAAACCAGCCAGCTGGTCCTGATCCTGGGCGCCGTGATGCTGATGTATGTCGTATTGGGCGTGCTGTACGAGAGTTTTCTGCATCCCTTGACCATTCTGGCTGGCTTGCCGTCGGCCGCGCTGGGAGCCCTGCTCACCTTGAAGTTATTCGGGCTCGACCTGACCATGATCGCGGTCGTCGGCATCCTGCTGCTGATCGGCCTTGTCAAGAAGAATGCCATCATGATCGTCGACGTGGCCCTGCATCTGCAGCGCGACCAGGACATGGGGCCGGCCGCCGCCATTGAGCAGGCCTGCGCCATGCGCTTTCGCCCCATCATGATGACGACCATGGTGGCGCTGGTGGGGGCGCTGCCATTGGCGCTTGGACTGGGCGCCGGCGCCGAACTGCGTCAGCCGCTGGGACTGGCGGTCGTCGGCGGCCTGCTGCTGTCGCAATTGATTACCCTGTACCTCACGCCAGTGCTGTACCTGCTGCTGGAGCGGGCCGGTGCAAAGCGCGCGCTCGACTCACCCTATTTTTCTTCCTCGACAATGGCCACGCCCCAGGGCGCCAGCGCGAGCGAACCCGCCTTGGCCACCTTGTTACCAGTGAGCAGATCGGTGCCGGCGCCGAAGGCATAGCGCACCTTGGCCGGCTGGGCCGAATAGTTGAGCACGTAATGCACCGGATGGCCGTTGTTGAGCGTCCCGCTGCGCACGACGGTCGGGTAGTGCAGCGATTGCTGCTCGCCCCACAGGCCGGCATTGCGCACGCAGTTTTCCAGGATCTTTTCGGCCAGCGCATCGCTCGGCATGAAACCGATATACGTCACCTCACCTGCCCCGAAGCGGTTGCGCGTGACCGCCGCGTACTGGCCCCATACCGGATGCTGATAGCGGGCCAGCACTTTGGCCGTGGTCGGCGTGAGCATTTCCATCCACCAGCGCGCGGTATTGGCCTCGGCGCCCACTTTGAACGGATCGCCCGCCAGCGACACCTTGTCCGGAACGGTGAATTGCGTGTAGCGCACTCCGGCCGCTTCGGCGATCGCGCCCGGCTGGGTGGCATACCGTACCTTCACGTTTTCGTCGGAAAAACCGCTCTTGAAGGTGTAGACCACATGCCCGCCGGATTTGGCGAAGGCATTCAGGCGGCCGATTTCCTCATCGCTGGCCGCGTACAGGCCCGGCACCACGATCAGCTTATAGGCCGACAGATCCCGGGTCTCGGGATGAACGAAATCGACTTCGACGTTCATGCGGTACAGGCCGTCGTACAGGGGGCGCAGGACTTCGTTATAGCCCTTGTTGTCCGGCTTGAAAGCGTTGAAGGCGGTCAGCGCGCGATTGCTCACGTAAATGGCCACGCGGGTCTGCTTCTTCATGTCGACCAGCTTCGGTCCCAGCTTGTGCAATTCGGCGCCGATCCTGCTGGCTTCCTCGTAGGTCGGATTGCTCCGATAATCCTGCGCCAGCAACCCGCGCCAGTAGGTTTCGACGGCGTTGGCGGTACTGCCCCAATGCCAGTATTCCAGCATATTGGCGCCATTGGCCAGGTGGCTGTAGGCCTGCAGGCGTAATTGGCCCGGATACGGGGTCCATTGCGGGAATCCCTGCGCCTGCGTTTCCAGCACCAGGTAATTGCGATTGCCCTTCATCGAGCGGGTCAGGTCGCCGCCAAACGCGATTTCCGCACCGGTCAGCTTATCCTGGCCGGGGTGATAGATATCCACCCCGGCGATATCGAGTGCCTGGGCCGCGGCGAAATGGTCGACCACCGGCTGGATGCCATACGAGCCGTCGCGCCAGTCGAGGTCGAAATTGTGGGTGATGAACTGGCCCGGACGCGCATGGGCCCGGACCAGTTTGGCCTGCCACGCGAGGAAATCGGTGACGAGTTCGCGCTGAAATTGCGCGAACGCCCCCGACAGGCTGGCATTGATCGAGCCATTCACCGACGGGAAGTCCTCCCAGGTGTTGATCCGGTTACTCCAGTAATTCAGGCCGTAGGCGTGATTCAGGTCTTTCAGGTCGGGGAAACGCTTGCGTATCCACACCTGGAACGCGGCCTGCACATTCGGCCCGCTGGTTTCGAACGATTTGGTCTCGTTGTCGACCTGGTAGCCGATGACCGCCGGATGCTCGCGCACATGGTCGATCAGCGCCACGATCACCCGCTCGGCCGCACGGCGGTATTCCGGCGCGGTGATGTCCATGTTCTGGCGCGGGCCGTAGGCCGCCTTGCCACGCGGCGTTTCAACCAGGATTTCCGGATGCGCGCGTGCCAGCCAGGTCGGCACCGCGTAGGTCGGGGTGCCGACGATGACCTTGATGCCGGCCTTGTGCATCGCGTTGAGCATGCGGTCCACGTGTTTGAAGTCGAACACGCCTTCCTGCGGCTCCAGCGTGCCCCAGGTCGATTCGGCGATGCGCACCACGCTGATGTTGGCGGCCTTCATCATCGCCACATCCTCGTCGAGGCGGTCGACCGGCGAATATTCGTCGTAATAGGCCGCGCCGAACAGAATGGTCTTGGGGGCCTGGGCCGCAGCCGGATTGCTTGCCAATAAGGCGGCGCACACGGCCACGGCCAGCGACTTCCTCGTTACCTTATTCCACATGGATGCTCCTCCGCGATCATCGAAAGCGGAAGTGTAGCGCCAATGCAAAAAGTAAAGTAATGGTATTTTAGCCCGAAGCGATATCGATAACCGGATCACTCCATGTGAAACACCTCCTCCATCGGCGCCCAATGCTCGCCTTCCCCGCAGCTGGGCAGGCGGCGCTGGCACGGACCGCACAGCTTCCACCAGTCCTGCGTGACGGGATCGGCGGCGATAACAGCCATGTCGGCGGCAAAGTCCGCCCCGTGATACTCCCAATAGCCGAATAGCAGGTTTTCCGGCTCGCGCAGATAGATCGAGTAGTTCTTCACGTTTGCCGCCGTCAGCCGGGCCAGTACGTCCGGCCAGACAGCGGCATGCAGGGTTTTGTATTCGGCGATTTTTTCCGGTGCGATGCCGATCACCATTCCCATGCGTTGCATGCTTAAAATCCAATCTTGAAGCTGGACGAGATCGTGCTCGGCAAACTGGCTGGCAGCGCAATGACCAGGCCATCGTCCTGCTGCTTCCATTTCAAGACCGCTTTACTGCCCAATAAGGTCACCGATTTGACGGGACGGCTCTCGTGGACCGACTTCTTGCCGAGCGAAGCGATACGTACTTCGCCAACCGGTTCGCCCAGGGTGATGGCGTACAGATGGCCGCCCTTGGTGGTGAAGCGGATATCGGCGGGCGTATACGCCGTGTCTTCCTTGAAGTGCCCGGCCGCGGCCTTGGTCGGGCCTTCGCCGTAGATCTTCCATGGCCGGGTGCCGTAAATCGCATCGCCGTTGACCTTCATCCAGCCGGCCATCTGGGCGACGAATTCCAGGCATTCCGGCGGCAGGCTGCCATCCGGGTACTGCACCACGTTCAAGAGCAGATTGCCGTTCTTGCTGACGATATCGGCCAGCATGTGCACCACGTCGGCGGTTTTCTTGTATTTATAGCCTTCGCTGTAAAACCAGTCGCCGATCGAGGTATCGGTTTGCCACGGCAAAGGATTGATGCCCTCCATGACGCCGCGCTCCACATCCTGCACGCCGGCCTTGCGCAGGAATTCGCCGGAGCCGATGTCCTTATGGTTGTACACCGCTTCGAGCCTGCCCTGATGGGCCGCCATGTTGCGGTTATAGAATTCGGCGACCATGGTGCGGCCTACCACGCCGAAAGGAAGCCCGCCATCGGTGTACAGCAGGTCCGGCTGATAATGGGTCAGCAGATCGGTCACCCGATTGAACCACTCCTTGTGCCAGGCGGGGTCTTTCGCATACCAGGAATCGGTGCCGCGGTACGGTTCATTGTGCGCCGGATGGTACAGGTCGGCATTCGCCGGATCGGCGCCGTCGTAGGCCACGCCCATTTGCGGCCAGACCTGGTCGTAGCCGTGGCTGGGGGCGAACCAGCCATAGCTGGCGCCCAGATGCTCCGATACGCCGAAACGCAAACCGGCGCGCAGGGCGGCGTCGCGCCACGCCCCGACGATATCGCGCTTCGGCCCCATCTTGACGGCGTTCCAGCGATGGTATTTCGAGTCCCACAGGTCGAAATTATCGTGGTGCACGCCCATTGAGACGAAGTACTTCGCGCCGGCCTGCTTGTACAGCGCCATCAGCGCTTCCGGATCGAATTTTTCGGCCTTCCAGAGCGCAATGATGTCTTTGTAGCCGGACTTGCTGGGGTGGCCGTAATGCTCCAGATGGTGCTTGTATTGCGGCGTGCCGTAGATATACATGTTGCGGGCGTACCAGTCACCGGCGCGCGGCACCGACTGCGGCCCCCAGTGCGACCAGATGCCGAACTTGGCGTCGCGGAACCATTCCGGCGTCGTGTAGGTGTTGAGGGATTCGGCCTCGGGCTTGAACGGCGCGGTCGCCGCGCAGGCAACATCGGTCACGGCGATCATGGCGCACAGTGCGGCGCATGCGGCGAGCAAGGGTTTGGTCATAAGCACTCCTCCAAAAGGCATTTTTTTATTTATAAAAAACTTGCAAAACGCAATTCTAGACCATTCCGCCCGCATGAGTAATGTTTTTTACGACTTTCCGTACCCTCCACCCCCCGGTGTCTCGATGACGAACAGGTCGCCCGCCAGCATGTCCGTCTTGGCCGTGTGCGGCAGCACTTCTGCGCTGCCATCGGCGCGCACCACCCGGTTGACGCCGGTCGCGCCCGGCCCGCCGCCAGCCATGCCGAACGGCGCGTGCACCCGGTTATTCGACAGGATCGCCGCCGTCATCGGCTCCAGGAAGCGTACCGTGCGCACGCCGCCGTTGCCGCCCTTCCAGCGCCCCGCCCCACCCGAGCCGTGGCGGATCTCGTAGCTTTCCAGCCGCACCGGAAAGCGGAATTCCAGCACTTCCGGGTCGGTCAGGCGCGAATTGGTCATATTGGTCTGCACGGTGTCGGTACCGTCGAAGCCGTCTCCCGCGCCGGAGCCGCCGGCAATGGTTTCATAGTACTGATAGCGATCGTTGCCGAACGTGAAATTGTTCATGGTGCCCTGCGAGGCGGCCATCATGCCCAGGGCGCCATACAGCGCATTGGTGATGCAGGTGGAGGTCTCCACATTGCCCGATACGACCGAGGCCGGATAGTGGGGATTGAGCATCGAGCCGGGCGGAATGATCACCTGCAGCGGCTTGAGGCAGCCGGCATTGAGGGGAATCTCGTCGTCAACCAGGGTGCGAAACACATACAGCACGGCCGCCATGCACACTGCCGATGGCGCATTGAAGTTGTTGGGCTGCTGCGCCGAGGTGCCGGAAAAATCGATCACGGCGCTGCGCGCGACCTGGTCCACCCGGATCGCCACCGCGATGCGGGCGCCGTTGTCCAGTTCGACCGTGTAGCTGCCGTCCTTTAACGCGCCGATCACGCGCCGCACCGCTTCCTCCGCGTTATCCTGGACGTGGCGCATGTAGGCGCGCACCACCTCCAGCCCGAAATGCCCGACCATCTTGCGCAGTTCGTCCACGCCCTTCTGGTTGGCCGCGACCTGGGCGCGCAGGTCGGCCATGTTCTGGTCGGGATTGCGGGCCGGCCAGCGTGCCCCGCACAGCAAGGCGCGCGCCGGCGCGTCGCGCAGCACGCCGTCGACACCGTCGACCAGCTTGAAATTGTCGATCAGCACGCCCTCCTGTTCGATGCAGACCGAATCGGGCGGCATCGACCCCGGTGTGGTGCCGCCGATGTCGGCATGATGGCCGCGCGAGCCGACATAGAACAGGATCGCCTGCCCGGCTTCGTCGAACACCGGCGAAATCACCGTGACATCGGGCAAATGGGTGCCGCCGTGGTAGGGATCGTTGAGCATGAACACGTCGCCCGGACGCATCGTGCCGGCGTTTTCCAGCATCACGGTCTTGATGCTCTCGCCCATCGAACCCAGGTGCACCGGCATGTGCGGGGCGTTGGCGATCAGGTTGCCGGCGGCATCGAAAATCGCGCAGCTGAAATCGAGCCGCTCCTTGATGTTGACCGAGTAGGCGGTGTTCTGCAGGCGCAGCCCCATCTGCTCGGCGATCGACATGAACAGGTTGTTGAAGATTTCCACCATGACCGGGTCGGCGTCGGTGCCGATGGCGCGCCGCTCGGGCAAGGCGTCCACCCGCGTGAGCACCAGGTGGCCGTGCGCGGTGACCTGCCCCTGCCAGCCCGCTTCGATCACCGTGGTGGCATTGTCTTCGGCCACGATGGCCGGTCCCTTGACGACGTCGTCCGGGCGCAAGTCGCCGCGCAGGTAGAGCGCGGCGTCGTGCCACCAGTCGTTGCTGAACACGCGCACGGTGTCGTGGCGCGCCAACGGGCCCTTGCGTTCGGCCATCGGCGCGGGCACGTCCGCCGGCGCTTCGGACGCGCCGATCGCTTCGACCGACACCGCTTCCACCAGCAGCGCCTTGTCGGGCATTAAAAAGGAAAAGCGCCGCCTGTAGATGGTCTCGAACTGCGCCTTCATGCGTTCGGGGTTGTCGAACAGAACGATGATGGCGGTGTCGGTGCCCTCGTAGCGCAGATGCACGCGCCGCACCAGCCCGATGCGCGCGGCGGCCACGCCCTGCGCCAGCAGCCCGGCGGTGACGCCCTCGCCCAGCGCGGCCAGGCGGCGCGCCAGGTCGTCGGGTGGCGTCTCGCTCAGCGGCAACTCCACCGCCGCCTCGCGCATGGCGCACTGGTCGGCCAGGCCCATGCCGTACGCCGACATGACCCCGGCCAGCGCATGCACGAACACGCTCTTCATGCCCAGCGCGTCGGCCACCAGGCAGGCATGCTGGCCGCCGGCCCCGCCGAAACTGGTGAGCGTGTATTCCGTCACGTCGTGCCCGCGCTGCACGGAAATCTGCTTGATGGCGTTGGCCATATTGCCCACCGCGATCTGGATGAAGCCGTCGGCCACCCGCTCGGGCGCCGGTACGCTGCCGGTGGCCGCGCCGATGGTGTGCGCCATGGCCACGAAGCTGGCGCGCACGGCGTCGGAGTCGAGGCGCTGGCCGGCATCCGGCCCGAACAGCTGGGGGAAATAGGCAGGCTGGATCTTGCCCAGCATGACGTTGCAATCGGTGACGGTCAGCGGACCGCCGCGGCGGTAACTGGCCGGTCCCGGATTGGCGCCGGCGCTGTCGGGGCCCACCCGGTAGCGGCTGCCGTCGAAATGAACGATGGAACCGCCGCCGGCGGCGACGGTATGGATGTTCATCATCGGCGCCCGCACGCGCACGCCGGCCACCTGGGTGTCGAACACGCGCTCGTACTCGCCCGAGTAGTGCGACACGTCGGTCGAGGTGCCGCCCATGTCGAAGCCGATCACGCGCTCGAAGCCGGCCAGGCGGCTGGCGCGCGCCATGCCGACGATGCCGCCGGCAGGTCCCGACAGGATGCTGTCCTTGCCCTGGAAGGTGTGGGCATCGGTCAGGCCGCCGTTCGATTGCATGAATTGCAG
>CAMLIL010000072.1 GCA_946480015.1 uncultured Oxalobacteraceae bacterium | reverse complement strand
ACCACTTCGCCCAGTTGTTCAACCGGTCACGAATCGTTTTCAATTTCAGTTTTCCCTTGTTTTTTAACGGTGGAGCGATGCGCTTTCGCGTTCGCGTCACGGAAAGTCGGGTGGGTTGGCGTCGCCCTGGCGCTGGAGCCAGTGGCCGAGCCGAATGAAGTTGTTGTCGGGGGTCTGCTGGTACCCGGCCCGGTGTGCTGCAGCGAGCTGGGTCCAGTACCGGCGCATCTCCTCGGGGTTTGCCCTGGTCTGCGCCTTCGCGTCTTCGACGTCGTCCGCATTCCAGCCATAGAGGTTGGCGATGTAGGCGAAGTCGCGGATGAACTGCTTAGACACCTTCATCGGCCCAGTCCCTTTCGACCTGGTCCGGTATCCGGATCTCGACGGCGAGGCCTTTCTGCACTAACCGGCGTGCTAACCCGAACGCCGCAGCCTGCCCTGTGAAGCTGGCGTCGTTGTCCCCGGCGATCAGCACGCGCTCCACGCCTTCCGGGGGAACCCATGCTTCCAGCAGCACCGCGTTGGTCGCCGCCCAAACTGGCATGCCGAAGCGCCTGGAGGCCGCCAGCGCCGTTTCGATGCCCTCGGCGATACCGAGAGTCGTCCCGGCTGCCGCAAGCCTCACAGCGCCCGTATTCAGGGGCTTGCCGGCCATGATCTTCTTCGGCTGCGGCACGGGCGCCTTCTGTCCGTCGTCCGTCAGGTAGGTCCGGTGGATCGACGCTCCGGCGCCGTCCGGGTACTGGATCCTGGCGATCATCGCGGGGAAGCGGCCGAGGTCGACGCCGTCGTCGTCGGTGTACCGGAGTCCAGGGTGCAGCCGGAGGCCGGGCGGCACCTGCTCGAGGCCGAGGCGCCGGTTCAAGTACCGCCACACCGGGTCACCGTGCACGACGGCCTTGCTGGTCTCCCACACCTGGGTGAGCGCGCGGATCTTGCTGGCGTCGGTCCGCTCCGGCGCGATAGGCCCGGCCGGCACCGTCCCGACTATCCGGTCGACCTGCTTGGCCGCCTCGCTGAACGACCAGCCGACCACGCGCTGCAGCAGCTGGAAGCCGTCGCCCGATCCGCAGTGCGAGCAGATCCAGGTGCCGCGGCCGGCCTTGTCGTCGAACCTGTACCGGTCCTTGCCTGCGCAGATCGGGCAGGGGCCGTGCTTCTTGCTCAGGTAGGCGGGGTCGATCCCCAGCTGCTGCAGGATGCCGGGCCAGCGACCGACCGCTTCATCGGCGGTTCGCGTCTTAATCGCCTGCATGCTGGCCCTCCCTCTGCTTTGCGCCCTTGATCTGCAGGTGCTTCAGGATGCCCAGGACCTCCCGACCGGCCGGCGCCGAAACGTTCTGCATGCCTCGCGGCCAGACCCCGAAATACTCCCGGTACTTGTGCGATACCCATCCTGGTTTGAACCCCTCGTCCTGGGCGACGGTGAGCAGCTGGGAGTAGAACGCCTGCTTGTCGACCTTCTGCGCCTTGGGCTTCTTCTTGAGCGGCACCAGGTCGCCGGCGCGCACTTGGACGTCCGAACGCCGCTCCGGCGCGAAGCCGCACACCGGGCACTTGTGCACGGCCTTGACGTAACTGCAGGAGGGGCAGGCCTTCGGCAGGGGCTTTTCCCGCTCCTCCTGTCCGCCCTTCGCGTCCCTAGGCGATCCGTCATCGAGCTCGAGGGGGAACTCCTCCGTCGGAAACCCCAGGCGCACCACCGAGCCGGAATGGTCGAGGATCAGCGCGCGGTCCTTGCTGGCGTGTGGGCGCAGCACCCGCCCGGCCATCTGGATGTAGCGGATGAGCGAACGGGTCGGCCGCGCCAGGATCAGCGTGCGGCATGCTGGGAAGTCCCAGCCCTCGGCGAGGATGCCCACGTTCGACAGGACCATCGTCTCCCCGGTCTCCATGCGGCGCAGGATCTCGCGGCGCTCCTCCGCGTCGGTGTAGCAGTCGATATGCTCGGCGCTTACGCCGGCGGCCTGGAAGCGCTCGACGATGTGTTTGCTGTGGGCGATGTTCGCCGCAAAGCAGACGGTCGGCGTCCCGCGCGCCAGGCGCAGCCAGTGCGTCACGATGTCGCCCACCAGCTCCGGTTTGTCGGCGGCGCGGCCGACGTCGGCGTCGGTGTAGTCCATGTCGCCGAAGGCGTTGCGGGCCTGCTTGATCCCGGACATGTCCGGCTCGCTCGGCGCGTACACGTCGCAGTCGACCAGGTAGCCGGCCTCGATCAGCTCCGGGATCGTCGCCGCCACCGTCATGTGCTCGAACAGCGCGCCGCCCAGCTCGTCGTAGTGCTTGCCCAGGCCTCGGGCGTACGGCGTGGCCGACAGGCCGATCACGGGAACACCCTTGGCCGCGGCGAGCACGGCGCGGTATTCGCTGGATCCGGCAACGGTGTGCGCCTCGTCGATGATGATCAGGTCGACCTCCGGAAGGCCTCGACGAACAACGGTCTGGATGCTAGCCACCAGCACGCTCTCGTAGACGCGCGTCGTGTTCTCCCCTTGGATGATCCCGTGAGCGATCCCGGCCTTGGCGAAGCGGCGCGCCGTCTGCTCGACCAGGTGCACGCGGTTGCAGAGGAAGATCACCCGCTTGTGCTTCGACCTGGCGCCGCGCACCAGGGCCATGCCGATCTCGGTCTTGCCACTCCCGGTCGGACTGCAGAGCATCTCGCGAACAATTCCCCCGGCCAGGGCACGGCGGAGATTTTGGACTGCGAGGGATTGGTAAGGCCGGAGAGTGAGGGTGCCGGAATCGGCGGCGCCCTGGCTGGGCGGGGTTGGTGGTTTACTGCTATGGCTATGGCTATGGCTATGGGTACGTGCACAAGTGGTATCACGCAACGAGCACGCTGCGTGCTCCATTCGTGCATCAGTCTGTGGTCCAGAAACGGCATTGTTGAGCATCAGGCACGCCCTCCTCCAACAACCTGCAGCTGCTGCTGGGAGCGGCGCTTTTGCTCGCGCTCGATAGCAGTCTGCTTGTTTTTCTCAGCGACCACGCGGGCCTTGACCATCTCGCCCAGGGCTCGCGTATTGATCAGGCCACCCACCTCGGTCCATTCGTTCACGACCATGCGAAGGGGACGGCGTTCAGCCTCGGTCCGCAGTTCCAGCAGCTCGTAGAGCGGCTCGATATCGTCCGGCAGCGGGCGCCAGAACTGGATCGCGATGGCGTCGACGGCGCGGCGTTCGTCCGGCGTCTCGGCGCGCAGCAGGCGGTAGAGCGCCTTCCGATTCGCCGGCAGCGGTCGGCCGGCACCGTAGAAGTGGTCCAGCATCAGCCGAAAAGCACCGTGCTCAACCAGCGACAAATGCCCGGTGGCGCGCGCGTAGTCGCCCAGGAAGTGCTTGTAGAAATTCATAAGCGGCCTCCTGGCAGCGTGGCCTGGGCCGGAGGTTGCTGATCATGACGGCGGCCGCGCAGAATGTAGCGGGCGACGCGCTTGTGCAGCAGCCCATCGGGACCGATCACGTCTTCGTTCAGGGTGTAGATGTCCCACTGCTCCCTGAGCTCCTTGACGCGCGTCGCAAGCCGCAGGTAGCCGGCCGCTGTGCCCTCGTAGGTGTTCAGTCCACGCGCACCGCGGTACTCGAGCGCTCGGCGCAGCGTCTCTACCTGCGTTTTTCCGTCCGCCGAACGCAACGCGACACCAGCCAGAGTTAGCTCTTTGCAAACCTCCGTGATATTCTGTGCGCCGCAATCGACTAACTTTTGTGTTGCAGGCCCCCCAGCCCGAACAAACTGAACGCGCCCCGCCCAGGGCGCGTTTGCTTTTCCGATCGCCGGCTTCATGCCGACACCTCATTCGGTTGCTCTGCGCGGCTCTCAGCAATGCGTTCCTGGACCCATGCATCCACTTCCGCCTCGATCCATGCGACATGGCGGGGGCTGACCTGGATCGGTGCAGGAAACTTCCCGGCCTTCACATACGCATAAATAGTGCTGCGGCCCAGAGTGGTTTTGGCAGTAACACGCCCTAAATCGATGATGGCATTCATTCGGTTTCTCCAAAAAAAAGCCCGCCAGGCGATGAACGCGAGGCGGGCGAGTTAACGAAAAAAGCCGGCTGCTGTTAGGCGAGCCGGCTTTCGGTACTGCGGATTTGTAGGAGGTATGGACGAAAAAAAACCGCCTCAGGGGGCGGTTTATTCGATGCTGCTTTTTTCAGTGCGAGCGCCGGCTTTACTGCGGGCCGGGTGTTCGACTGCCTTGGTTTGCGGTGGCGCTTTCGCGCGCATTACGGTTATCCAAGGGACTGTAAATGCTCAGGTAACAAAAATTCCAAGCATAAGGAAATATACCCCTAAATGTATTACATGTAAAGTCCAGATAAGTCAGTTGGACGGATTTGGATTAATTATCGTCGTCCAAGTCATAACCCAGCCGAGCGCGCTGCTCTTTCAGAGAGAGCTTTTCCATCTCCACCATCTCCTCTCTTAAACGTGCGCGCATGCTTTCAGCGAACTTGGCCTCGAGCGTCGTCATTGGCCTAGGTGGTGGGACAGGCTTATTTAGGGAAACAGAGCTATGCCAACCGCCGAATACCTCGTCTTTGGTAGCGGGCTTTCCCTGATTCGCTTTTGATGCTTGCTTTGCCGCCTTGGCCTCGTCTGAGGAAAGATTGCCTGTGGTCGACCGATAGCGCGTCGATGGGTGCGCCCTCTGTTTGAGTTGCACCTGGCGATGCTCCTCCTGCAGCTCTCGCAGCAAAGCATTGGGCGTCTCCAGATCAGCCATCAGAAACGCTTCGATATCCCTTTTCTTGTAAGCCGCTTTCTTGGCCACCATGTAACGGGGCAAACCCAGTTTTACGACAGCTTGCAATCTGACGTTCAAAACCTCTGCCGCATAGCGGAGGGTTATCAAATCATCTCCGTTATTGTCCCGAAACCAGATACTCATACTCTCTCTCCTCTTGGCGTCGAAACCTCGCGAAAGCGAGGCGGTCCCGGTGGTCCTTGATTCACCTTGATAACTTCCTACCATCTTTGAGTTACCTTGAAAAACCTTGATACACCTTGATGTCTACACCATTGCCCTGTGGAACATCTCCATGGCGGCGCCCGTCTTCTCTTTGAGGACTGCATACCAGGCGCCGGTGTTCGCTGTCTGCGCACGGAATCGCATGCGGAAGATGCCGTAGAGCTCGGCGGTCTTCTGGTGTCGGTAGACCGGAATCACGTAATGGTGCTGCTCAAGGAGCGCTGTACCGCCCTGCAGGTTGTTCTCGACCACCTCATAAGCCTTGGCATGAATGCCCCTCTCCTCTGGTTCAGGACCACTCACCGGGAACAGAATCTCCGCGTCGGGCGACGACGACTCGAAAAGGTAGGTGGCCTCCTGAATCAGGCCCATTTCCTTGAGAGTGGCAATCCGCTGGAAAAAGGGTTCCCCGCGGTTTTCGCCTTTCCCTATGTGCGCTTTCGTTACGTCTGTCGACCATGAAACCCATGTATTGGCATCGGTGAACCCGAGATAGACCATAGTGCCGACGTCCCGGCAAACTTCCTTCTCATATTTCCGGTAGTAGACCTCACGGGAAATGCCGCCATCTGCTGCCAGGTTCTGGGCATGGTAAAGCTCCACAAACAGGCGCAGGGTCAAAACGTCCTGGGTTTGGCGCACCCGATGCACGATAGGCTCTTCCCCGGCCAGCGGCACGACGACATTCTTGGGCAGCCAGATTCTGTCCTCGGAAATTTTCAGCTTGTAGCGCGGCCTGGCCTTGGTCGAGCTCTCGGCCAGCGTCACCAGCCCGGCCTTTACCAGTTGCTCAATGGCGGGCTTGGCGCGCTCCCAGCGGATGCCGCCGTATTCCTGGACTGCATTGGCCGACCAAGCGGTGGTTTGATTGTCGCGACCGGTACCACATGCCAGAACCAGAAAAGCGACGGCCGGATTAAGGCCAATTTCGCAGGCTTGGCGCCATTCGGCCAGCCCAATAGCGAAGAACCCTGTCTTCATAGCGTTCCCTTAAACGCAGCCCTTAAAAAATAGGAGGCAGTGCCAGGGTGGTAAGGGAACCACCTCTTCGCCCGCTAAAGCTAGGCACTGCCGAAAACCATTACGGCCTGAATGTCAGACCTGAGTCGCTGTCGACGTCGTCAACAGTATGTCTATTCTGCCTTGTAGGAAACAGCTTGTCCTCAAGAAATAAGATGCGCGCCGCCATGCGCTTAATTTTCGTGATCGCCTCTTGGAGCTGGCCCTTGAGACTGGCGATCGTCTCCATGAACGACCGTTTTTCGGCGGCAAATTCCTGCTCTCTCGCCTTCTCCCGAGCCCGTAGCCGCTCGTTCTCCCTGCGCAGCTTGTTTGCCTCCAGCTCGTGCTGTTTCGCCTCCTCGACCTCCTGGCGCAGCTGCTCGAGCGCGGCAGCCTGATGGGCGCGCGCATCTCGGCTGATCATCACTACATTGAGGATCTGCTCGACGTGGGCGGCGTATTCAGCCTGCGCAGCGGTGTATTCCTCCGTCATCTGCTTCGCGCGCCCAGTGACCCGGTCGGCGATGGTCGGCGCCGGCGGCACGGGCGCGGCCATGGTCGGGCCTTTCTGCAGCGCTGCGGCATACTTCTTGGCCGTTGTGTGCGTTGCCTTCGAACCCTCGACGCCGCGCTGCAGACCGACCGGCTTGCCGATCTTCTCCGCGAAGTCCGTCTGCATCTCGCTCAGGACCTTTCGGCCGCCCAGGAAATCCTTGGCTGAAAGCCGGCCGTCCTTCGTCAGGGGCACCACATAAGCCACGAGATGCGGACTGGTCTCGTCCAGCTGCATATTCACGCACACGACGTTGCCCTTCCCGTGCCTGGCCTCCAGCCACAGAACCGCGGCGGCAAAGTAGGCGTTCTGCTGCTTCGTCGGCGCCGTCCGGAACCACTCGGGCGAGGCCGTCACCAGGTACTCGATCGCCAGGACCGCGTCCTTCCTCCGCTTCGCCGGCAGCCGGGCCTGGATCGCCGCGCGCACTGCTGCCGCATTCTGGGCGCCGAAAGTCTTGTTCAGGTGCGTACGACTCGCGTCCGCGTTCGGCGTCGGAATTTCCCTGAAGGTGTGCTTGGCCGAGCCGGTGATCGACCCGAACGACGTCAGCTTCTCGGCGCGCAGGATGCAGTAGTTGGTCATGGCAGCCTCCGCGCGATCGCCGCCGGCGCAGGCCGGGGTAGCAGCCACCGGGCTGGCCCGGTGTACTCACTACACTTTCTACGAAAGTTGTTCGCCTTGCCGGGGGCCGCCCCCACCCCACTCCGCGCCCCCATGAGGGAGCTTGGCCGGGTTGCGCCCCGGTGGCGTATACGTGTCTGCGGCTGCTTCATGGCTTGCCTCGCTGGTGTTGTTGTCCTCCTTTAATCATGCGCTATGGAAAGTGGCGTGGTTGCAGATTGGTGCCGTAGCGCGCCGTTTTCTACGTTTCGACTGCAAATAAATTCCCGCCGCCGGCGGACCTGGGCGGGATCGTCCTCAATCACCTTTTCGCGTCTCGGTGAACCACGTCGACCATATCGGCCAGCTCAGCAGCCCATTGCTGAGCAAGCCACAACATTTCTTGCTTTGGCCCTTCGCTCAAACCTTCAAATACGTCAAAACCCTCGCCGGTCATGAGCAGCAATAGCCCGTTCAATTGCCGTGCACGCATTGATGCGTGATCCAGCGCGTTACGTTGGGGGATGAGCTGAACGCTAAACGGAGTGTCGATCCGGCCAACAAATTTCTCGTCTGGCTTAAGCAGGGCTTCATTCTCAGGCGTGTTAATGCGGCTCATGCTCGTGCCTCCTGAGCAAACAGGCCCACCAGGACGCGCTGGGCGTCAAGGCATAGGCGGAACAGCTCAACACTGTTTGCGTTCACGCTGGCCTCGCCAATGTCGTGCAGCAGTTGGGGAACGTCGACGCCATCGACGCACGGAACGGATTTCAAAGCCTGTTGGGTCATGTTCATTTGCGTGCGCCTTTCTGTGCGTTACGAAGGTTGTGTTCCGCCACCTCTTCCCGAAACTCGCTCAAGAACTCGATTTGCAAGGCGATTTCAGTTACGAGCGCACCCACTCGGGCACAGTCACTAACCTCAGCTGGCCACTCTTCATTTGTACCTGCAGACCACAGAACACGCCCGAGCGACTGGAGCCCATCTAACAAGATGCCCTTGGCATTCGCCGCATGCTGATCCGCGGCTTTGATTTCTTCCAGCTGCTCGACATTCAAGGACGCGCCGTGCAAATGAGCGGGCAAAGAGCGCACCAGGCGCCCAAATTCAAACGACGCGCGCTCCCGGTTCTGAAAGACTGGCTTGGATTGGTTCATGCCCGGCCCTCCCACTTGTCGGCCGCGACAACGTCGACCATTGCATACAGCTCGTCGGCCAACTGGACGCCCAGCCAAAGCAGGCTGTCTTGGTCGCGGGGGCCCAGCTCACTAAAACGCTCGGCGCCTTCGGTTTGGGTCTGCATCAGCTTCAGCAAGGCGCTGAGCTGCTTTGCTCGCATGTAGGCATGATCAGCCGCTTCATTGCGGTTGATCAGCTGTGTGCCGTAGGGCGTGTCGATAATTCCAACATGGTCCCGTGCAAAAACCACTTTTTTTGCTTGGACCGATGTCACATCGCCAATGTTTGTGTTAACCTTTGTTTCGTTCATGTGCGACTCCTCAAAAAGATGCACTTGTCCACACCGCGGCGGCGAAGGGTGAGAGCTTCGCCACTGCAGCAATCCCCGGTTCCGCCGGGCGCGGTTGCAAAAGAAATTCCAAAGGGTCAGCCTGCCAGCTGGCCCTTTTTCATTTCAGGTTCGATTTACGCGATAGATTCCCCTCCGCGCCGGGCGTGCCGGAGCGGCTTCGTTGACAGGTTGATCAGTTTGCAGCTGCTTGTTTGCGCTCGCCGGCTTCCTCGGCCTGGCGGTTCATGCGCTCGCGCAGTATTGCGACGACCTGGCTGTTCATGGACCGGTCGCTGCGCTTGGCGTCTGACGCGAGCCAGGCTCTGACATCGTCTGGAAGGCGCAGCTGAAACTTGATTCCTTGCATGGTGGTGCTCCGATTGATTTAAGCTGCCTCAACTATATGGCTCATAGCCATCATGCGCAAGTCTTTTTGATGGCTCAGTGCCATCATTCCATAAATGGCTCATTGCCATTATCCTGACCTGATGGAAACTCCCAAACCAGAGCGCGCGCCCCAGCTCGCCGACAAGTACGTCCTTCGCATGCCAGACGGTATGCGCGACAAGCTGGCCGCCCTGGCCAAGGCGAACAATCGCAGCATGAATGCTGAGATTGTCGGGTTGCTACAGCAGGGGATGGATGCGCACACTCGAGGGTCATCACCCGAAATCAACATTGAGACGCTGGCTGATGCGATCGCTGATCGTGTAGCTGCTAAGCTCAAAGATGGCTGATTGGTACCATCAGATATCTACGGATACTAAAAGGATATTTATGCCTAAAATGGACGTATCGATTACCTACAGCATCAATCGGAGCTCCCCTATCCCCGTCGGGCGCACAATCAATGTGAGCCAGGAAGAACTGCTGCAGTTCATTCCACACCCGCCTTCGGCCGGAGGTGGCTGGTCGTATGCGAAAGAGGCCGAGGCATTGATTTGCTCCATAGTGAAGGAGGAGCAGTTTCCAGATGAGGTAACCCCGGTCGAGGAGATAAGGGATTTGCAACGTCTTGGGATTACCGCCCTTAGTTACTCGTTTGACAGCCCCGATGCTGGATCAAACATGGGATCGATAGCTATTTACGCTGACTAGAACCAATTCAGATCCAAAAGGTACCAAGTAGTACCATCAGATACCAGTATCTTCTAGTACCATCAGATACTATTCCAATAGCGTCCAATAAGGTCCAGTGTTACTATTTGGTACTACCGTCTACCGAGGGATACCAATGCCTACCATCGTCTTCGTCTCGCCTAAGGGCGGCGCCGGCAAAACCACATCGGCGCTTGTCCTGGCCGAGCAGCTGGCACGCAGCGCCGACGTCACTGTCATCGATGCCGACCCGAACCGCCCGATCGAGAACTGGGCGAAGGGTGGCGCCAAACCGGACCGCATGACGGTCGTCGCGGATGCGGATGAGGAGAACGTGATCGAGCGCATCGAAGAGGCGGCCGCGCGCACGCCATTCGTGATTGTCGACCTGGAAGGCACCGCGGCCAAGATCGTCGTGATGGCTGTCAGCCAGGCCGACTTCGTGATCGTCCCGACCCAAGGCAGCCAACTCGACGCCGAGCAGGCCGGCCGCGCCTTCCGCGTGATCCAGCAGCAGGAGAAGATGATCCAGCGCCGGATGCCAGGCTATCGCCTGCCGTACTCGGTCCTGTTGACGCGCACGAACTCCGCGATCCGCACCCGCACCCTGGCCCACATCGAAAAAGGACTGGTCGCTGCCGGCATCCCGGTGTTTGAGACGGAGCTGAACGAAAGGGAGGCGTTCAGGGCGATGTTCTCCTTCCGCCAGCCTCTGGGCGGGCTCAATGCCGCCGAGGTGGCCAACGTGGACAAGGCAGTGGCGAACGCTGAGCAATTCGCGCAGGAGGTCATCTCGGCCCTGCGCAAGGTCCAGCAGCAGACCTCGGAGGCATCGGTATGAGCGAGCGTGCGAACCCCTTCGGCGACCTGGGCGACTTCGCGCCGGCAGCCAAGCCCAAGGCCGAAATTCGAGATGTGGTCGACCAGGTGGCGGCCGAGCTTGGTTTCCCGAGCCGACAGCCAGTGAAGCCTTCCCCAGAGCCTGCACCAGCCCCGGCCGCGCCAGCGGCGCCAGAGCAACCGGCCGCTACCCAGGCCCAGCCGAAGGAACAGCTTCCGAGCCGGCGCCGCACGACCGGACGGAGCGAGCAGGTGAACATCAAAACCACCTTCGCGGCCAAGAAGCGGCTGATGGAGATCTCGGTGGAGCGGGACATGCCGCTGGGGGAAATCCTCGAGCAGGCACTCGCCGCGCTTGAGAAGGAATGGGGAACTGGCTCCTGATGGTACCAGTTGGTAACCCTGGGTATCTGCGGGTAGCCAAGGATATCCCGAGGTAGGAAAGCGGGGGGGCCCCCCTCGTTTACTCTTTTGCGACGCCGCTCAGCGCCGCCAGCCTTTCCTGCAGCTGAGCCTTTTCGACGCCTGCTGCTGCAAGTTGACCGCGCGTATGCTCGAGTGCCCGGCGCTGCTCATCAAGGCGCCCCTCGTAGTCCTGGCGTGCCTGGTCGATGCGAGCCTGATCCTGATGGGCGCGCGCATCCGCTGCCGACCGCGCTTGCTCGGCCCGTTCTCGTGCGGTGGCCAGCTCCTGCTGAAGTGCCACCACCTGCACGCGGGCCGCTTCAAGCTCGGCCTGCGTGCTACCAAGCTGGGAGCCCAACACTGCAGCTTCACGCTCCGCCGCACTGCGCGCCAGCCGTTCTATGTCCATCTGAGCGGAAAGAGTCCCGGCCCGCTCTCGCTCAATCCCCAGATCCTGCTGCAGCAGCGTAACCTGGGCGCGCACCGCATCCGTTTCCGCATGGCTGCTGGTGAGCTGCGAGTCCAGCACCGCTGCCTTGCTGTTCGCTGCCGTACGCGCCTCGCGTTCGGCATCAAGCGCCTTCGACAACGACTCGACGCGCGTGCGCATCTCCGCCAGGTGTTCGACTTGAGAATCTGCTTTCAACTTCGCACCCGCCGCCTCGCGCTGGGCAGCCCCGGCAAGACTGCGCTCGCGATCAACGTCGGCCAATAGCCGCTGGATCTCGACGGCGCGTTCGCTGGCCGTCGCCTGTTCCTGGTCCCGCTGGGTGGTGAGAGCTGCAATGTCGGCGAGCAGTTGGTCGCGCTCGGCCTCAAGCTCTTCACCAGCCCGCGCAAGTTCATCAGCAGCAGCCTGAAATTGCAACGCACGCTCCTCCGCCTCTGCCCGGATTGAGGTCGACGCCTGTGTAACCCAAGCGCCAAGTGCCCGCTCGACATCCGAAGGCAGAGATACAGGAGGCGTCGCCGCCTGAGGCCTAGCATCTCTCCATTGCGTCATCATCCGATGAATCGTGCCATGGCTTCCAGTGTTGCCCAGCTTGACCCGCACTTTCTCTAGCGTCGCACTGCCGGGCCGTTCCGCCTCAAGCGCTTCCACAGCTGCCCTTACTTGCTCATACGTTATTCCTTTGCGCCCCATATCTTCTCCTGTTATTTCGTATTATTTCGTATTTCATATTCCGTATTACGTTTCAATACGATATGAAATTCTATAGGTTGATGTTTCTCAGCAATAAAAATGACGCGACCGATATTTCAAACAGTTCCGCGTTCGCGGCTGCATTCTGGGTAACCCCTAAATCAAAGTCCCAAAGCCTTAGAAAAGGCCCAACCCTGCGGGGGCTATATAAGGAGGGCGGACTTGTTACACCTCCCGTAGATACCTAGAGATGGTCATGCGAGAAACGCCCAGCTCTTCGGCTATCTCCTTTGGCGTCTTCCCTTGAGCTTTCATCTGGCGCGCGCTGGTAGCCTTGTCGTTGGCAGTCTGCAGGTATTGGTCCCGTGTCTGCTCGTATCGCCCCTCGGCCACGCGATCGCGCTTGGCATCCCGCTCCTTCTTGCGCTGCAGGATGATTTCCGCCGGCGCCAAAGTGCGCAACTCCGAGTACAGCTCTGGAGGGATGACGTCGGCCAGGTAGTCGCGCAGGCCCTGTGCGGAGTAGTTGTAGCGCGGGTCGTAGTCCTTGCCGTTGTAGTGCAGGCGCTCGCCAGCCGCGCGCATCGCCGCCCGCTTGAGAACGGGAGCCATTGTCGTGGCAATCTCATGCTCGTCGAGCGACGGCGTCATTTCCTTCGCCGTGGACAGGATCTCGTTGTAGAGGGTGGCTGGCTCGCTGAACCAGCTGAGGGCAACGGCCATGATGAACAACACGCGATCGCGGAAGCCAGGCGGCACGCCGTTTGGCCACTTATGTTGCGAGATCTTGACCATGTCGTGGTAGACGAGGTACCACCATCCATAGATTGATCCCTGCCATCGGGTCGCGCCAGGTGCGCGGCCCTTCCGCGCGCCGGCGGCGGCCAGGTCATAGACTTTGCTGCGCTTCGCTTCCCGAGCGCCGAGCACCTCGTCGGCGAGCTCATGCAGGGACCAGAGGGTATCCGTCAGAACGACGCCGCGGACTTGCGCTCCGCTTTTACTGTGAGTGGTGCCGACCAGGCGCAGCATCCGTGCGCAGTCACGCGCGGCCGGGTCTGAGCCGATGCCGGCCAGCGCCTTGATCAAGACATCCTGCACCCTTTGCCATACCGGCAGGGCGCGGCCTGGGGTGGGCTCCAGCAGCCAGTACAGGTGCATCCCACGGCCTGAGTACACGACGAAGGAAGGCGCCGGAATACGGGCGGCACGGAGCAGGTCCAGCGCCTCCTCGAGGTCGGTTGAGCCGTCGATGTCGACGTAGCACGCGCGCAGGCTCTTGATGAGACGGACGAGCCGCCAACCATGGAACTGGTTCGCACTAATGAAGGTGTCGGGGGCGCCGGCGAGGCCGGACACCAGTTGCTGCACTGGATCGCCGGGCTCGACCTTGGACCAGCGGTCTTTGCCAGCGCGGCGTTCCCAATAGATCACCGTGCCATGAGCGGCCCCGTGGAGCCTCTCATGGTGGTTTATCGGCTGCGAAAGATCGAGAGAGAGCTGTCTATTCGCTGTAGCCATTGGTGCCCCGGCAGAACCGTCGGGCACAATTGATCATTTGTTCTTGCATCGTTTTCGACCGACGTGTTAATCTGCCGGTACCAACTCCGCCAAGAGTTTTGCTGTACCGGTCCCCTTGGGACAGAAGAAGCCGTCTGCCAGGACGGCTTTTTTCTTTTCTGCCCGCCTAAATCTTCACTACCTGAACCTTAAATTCGGTAACCCCGATTTCCTCCGCAAGCGTCTGACGCAAAACGTCCAGGCTACGAAATTTCCTCGGTTTGCGTCCATTGATCGTGCACAACTCGATGTCCCCACAGCGCACCGTATAGGTGCCACTGGTTGCGTCCTGCGCAGCGATCCACTCGCCTACTATGCCAGTAGCAAGCTTGCGAATCTCGCGGACATTCATCGGTTGCGTTCCATTCATGTTCCTATTGTAATCACGAAACAGGGTAGTTTGTGAGTAAACCAACCGTCCTGGCATGAAAATCGTTCTCAAACACATATTTTTCTTCCTTCCAGCCGGGTATCGGGCGGCAGCCTGAGCTCGCAGAAGTGTGCAACCGCGGCTCGCCGTGGCCGTACGCTTCTCATCCTGTCCTGCACTTTCCTCCCTTACCAGTGAGCGTTGAAGGGGCGTCACGGTGGGCATTTCCGGGGGCTCCTCAGAGTGAAAACCGTCTATTCGCATTGCACCACACGGTCGCCGGCGTGGTTGCAAAATCCTCGCCCTGGCTGATGTTCCTGGTGATCCATGTCGATCTTGACGACGAGGTCTCTGCAGGCGGATGTCGACCAGGCTGCTGATAAAGGGCGGGAAGCTCGGCGCGGTGGCCGAGGCCGTTCTTGACCTGGTCCGCCCCCCCTTAATCGATGATCTAAACCCGCCGCTGCGGGTTTCCAGTTGTCGGAAACACAATCCATCAACAGATTTCGTTGATAAGCCTGTGCATAAGGGTGTCTCCACGGAAAAACCACAAGAGGAACGTCGGACGCCGAGCTGGGACACTGCGACCAGCACTGGATGCCGGACGCGGTTAGGAAAACCCACCAGAGGAACCACACCTACAACCGGCAGGATGATGTGCTCGCTGCCGACACATCTGCGATTCCTGTACGGGCCGCAGTCGTGACAGCAGCATAGGTGACACAATAGGAGACCGCGTTGGTCTCCTTAACCACTGGAGCCATATGCTTATCAAATTCACCCCGGCCACCCTCAATGCCCTGGCCCGGCTCGTTTGCGTTTTCGACCGGCACCCGCGCGGCGCGGCCATGCTCATCGTGTTCATGATCGTCACTGGCGGCCTCATGGCGATACCCTACCTGCCCGCGGTGATGGCTTGAGGCGTGGCGCACCGTTGAGCAGGGTCACCGGCTGGCGCCGTGCCGGCGGTACCGTGCACGCATGCCTACCTCGACCACCTCCAGCGCCGGCACCGATCGGCCAAACACCGCCCTTGCCATCGTCGTCGACCAGGCGCTGGGCATGCTCGAGCAGCAGGGAGCGCGATCGGCAGCGGCTTTCTTGGCCGAGCACGGTGCAGGGTTTGCGCTTACTTGTCGCGTTCTGGCTGATCCGGATCGGCGCCGCGCTCGGGCGCGCTGACCTTGGCTGCCACGCTCTTTCCAATCTCGGCCGCAGCGCGCGTGACGGCACGGCGGATGGCAGCCTTGCGGTCGACCTCGTAGAACTCCTGGGTGAGCGGCCCGCCGGCGGCCACGACCTCGACGCGGCGGCCGTCCACCACGCGGTGCAGGATATCCAGCTCAAGATCGGCAGCCAGGTTGAACGTGTCGTCGCTGTGCACGAGCGAGTTCCATGCGTAGGTGGTCGAGCCGTCCTCGAAGTGCAGGTTGCCGTATCTCTCGCCGTCGACCTCCTCAAACCGTGCGCCAAGTGCGCGCGCGGCCAGCTCCAGCAGCTCGCGGTCGGCGGCCGGGATAATCTTCCTCCGCGGCGGATTGAGTTCGTCGTCCGTCTCCCACTGAATGTCTAAGTCCGCGTCGTACATCTGGCCTCCGTTGTGATGCGGGCATTCTACTGCGGACAAATGCTGGACCGATTGCGCTTCCCGTCGGCCAACCTGCGCAGCGACAATGCGATTGCTGGCCAGGCACCCGCCCAGCCATAGACTGGAGAGCCCATGTCCGTATATGAAACGTTCCTCACCCCCGAGGAGATTGCCTTCCTCACCGGCCGCAAAAAGAGGGACCTGCAGGTCGAAGCACTGCGCAGGATGGGTATCCCGTTCTGGGTCAACGCGATCAATGCGCCGATTGTGGCACGCGCCACCATTGAGGGCCGCAGGGAGAAAGTCGAGCCGCCTGAGACCGCGTGGATGCCTGATGTGCTGAGAAATGAGAAGAAGGCCAGGTAGGCGACTACGCGGCCGGCCGGCGTGCGTCAACGTGTCGCAATTCTAATAGCTACCCTACATCGCTCATACTATAAGGGCCGCGAAATTGCGGCCCTTATTTACTTCATGGGGAATCAGCTTACGCTGTGCGGTGGGTCCGGTATCTTGCTTGGTTCTGAGAAGTCCGGCCTTCGAATTGGACCCTTACGCACGGACCCTGGCCATCATCGGCAAGGCAGGTGCCGTGCCCCTGCTGCGCATCAACTTCTCGTTTAAACGCTTTCCCGATCATGATGCGGTTACCGCGATCGCGTTGTTCCCAAGCGGGTTGCAGCCTCAATTTTTTGTAGAGCTCTTCAACCAGGTAAAAAACGCCCTCCTCCGTATGCTCGTCATCAGATTCAGCCGCTGTCTGAACTAAGGCCTCACGGAAGAGCGCCTTTGCAACTTGCTGGACAGTTTCATCCGGATCAATCCTTTGCTCTTCAGCCTTGGAGTCAAGATCCGCGTTGAGGCGCCACTCTACATAGTCATTGAACGGCAGACCTTGTACAGCTGCTGCTTTGATCAGATCTGCAACGGTGTCATCTTTGAACGTCAATTGTAGTGTAATCATAACTCCCTCCTAGTAGTTTGTTAGTAGTGCGTAGCAGTGTACTACTAAAACTATAGTAAAACAACTAGCCACTATAGTAAAACAACGAAAGCTTATCAGGCTGTGCAAAATCGACCGTTTGTGAACAGGGCTCAGCAGCACATCGCCGCAACGTTCATAAAATAGCCATTTGACTTTTGAACATGTTCATATGTAGGATGGACGTTATTGGACATCATTGGACGTCCTTGGACAGTGAAAGAGACGAAAATGGCGGACTTGCTCGAGATCGCACGCGCGTGGCGGGAAGCAGAAGGATATGTAGGCCGAGGCGGCGTGGTCGTGATCTACCAGGGTGAGGTGAACAGCTGGGTGGACAAGCTACGCAACCCTGAGCACTGGATACCCGGCTGTGTCGCCGTTGATGAGGCGGGGAATCGCTGGATGGCGATCGCCGGCACTGACCGTGACGGCTGCGCTATGTGGCTCCCCCATAATCCTATTGAGTGAGACAGATATGGCGATCTTCGGTTACGGGCGCGTCAGCACCAAGGACCAGACGACGGAGAACCAGCGGCGGGAGATCGAAGCGGCTGGCTATGCGGTCGACTACTGGTATGCGGATGAAGGGGTGTCGGGCAAGGTATCAGCGTCGCAGCGTCCGCAGTTCGCCAAGATGCTTGGCCAGATTCGTGACGGTGAAACCCTGGTGGTGACGAAGCTGGACCGCCTGGGCCGCGACGCCCAGGACGTCGGCGCCACGATCAAGATGCTGGCCGCGCGCCGCATTGAGGTCATCGTCCTCCAGCTGGGCAAACTCGACCTGACCAGCGCGGCCGGCAAGCTGATGCTGACGATGCTGGCTGCCGTCGCCGAGATGGAGCGGGATCTGCTGGTAGAGCGCACCCAGTCCGGCCTAGCCCGTGCGAAGGCGGAGGGCAAGACGCTCGGCCGCCCAACGCTGACCACCGATGCCGATCGCCGCGCGATCACTGAAGCGCACGCGGCCGGCGTGTCGATCAGTACCCTGGCGCGCATCCACAATCTCTCGCGGGCCACGGTTATGCGAGTTGTGAAGCCGGCCGCGTGACGCCAAACCTTAACAAATACTAACAAGGCCGGGGCAGCCCGGCTTTCCTATTGCGGCTGCTGATTTCAGGTTTTTTCAGGTCCGGACATGACTATGATGGACTGTAATTGCCTATGACTATCAAGGTGTTTTGGCCCCGTCCATGGTGTTCACGCGACGTCACGCAACATCACCCGATGTCCCGCTTGATCATTTTCGATCACTTGTGTGATAAAATTCTTCCCAAGACGGTTCGAGAGCGAGTGAAAGACGAACGTGCTGCCCAAAGAAATTTGGGTCCTGCGGATAGCAGGGGTAACAGAACCTCGCAAGGCAAACCTAGTTTGCCGAGACAAGGCCCTGCGGGGCCTTTTTCTTTTTCTTCGTCGGTTTCGGCTTCTTCTCGCGCGGCGGGAAGGCTTCCGCGATCTGACCTGCCAGCGATACAAACCGCCAGTTCTGAGCTCCGGCTTTCGCCACCAGCGGCTTCAAGTAGGCGCTCTTCACGAACATCCGAACTGCCGGCGCCTTCGAGCGTTTGTCCTTCTCCAGGTTGAAGAAGATCGAATAGCTCTGCGGGCCCGCGATCGACGGCAGGGTGATATGCGCGGCGTAGGTGTAACTCTCATCCGCGTTATAGATCGTCCCTCTCAGCATGGCCTGCATCAGCTGCGGGAGCTGCAAGGAACACTCATAGCGCAGCGGATCGAATGCGCGCGTCTCACCTTTGTACGTGTAGGTGTGGTCGGGCCGGTGAACGGCATTGTTGAAGCCCTCAGTGAAGCAGTGGCACCCAAAGGTCACATGCATGTCGATGACCAGGCTCCCATCTGCGTTGAGGGGAACTTTCATCTGTAACGGCTGCAGGTGCCCGAAGGTGTAGGTGATGCCCTCGAACGGCTTGTTGTGGAAATTACTCATCCTTTACCTTCTTGGGCTTTACCGGGTTGGCGACCAGACCGCCGACCTTCGTCAAGGCCTTGGCCTTTTTCTTCGTTTCCTGCTTCTCCTGTTTGAGCTTGGTAAATTCAGGCTCGAACTTCTTCAATTTCCTCACCAGGCCATCCAGGTTGTACTCGTTATTTTGCTGCCCACCTTTGTAGTGGTACCGCGGGTTACGCTTGATGAACCCGTCCGCTTCCAGCTGAGCCATATGGCGCTGGATTTGACGTTCAGTGATGCCCATGCGCGAAGCAAGCTCAGCCTTGCTCGGGAAAGGCATCTTGTCGTGGTCCCACCAAAAGTCTGCCAGGTGCAGCAGGAGTACCAGCTGGGTCGGGCTGAGATTCAAGCGCGCTTGGGCCCAGAAGATCATCGAAGGGATCATCGAGTACCCGAGCTTCATCACAGCCGGGCCCCATTTCTTGTCGGCCTCGAAGACGTCTTTGGGGTGGAGTTGGACCACGTTGTCGGTGGTAGAATTTGCGTTCATTGGTATACCTTTAGTCGTTGCGTTGGTGGGCTCGCGTATGGGGGAACGATACGGAAATTGCCGGGCTAAAGCAAGAATTTGGGGGCGACATTTCTTACCAGGCCCCCGAGACATCTATGTCCAGAACGGGAGGTCGCCAATGTCCTCCGAAGCATAACGGATAGATACATGACGCAACGAAGCGATACGAACAAGGACAAGACAGTCCTGGTAAGAAATGTCTAGGGGCCTGCCCATTTTTTACTCAGGCTGATGACCACCTTGTGGCACAGTTGCCGCCATGTCCCCTATCCTGCCTTCGTTAATTTTGCGGGCCGGCTGTTCAGCCGCTGAACTACAGCCGGTTCACGCTGCCCTCTTGTCTCCATACAGAGAGACCCATGGACGTGATCTTAGATCGAGAGGAGCTTTATCGTGACGTCTGGTCGAAACGCGCCGGCATGGTGGCGCGCAAGTATGACCTGACGGAGGGCGAGATACGAAAAGCGTGCTTCGCACTGGATGTGCCGAGGCCTGCTCGAGGGTACTGGGCGAAACTCAAGACAGGCGATGCGCCGCCAGCTCCCCCGCTGCCGCCGAGTGGCGCGTCGACGTACGTTTGCAAAGCACCCACACGTCGCCCCACGCCTGGCAGGGAGCCAGCCCCGAAGCCACCCAGGGAGAAGGAATCGCTTGTCGATTGGGTCCTGAAGAATCGTACAGATCTGCAGGCCAAAGGGCCGGCCCGCACACCTCCGCCTCCTTACAATTCGATGCACCTTCTACCGGAGGATACGATCGGCCTTCCCAGGTACATCCCCATCGCGGCCTGGGCTGAGCTGCTACTTGGAGAGCATGCACCGCACTTCAACACGCTTCGCCGCTGGGTGCACGATGGGATGATCCAGCCGCGGCCAGTGAAAATCGGCAGGCGGTGGTGTGTTCGGAAGGATGCCGCGTACATCCCCGATTAGGACGCGCCTGGCTCGACCGTGCATAGCCACGACTGCGCATAGTTCACGATCTGGTCGCCGACCCGCACCCGCTCGAAGCCGGCGATCGTGAACCGCCCATCGCTCATCCACACCAGGTGCGGCTCGTACAGCACCTCCTGGCGCCGCAGCGGTCCCTCGCCGGCCGTGTGCCGCGCTACCTTGATCGACCGGCCCACGCCATCATCGCGGACGTCCATCACCTCCAGCTGGCCAGGCGGCGGCGTGTACTCGCGCAGCTTCCACTTCGGCAGGTCAACGCCGTCCTTCCTCATCTTGATAATTCTGCATCTCATGCAATACTGTATGCGCATACAGTATTTTTTGACAAGGTCGAGACGTCGCCGCGCGCATTCTCGGTTTGATTTCGTTTGATTGTTTTCAAATGGTAGCCACTGGTATCCGGCGATACCATAGGCTCCCTCGCGCGCGTGCGCGAAATGGTCTCAGTGGTCTTGGTCCGGGCCCTCGACCCAGCTGTAGTACGCCTGCAGGTCGAGAGTAATGCGGCCGTCTGGCGCCTTTCGGTAATGCCTGCCCTGCAGCCAGATCCCCTCCTCGATCTTCCTGCGCACGGCCTTGTCCGTGTATCCCGTCAGGGTGCAGAACAGAGGGAGCAGCATCCACCGGAGCTGTATAAACGGTCGCACCGCGTCGGATTTGGACATGGCCGTCTCCTCAGCTCGGCTTCACCCTGAGTTTCATTCCCTCGCACGATTTAAGGAAATCGCGCCCTCTCTTCTCCATCTCCCTGGAAGACTTCAACTGGGGACCGCCTTCCCGCACTGACTTCCTCACCGGACCAGGGCCTGCAGGTTCTGCCGGCGCGCTCGGGCTCGTCACATGGGCTCGAAGCACGCACACGGTGTTGTCGATCCGGCGCAGCGTGGCCGGGATGCCCATCTCCTGCAGGGCGGCCAACTGCTTCTTCGGAAGTTTGTAGTGGGTGATCGCGTAGATCTCTTCTGGGGATAGCACCAGGTCGCTCGATTCGCTCATCTCAATTTCCTGATAGGGTGAGGCCATGATGCTCCGCTACGTGACGATCGCCAAGTTCGCCAGCGAGTCCGGCTATACCGAGGACGCCATCCGGACGAAGATCCGGGACGGCATCTGGCGCGAGGGGCTGGAATGGCACAAGGCGCCGGACGGGCGCGTGCTGGTCGACGTCGACGGATACCACCGATGGGTAGAGAGCGGCGCGCTTAAGGTGCATCGGAAGCCGGCGCGCGGCGGCGGCGTTCCACCTCTGGCCTGACTGAGACCTCTTTTTTAGGACTCGGATATTTCCACCCTCACGCGCGCACCTGCGCGATGCGTGCAATATTTCCGCCCTCATGCGTGTGCGCGTACTGGTCCGAGAGCCACCTGTTCTTGCTACAGTACCAAGTTCTAAGTTAGATCCACACAAGGTAGAGCACATGCCATACCAACAGGTTTGTTATGAATTTTCTCCTCAGGCGAAGTCTTTCTATGCCCTCACATGCATGTTCGCCCTGCTTGAAGAGGACCAAGGCAAGCTCCCACTTGAGCCAATCGTTGTCTTTACTGCATTTACGATTGAGGCTTACTTGAACTCACTCGGTGCGAGGGTAGTCCCGTTCTGGGATGAGATAGAAAGGTCACCCTGGCGATCGAAGATAGAAATCTTGCACACTGTCGCAAACAAACAGCCAGATTGGGGCCGAGATCCATTGCAGTTCGCTTTAGAAGTATTTCGTTTGCGAGACAAACTCGCGCATGGCAAAGCCGAGAGCGTCGCTGGGCCAAAGCTACCCCTGGTGCTCGACCCTAACGCCTTGTTGCTAAACACGAAGCTCCGCCCTGAGTGGTACGACTCGATTAACCTCGGTTGGGCAAAAGAGGCAAACAAGCGCCTTACAGTGCTGCTGAGCTATCTAAGCGTCATGCTTGGGTTCCCCGAGCAGGATTACATGCGGGCCGCAACCGGCAGTGTGCGCGTAATTGCTGATCCCTCTTAGCCGTTCCAATAGCGGATTGCATCACTACTTCTCATCATCCAGGGAGCCGTAGGGGAAATCTGGCCGTTTTGCCGCCTCGCCCAGCAGCAGGCGTTCCAGGGTACGGCCACCGCATTCTTGTGGGTGCCGGTCCTTTGCCAGCTTCTGAGCCAGTTCGCCAGAAACCCAGATCGAGATACGGCGGAACCCGGCCTTCTTCATCCGTCGTTTGTACAGCGCTAAGCGCTCGGCACTCGTCGTCATGCTACCTCCTGCGTTTTGGTGTGATCTCGATTCCATACCTTGCCGTAACCTTGACCCACCTTCGGCAGCCTGCCGGCGCTCGCTACCCCTTGGTATAACCTTGGGGTCCGCTCAGCCGCCGCAGCGCAGTGCCTCGCCGACGACCGAGGCACCTTCCGCCCAGTCCGTCGACGTCGACACGACGTAGAAGGCATTGGCGCCGGCGGCCGCGGCTTCGTTCAGCGCCGCTTTCATGGCGTTGCCGGGCTTGTCCGGGCCGAGGCGTTGGTTGAAGGTCACCAGCTTGACGGTCTGGCACTTCTCCTTCTGAGCAGCGGTCACGATCTGGACCTTCTCGGCCGCGCCAGTCAGGGTCGTTGCGCATCCGGCCAGCAAGGCTAGGGCGGCACAGGTAAGGATAGACTTCAACATCGGTGGACTCCAGCAACTGTAAAAGTTGCCAGAGTAACACATCAAGTTGAGCGTTTTAGTGGACCCAGTCACCTTGCTCGGAAGGTGTTGCAACGCTTTCAGGATCAACTACCGGGAGGGCCGGCGAAGGCTGTGCTTGAGATTCCTCCAGTGCAGCGATCAGCACTTCGCTGGCCCGCTGCGCTCCCTCGATCTGTGCTTCCGACATGGACTGGAAAACCAGCTCCGAGTCTAGGCGCTCCAGGTGCCGCCTGATTTCCCGCCCTACCGCCTCAGATTGTTTCGCCGCGGAGAGCATAGCCAGGACGGCACACTCAAATGCCCTTGTTGCGCCAGCCATCTCCAGGAGGACCTCGCGGCTCTCTGCAGTGTGTTGCTTGACCTCTGCCAGTTCCTGCTCGAGCTGGGAGATTCGTTCTTCTGGTGTCATCGTCTTCTCTCTATCGATTGGTTGAGCCCGGTGGGATGCCGGGCAGCGCACAGCACTACTGCTGGGGTGGTTGCTGAAGGAGCCTGGTAAGCGCATTCCCGGTCACTCCACTTGCCACGCCGACGCCATTCGACAGCAACATGTTTCGGGTGTTGATCATATCGATCAGTGGCGCCAAGCTGTTCAGGGTCTGCTCGCCTGCAGGGCCACGAGAAAGCAGCATGTTGCCCATCTGGTCGCGCACGGTTTGAGGTACCGCGACCCGATTCCATGCGTTCTTAGCCGAGCCTATTGCCGAGAGGAGGTTCCCGGTCTTGGCGGCGCCCACTGCCGCACCTGCGTCCGACAATGCCGACAGGTCAAGATCGCCCATACCAGCCTGGCGCGCTGCAGTCTGCGACCCCGTGCCGACGCTCTGCAAGCGCTTAAGCTGAGCTTCCTTGGCCACGCTCGCGGCAAACTCTCGATAAGAGCGCTCGCTGCCGAAGATCGCCTTCAACTTCTCCTGCGTCGCAGGCTCCTTCCACATATTCATGATGTTGGTCTGACCGCTCTGAGTGCCGAGCTTCGCGTGCAGTCCTTCGTATGCGCCAATCCGGAAAGCCTCTCGCTCTGGGTCGGACATACCGCTGACGGTCTTGAGAATGCTGCCCTCGTCGCGGTTGATTGCAGAACGGCCGGCGTTCGCGGCATCGATCAGGGAAGATGGCGTGGAGAATGCAGCGCGCGCGCTACGGTACAGGGATGCACCGGTTTGCGGGTTCGTCGTCGCCTTGTCGAGCGCATCGACAAGTTGGGTCTTCAATGCTTGATACGCATGACCGACCGGGGTCAGGGTGCCATCCTGGTTCAAGGCCTTGCGACTGGCCAGAACCTGGTCGATACCCTGCTTTACGTGGTCAAGATCCCCCATGTTCCAGCGCGCCGGCGCCGTCGCGTCGAGCGTGAATGGCATCTGTCGAGCGGTAGCGATCTCTCGGCCCAGCTTGGTCACGCCCAAATCATCGGCAGCTTTCACGATGTCAGCCAGTTGCGGGCTAGGTTGGATTTCAACCTGGCGCAATTGGTTGTACAGGGGGGCAGATGCTTGCTCACGCCGGTTGATCAGTGCCTCCACGGTGCTCGACAGGCGTTGACCCTGTGTACCTAATGCGTCCTCTGCAGCAGTGCGCATGCGATCGCCGACGCCGGCCGTGCGCTGATGCAGCATGTTGTAGGCCGCTTCCTTGGTGCGACCGGGCAAGGTCACCAGGGTATCGAGTAGTTGGTTCGTATTGCGACCTCCGGCATCGGCCACTACCGCCTCATCGCCTAGCTTCGAGTACCGGGCGGCCATCTGCAACAGCGGATTGGTATAGCCACCGGTTGCCAGCGTGCCCCGAGCGTCTCGTGCAAATGCCTCGGCAACCTTCTGCTGTGCGAACTCGGCAGCTGCAGTACCTGAAAAGCGCTGCGTCACATTGCGACCCACCGCGGCAACGCCGGCAGTGACAGGCGAAGACACGCCACCGAATGCAGCGCCTGTACCAGCAGAGGCCGCGCCATCGGCGAGCATGCCTCCCAATGTATCTGCATTCGAGCTTGCGGTACCCGTCACTCCGCCATATACCGCGCCAACGCCGGCAGCCTGGCCCACGCGTGGCAGAATGCCGACTACACCTCGCGCACCTGCTGCGCCACGAAGCATTGCCGGCAGAAGGCCACCGACCGGGAGTGTTGCCACGATCGAGCCGCCGACGTCGCCCACCGCGTTAGCGATCGGGCTTGCGGCTTTGTACGGGGCGTTTTCCGCCTCGAGCCTGGCCTTGCCAGCGTCAGCGTCTTTCACCAGCCACTGGCCAGCTTGACTTAGCAGGGACGTCGGCTTTTTCTCGGTGATCAGGTTCGTGACGGTAGGCGCGTCAGACGTCATTTCGCCCAGCGCTACCAGTCCCTTACCTGCAAATCGCTGTGCACCGAGCACTAGCTTGCCGAAGCTGGCACCGGCGCCGGCAGCCAAGCCTTTCGCACTGTCGACCAATGTGCTTCCCTCAGGCGGCTTGCTGGCCGACGCCCCAGGCGCTGGAGCCGCCCTGGACAGCTTGTATGCTTGGGCGACCGTCTCAAACTCGGGCGTGCCCTTCTTGTCGGCGTTCTTGACGATCCATGCCGCGTATTCGTCGGGAGTAGCCATTATTTGCCCCTTAAGATAGCGTCAGCGCGCGCATGAATGTCGTTCGGATCTGCCGGCTGCGGCGTGTTCTGGCCAAGGTCCTGCACGATCACTTCCGGACGCAGTTTGTAGGTTTCCGCCTGCTTGCGATAGTTGCCGTCGATTTTCTGCTGCTGGGCCTGGGCGGCGCCGTAAATCTGTTTCGTGATGTTGCGGAAATCCGTGACTTGGTTCGCGGTCAGGACCTTCCCGTATTTCATCGTGTTCACGTAGTTGCTCATGCGGTCGATCGCACCTGTAGCGGCCAAGGCCATGCCCAGCTCCGACTCACGCACGACCGACCCAGGGTCGAGCAACTTCATGAATTTCGTTGCTGCAGCCAGGGTGGCGGTCGGCGAGGTCGTCGCTTTGTCCAGCGTCGAGTTGATCTGCTGGTAGGCGTCCGCCACCGCCTTGAAGTCCTTCGACTGCGCGCGGTAGTCGTCTGCGAGCTTCATCTCGGTGTTCTGGTCACGCTGTACGTTTGCCGCGTCACGAGTCGCTTTCGCCACCTCGCGGGTCGCAGCAGCATTGTCGCGAGAAGCCGCCACGGTCGCCGCATTGTTCGCGCGCGAGGTGGCGTTCGTCGCCGCATTGTTCGCCGCCGACGTCGCGTTATTGGCCACGGTGTTGGCATCGGGATTAATGAAGCCCATGCTGTCCTTCGACTTCATTACCTGCTTCAGGGTGCCAGTCGCCCACTGGTTGATGTGGGCCGGGTCGTCAGGCACCCCATCCAGTTCAGCCAGCTTCTGCTGGTAGATCTCGGGCGTGATGATTTTGCTGTGCGCGGCGGCGGCCAGGCCACTGCGGACTTGCTGCTGCGTGACGCCTGGATCTTTCGCCCAGGCTGACGCGAGCTGTCCGGCCATCTCGAACTGGTGCGTGAGGGTCTCGTAGTCGACCTTCTTGGCGTTGGCGTTGTTCTGGTTCGTGATGGACTGGTCCTTGTCCATATCCTGGAAGGTCTTCATGAGGCCCGGCACCTTGGAGCCTAGTCCGCTCGCCGCGGCGTCGCTCAGAAGCTTGCTGCGGTTCAACTTACCTTCCTGGTCGACGGCCATCTTGTAAAGACGGTTCATCGAGGTCGTATCGGCCATCTCTTGCTGCTTTTGACCGAGTTCCATCCCTGTCAAACTATTCTGGTTCTGCGCGTGCTGGACCTGCAGCAGCTGCATCAGGGCGTTGGTCGGCGTCTCGAACTGGGGCGGCTTGAGGCCGGCGATGATAGAGGGATCGATTGCCATTAGCTGGTCCATCCATTCTGTGCGTTCATCGATGCGATCGGGTCCGCGCTGCGGTTGGCGATCATCAGCTGGTTCTGCCGCTGCAGCATGCCCATCAGCTGGTTCTGCTGGATACCGTTGAAGGCTTGGCCCATGCCGTTGTTGATCGCGTTTGCCGTGCCGATGTAGCCGGATGCGCGCGCGTTGCCAGCGCCGGTGATGTTCTGGCCAGCGGTTGCGCTGTAATTGCCCAGCGCGTTGCCGGCGGCGTTGGCATAGTTCTGGCCGGCCGCCCCGGCGGTGCTGGATGCGGTCTGCGCGGCGCCCGCGAGCGACAGAAGCGGGTTTTCCTTGGCCGTGCGGTTGGTGTTGAACCGGTCCATGGCTGCTTGCCAGTCCTGCGTGGCCAGGCCCTGTGAGAAGCGCGCCGTGTCCTTCAGCGCCGCGCCCGACAACAGGCCGCCACGCGCCGCCGCGCTACGCTCTAGCGCCTGCTGGCCCTGGTCCATGCGGAACTGGTGACCAGGATCAGCCTCGAAGTCGGCCATGCTGAAGTCACGCATCAGGGAGCCGTTGTCGGCACCGCCGGCGGAGAGGCCCAGCAGCTGCATCAGGCGGTTGCGCGCGGTGTTGCCGGCGTCGATGGCTGGCTGTTGGAGCTCGACGTTCTTATTGAACATCCTCTCCTGCAGGGCCACCTGCTGGTCGCTCGTATCCTTGGCCAGCGCATTGGCTTCCTTGGCTGACTCCTGCTGCGCCTTCGACGCCTTGTTCGACGCGATCGAGGACGCGGTGGCGCCGACCACTGCCGAAGCCGCGATTGCGGCCGCCACGCCGCAGAATTTGGCACCATCCATGGCGGCGTCTTGTTTGCGCTCGCCCCTGAGTTTTTTCATGCTCACTCCCCCAGCCATTTGCTGTAATAGGTTTCCACCGGCGCAGCGCCGATGCGTTTGAAAAGCGGGCTCGCGTCCGCGTGGATCTTCGAACCCATGAACCAGCGCTGCACGCCGCGGCGCCGCAACTCCGCCTCGACGAAGCGGAACATGCGCACGCCGGCGCTACCTGCGCGCTTGTCCTGGCGCACGTAGAAGATGTCCATGTTGCAGGTCAGGCAGGTGCTGTAATGCAGGCCTGGGGCAATGAAGCCGATGAAGTAGCCGACCAGGTCGCCGGCGTCGCGGAGCGTAACGAACAGTAGCTGGCCGGCGCGCTCGCGGTCGATGTAGATGTCGTACTGTGGCACGAGCGGCACCTTGTCCTGGTTCAGGGCCAGCTCCTCGTAGTGCAGCGGCAGCAGTACCTGCAGCTCGGCCAGGTGTTCCTCGAATGATTCGACGTGACAGGTGATCATCGGCTAGTCCTGATATCGACGATCATGTGGATCCTGTCGTCGCCGCTATTGTTGATGACCTCGTGCTCCTGGCTGTTGTCGAACCACCAGATCTCGCCCGTGCCCATGTAGGTCTGCTCGTGACCGGCACGGAATACGACGCCCGGCTGACTCTGGAGCACGATGTGGAAGCGGCTGTAATACTCGGCGTGCGCCGGCGTGTCCGCGTGCGGGTAGATCACGCCGCCAGGGGCGATCTTGTTGATCATGACCCGGCCCAGGCGTTCGCCGGAGACGTAGGCCATCAGGTTCATCACCAGGGGGCGCGCTTCAGTCAGCAGCTTGTATGCTGGGTAGTCGACGCACTCGTGCTGGTCGTAGGTCGATAGGTGCTTCTGCAGTTCCTCCTCGGTCTCGAGCACGGACTTCACCGGAAAGCGCAGCATGATCGACTCGATCTGCTTGAACGGCCCCTGCGGGTAGTCGCGCAGATAGGTGTCCTCCTTCCAGAGGTCGGCGCGGCGCTTGATTGCCAGGAGCAGCGGCATGGTGTCGATGCCGGCGGTGATGCGTTGGAAGTTCTTCATAGGATGGCGACTCCGATGTTCGTGGGGTTGATCTGGATGCTTGAGTCGAGCAGGCCGAGTAGCGGCTTGGCCAGCTCCAGGCCGATCCCGCGGAGGACATGGACGTTCTCGCACAGGCGGCGCTCGGCGCCCGAACAGGGGTGCGCAGCAGCGTCGGCGGCTTGCGCTTCGGTTAGTTGCAAAGCGATGCCGCTAATGACAGCGAGTCCCTGCGCGCGCTCACGCTCGGTTTCGGATGCCGGCCGGATCTCGACCGGCTCACCCCGGTCAAGCGCGGCCATGATGTCGACGAGCGTGACCCATTTGGCGCCGGGGTCGATGCAGAACGCCCCGATGACGCCCGGCGCCAGGTCGGTGAGTGTTCGGTCAAAGTAAACGGCTTTCATCCATGGGTCCTTTCATTCGATACTCCATTGGACTCCTCTTCCGTCCGGTTTCCAGGCGGAAAATCGGACAGTTGAAGGGCCCTATCAATCACGTCGTATGCCTGGGAGCGGCCGATTCCGTACCTAGTCATGAGGCGATCGCGGATTGCCGCGCGCGGCTGGCGAAGATCGAGCAGGTGACGCGCGAACTGCATCCTCTCCTGCCGGTCAAGCCCGGTAACCCCATCGAGCGCCGCGTTCCGCCGGATCAGCTCTGCAAACTGACGTTTCAGTTCCTCTGGGGCGGTGACACCGGCCAGATCGTCGAGCAGGCGTAGGTAGACGTTTTTACCCATTGCCCCTCCCTGCCATGCGGCCCGGCTGCAGTGCGAAACCGCCAGGGCTGCGCCTTTTTATAAACTCCGAGAATTGAGGTTTTCCTCGCGCGCACGCGCGTACTGGTCGCAGAATGCCTCGCGCGCGCCCGCGCACCTGGTGCGGAAATTCCCTTCGCACGCGCATGTGCGCGCGATGCCGGCGGAAAGTCCGGAGCCCGAGACCGCCCTGATTTCCTCTCGCGCGCGAAATGGTCTCATCAGCCATATCGGACTCCTTCTCGATCCCCTGCTTCTCGCGCTGCCAGCGCGCGCAGCGCCTGGTCGATCGCTGCCTCCGAGCGGGCCAGCTCGATGTCGAACACGCTAGTCGGCCGCGGCTTGATCCCCATCCGCCGGCAGATAAACCCCGGCGTGGCGTTCCTGATGTAGTGCCAGCGCAGCAGATCGCGGTGCTTCGGCAGCAGGGTCTTCCACGCACGCTCCACATTGGCGGCGTCGGCGCTGTCCAGGCGATCGCCGGCGCCGGACGGCGCGTGCAGTTCGCCCATCGCCGCAACTCGCATGCGGTCGCAGATGAAGGCCGTGTTCGAGGCCATGCCCTTTGCAGGGGCGCCACGAGACCACTTCGCCCAGTTGTTCAACCGGTCACGAATCGTTTTCAATTTCAGTTTTCC
>CAMLIL010000071.1 GCA_946480015.1 uncultured Oxalobacteraceae bacterium | reverse complement strand
GCCCACCATCGTCACCTCGGTGCCGCGCGCGGCCTTCGCCGGCGTGACCGGGCGCTTGCGCCGCGAGTTGAGTATTCCGGTGGTGGCGTCCAACCGCATCAACATGCCGCACGAGGCCAACGACATCATCGCGCGCGGCGACGCCGACATGGTGTCGATGGCGCGGCCCTTCCTGGCCGACCCGCAGTTCGTGCAAAAGGCCGCGGCCGGGCGCGCCGACACCATCAACACCTGCATTGCCTGCAACCAGGCCTGCCTCGATCACACCTTCGCCAACCAGCGCGCCAGCTGCCTGGTCAATCCGCGCGCCTGCCACGAGACCGAGCTGGTGTTCAAACAAACGCCCGCCTTGCGCGATGTGGCCGTGGTCGGCGCCGGGCCGGCCGGCCTGTCGGCCGCCACCGTGGCGGCCGAGCGCGGCCACCATGTGACGCTGTTCGATGCCAGCGACGACATCGGCGGCCAGTTCAACATCGCCAGGCAGATTCCGGGCAAGGAAGAATTCGCCGAAACCATCCGCTACTTCCGCCACAAGCTGGCCGCCGAAGGCGTCGAAGTGCGCCTGGGCGAGCGCATCGGCGCGAGCGACCTGGCCGGCTTCGACGACGTCATCATCGCCACCGGCATCAAGGTGCGCAAGCCTGCCATCCCGGGCATCGATCACCCCAAGGTGCTGTCGTACGTGGACGTGGTGCTGCACAAGGCGCCGGTCGGCCGCCGCGTGGCCATCATCGGGGCCGGGGGAATCGGCTTCGACGTGGCCGAGTACCTGCTGCACGACAGTGCCGATCCGCTGTCGCTCGACACCTGGACCGGCGAATGGGGCGTCGACCTGAAGGCCGGCAGCGGCGGCGGGCTGGTTGCGCCGACGCCGCCGGCACCGGCGCGCGAGGTCTTCCTGATGCAGCGTAAGGCCTCGCGCGTGGGCGCGGGACTGGGCAAGACCAGCGGCTGGGTGCATCGCGCGACCCTGGCGCGCCACGGCGTCAGCATGCTGGCGGGGGTGCGCTACGAGCGCATCGACGACGATGGCCTGCATATCACGGTCGGCGGCGAGCGGCGCCTGCTCGCGGTCGACAACATCATCATTTGCGCCGGGCAGGAGAGCCTGGCCGAGCTGATGCCGGCCGAGGGCGTGCGCACGCAGGCGCGCTACTTCAAGATCGGTGGAGCGGCGCTGGCCAGCGAACTCGATGCCAAGCGCGCCATTCGCGAAGGCGCCGAGCTGGCCGCCCGGCTCTAGCTCCTGAATCAGAGCTTGCGCAGCACCACGCAGCCGATCGAATAGCCGGCGCCGAACGAGCAGATCACGCCAAGGGCTCCCGCAGCCAGGTCGTCCTGGTACTTGTGGAAGGCGATGATCGAACCGGCCGACGAGGTGTTGGCATAGGTGTCGAGGATCACCGGCGCTTCCTCCGGCGTGGCCTCGCGCCCCAGCAGCATGCGTACGATCAGCTGGTTCATCGACAGGTTGGCCTGGTGCAGCCAGAAGCGCTCGATCTGTTCCAGCGCCAGGCCGGCCCCGGCGACGGTGCTGCGGATGGTCTCGGCCGCCATCGGGCAGACTTCCTTGAACACCTTGCGTCCCTGCTGGCGGAACAGCTTGTCCGGCTGGCCGGCGCCGCGCTCGTCGAAGCGGTTCATGAAGCCGAAGTTGTTGCGGATATTGTTCGAAAACGTCGTCTTCAGCTTGCTGTCGAGGATCTCGAACTGGTGCGCGCCGGCGGCATTGGCGCGTTCTTCGATGACGATGGCAGTGCAGGCGTCGCCGAAAATGAAGTGGCTGTCGCGGTCGCGGAAGTTCAGGTGGCCGCTGGTGATTTCCGGGTTGAGCACCAGCACCGCGCGCGCCTGCCCGGTCTGGATTGCGCCCATGGCGGTCTGGATGGCGAAGGTGGCCGAGGAGCAGGCCACGTTCATGTCGAAGCCGAAGCCTTCGATGCCGAGCGCGTGCTGCACCTCCACGGCCATGGCCGGGTAGGCGCGCTGCAGATTGCTGCAGGCCACCAGCACCATGTCGATGTCGGCCGGGGTGCGCCCGGCGCGCTCGAGCGCCTGGCGCGCCGCCGCCACGCAGATTTCCGCCTGCAGCGACAGTTCCTCGTCGGCGCGCTCGGCGATGCGCGCGGTCATGCGGGCCGGATCGAGGATGCCTTCCTTTTCCATCACGTAGCGCGATTTGATGCCGGACGCCTTCTCGATGAAGGCGGCGCTGGACGGTTCCAGCGCGCCGGCCTGGCCGGCGGCGATGGCCTGCGCGTGCTCGGCATTGAACAGTTCGACGTAGGCGTTGAACGCGCTGACCAGTTCTTCGTTCGAGATGGCGTGCGGCGGCGTAAACAGGCCGGTGCCGCTGATGACGACTTGCTTCATGACTGGCTTTCGGTGAAAAAAACGGACGGGGGACGAGCGGCGCGACGCCGATTCGAACGACCGTACGATTTTACACCGGCGCCGGGCGGCGCGCTGTTTAGTGCTTGCCGTCCACGTGCGCCAGGGTGGTGTGCGTGCGCGACAGCTGCAGCGGCTGGCCCTTGAGGTGATTGAGCGCCTGGCGCAGCTGGAAGTCGTCGGCGCTGCCGTAGTCGAGCGGTTTGCGCTTGCGTTCGGCCGCGGCGATGCGGGCCTGTTCCTCGGCTTCGGTGTAGCGCGCGCCGGCCGCCTTTTCGGTGCCCTTGTCGTTGGCCAGGTGCTTGTCCAGATCGGCCTCGCGCAGGCGCAGGGCGTTGACGCCGTCGCCGTCTTCGTATTCGTCCACCGCCAGGTCGGGCGCGATGCCCTTGGCCTGGATCGAGCGGCCCGACGGCGTGTAGTAGCGCGCCGTGGTCAGCTTGACGGCGGTGTCGCCGGTGAGCGGCCGGATGGTCTGCACCGAGCCTTTGCCGAAGGTCTGGCTGCCGATGATGACGGCGCGCTTGTAGTCCTGCAGCGCGCCGGCGACGATTTCGGAGGCCGAGGCCGACCCGGTGTTGACCAGCACCGCCACCGGCACCGACTTGAGCGCGGCCGGCAGCCGGGCCAGCGCGTCGCGGTCGCCCTGCAGGGTATAAAACTCGGGCCGCGCATAAAAGTGCTGGCGCGAGTCGGCCAGCTGGCCGTTGGTCGAGACGATCTCGGCGTCCTTCGGCAGGAAGGCCGCCGCCACGCCGATGGCGCCTTGCAGCAGTCCGCCGGGATCGTTGCGCAGGTCCAGCACCAGGCCCTTGAGCTGCGGCTCCTGCTTGTACAGGGCGACGATCTTGGCGGCCAAGTCGTCCACGGTCGGCTCCTGGAACTGCGCAATGCGCAGCCACGCGTAGCCCGGCTCGATCAGCCTGGCCTTGACGCTCTTCTGTACGATTTCCTCGCGCGTGATGGTGAAGTTCAGCGGCGCCGCTTCGTCCTTGCGCACGATGGTCAGCGTGACCTTGGTATGCGGTTCGCCGCGCATTTTCTTGACCGCGTCGTCGATCGCGCCACCCTGGACCGGCACGCCGTCGATGCGCGTGACCAGGTCGCCCGGCTTGATGCCGGCGCGCCAGGCCGGCGAATCCTCGATCGGCGCCACGATGCGGATATAGCCTTCCTCGCTCTGGCCGATCTCGATGCCCAGGCCGACGAATTTGCCCTGGGTGCCTTCGCGCAGGTCGCGGTAGGCCTTTTGGTCGAGGTAGGCCGAATGCGGGTCGAGCGAGGCGACCATGCCGGAGATGGCTTCGGTGAGCAGCTTTTTGTCTTCGACCGGTTCGACGTAGTCGCTTTTGATCAGGCCGTACACGTCGGCCAGCTGGCGCAGTTCGGACAGCGGCATGCCCGGTTCCACCGGTTTTTGCGCGAGGGCGGAGAACTGCATCGATACGGCGACGCCGACGATGGCGCCGGTGGCGAGCAGGCCGGCGTTTTTGAGTGTGGAGCCCATGTGGTCACCCGATACGAAGAAGGCAAGGTGGACGCTTGATGCCTCCGCCTGTGTGTGCCGATTCAGTATAAACCCGATTGTCCGGCCTACGGCGTGCGAATTGTTGCGCGAGTGTTGCTTAACTGTTGAGATAGCTGCGTTTGTGTATCGTAAAGTAAAAAAGCGTTAAGGTAGTGCCAATAGGGAAGAGCTAACGCTAGAATGCTGGCATCCGGCGGCAAAAGCGCGCCAACTTCATCCAACATCAAAACCCTATGCATACGTCGCAGTTCAAGTTGCTTCCTCTCGCCTGTCTGCTGGCCTCGGCCGGTGTCTACGCGCAGAGCGCGCCCACCCCCGATGCCGCACCCGTCAAGGCCGAAGCGGCCGACGCCAAGGTGGTACCGCAGGTGACGGTGCAGGGCAGCCGCGCCAACGACACCGAAACGCGGCGGCTCTCGACCGCCGCCAAGATGGTGTTCGGCCGCGAGGAACTCGACCGCAACGGCGACACCAGCGTGGGCGAAATCCTCAAGCGCCTGCCCGGCGTGACGATGGGCGGACCGCCCGGACGCGGCGGCGGCGGCGTGCGCATGCGCGGCCTGGGCAACGGCTATACGCAGCTGCTGGTCAACGGCGAGCGTCCGCCGGCCGGCTTTTCGCTCGAATCGCTCTCGCCCGACCAGGTCGAGCGCATCGAAGTCATGCGCGGCCCGGTGGCCGAGCACAGCACCCAGGCCATCGCCGGCACCATCAACATCGTGCTGCGCGAGGGTTACCAGCAGAAGGACGTGCAGCTCAAGGTGTCCGACAACATCGAGCAGAACCGCCACGGCCCGAACGTGTCGCTGACCGCGCCTTACAAATTCGGCAAGCTGACGGTGCTGCTCAACGGCTCGATCGGCTCGGCGCGCCAGCATGACGAGAGCGGGACCGTCAATGAAGACCGGCTGCTCGACGGCACCCTGATGCGTCTGCAGGACATCGAGTCCGAGGCCAACCGCAAGTCCACCAGCCTGCACCTGGCGCCGCGCCTGTCCTACCGCTTCGACAATGGCGACACCCTTAATTTCCAGCCCTTCGTGATGGCCAGCCGCAGCAGCAGCGACTCGCGCGCCACGCTCGAGCAGGCGCCCGGTGGTGACCCGGCTCCCGAGTACCAGCTGGCGCTGGGCACGTCGGAAACGGACTTCGCGTTTTTTCGCGGCTTCGGCAACTGGCTGCACAAGATGGATGCGGGCGCCAAGCTGGATGTGAAGTTCGGCTTCGGAGCCGGGCGCAATGAAAGCGATAGCGTGTCAAACCAGTACACCGACGGTATGAGCAAGCGTTTCGTCGACAGTAACGAGGGGCGTCAGCAAGGCGCGTCGACCGGCGGCAAATATACCGCGCCGATGGGCAAGGGCCATCTGCTGGCGGCCGGTTGGGATATCGAAGCCCAGCACCGCAGCCAGACCAGCATGTCGCTGGTCAATGACGAGGTGCGGTTTGCCCAGTCGGGCGACACGCTGGACGCCGACACCCGCCGCGTGGCCGTGTTCCTGCAGGACGAGTGGGACATCACGCCGCAGTGGTCGGCCTATCTGGGCCTGCGCTGGGAAGGCATCCGCACCACCAGCACCAGCGGCGGCAACGACGTGCGCAACACCAGCAGTGTGTGGAGTCCGGTGCTGCACGCGGTATGGCGTATTCCCGGGCACGAGAAGGACCAGATCCGCGCCAGCCTGACTCAGAGTTACAAGGCGCCCCAGCTCAGCGACCTGATTGCCACGCCGGTGTATGCGACGGTGAACCAGCCCACCACGCCGGACCGCATCGGTAATCCAAACCTCAAGCCGGAACTGGCCAAGGGCATCGACATCGCTTACGAACATTACCTGGGCAAGAGCGGTATCCTCTCGGCCAGCGGTTTTGTGCGCGACATCGATGACCTGCAGCGCCGCGATCTCAACGAGGTCGTTGCCCAGGGCCGATCACAGTGGGTGTCGACGGTGTTGAACGTGGGCCATGCGCGCACCAGCGGAATCGAACTGGAGGCCAAGTTCCAGCTGGCCGAGTTGATGCAGGATGCGCCCAATATCGATTTCCGCGCCAATTACAGCCACTTCTGGTCCAGGGTCGACAGCATTCCAACGCCCAACAACCGTCTGGACGGCCAGGCCAGCCAGACCGCCAACATTGGTCTGGACTACCGCATGAAGCGCTTCCCGCTCACTGTCGGCGGCAGCTACAACTGGACGCCGGACACCGTTACTCAGGTGAGTTCTACCCAGTATGTTTCCGATCGTTCTATGGTTGGCGTCAAGCGCCAGTCGGATATTTACGCCCTGTGGAAGGTCAATCCGGCCATGCAGGTGCGCGTGTCGGCCAACAACCTGGCAGCCGACGATTACCTGACCGGACGTGCGGTCACGGCCTACAACATGCATTACGGCGACACCACCGTGTCCAGCACGGCCACTTCGGCGCGCACTTACACCACCTGGACCGTCCGCCTCGAAATGAAAATCTAAATGTTGAAGTAACATAGAGGGCAAACGCACCCCGGCCACAAGCCTCGCCGTTTGCCCCATCCTTTTATCCGAGGACCTGCTTTGAAAGCTCTACTGTTTACTTCGCTGGCGCTGAGCCTGACCCTCACGTTCGCCCACGCCGCCGACCCGCGCTCCGGTCTCGATCTGGCTTCCATCGACGCGTCGGTGCGTCCCCAGGACGACTTCTTCACCTACCTGAACGGCAAATGGCTGGCCAATACGGTCATTCCGCCGGACCGCTCCAGCTGGGGGACCTTCGCCCAGCTGCGCGACACCACCCGGGGCCAGCTGCGCGAGCTGATCGAGGCGGCCCAGCAGGAAAAGGCCGGCGAAGGGCGCAAGATTGGCGACCTGTATGCCAGCTTCATGCAGGAGGAGCGGCTCGAACAGCTGGGTTACAAGCCGCTGGCAGGCGAGCTGGCGCGCATCCGCGGCCTGCGCGACAAGAAAGCCATCCCCGCGCTGATCGCGCATCTGACCCGCATCGGCGTGGCCGTCCCGTACGTGATATCGATCGGCCAGGACAGCCGTGCCTCGACGCGCTATGCGGCCCACATTGAACAGGGCGGGCTGGGCCTGCCCGACCGCGATTATTACCTCAAGCTTGAGGATGCGCGCCTGGCCAAGGTACGCGCCCGGTACGAACGCCATATCGCCACCATGCTGGGCCTGAGCGGTGCGCAGGACGCCGCCGGCAAGGCACGCGCCATCGTGGCGCTGGAAACCGCGCTGGCCGAAGTGCAGTGGACCAAGGTCGAGAACCGCGACCCGGTCAAGCGCTACAACAAGGTCGCGCTCGACAAGCTGGACGCGCTCACCCCGGGCTACGACTGGCGCGGCGCGCTGGCGGCGGCCGGCGTGGCCAGCAAGACCGATTACGTGATCGTCAGGCAGCCCAGCTACCTGAGCGGATGGAACAGGGTCCTTGGCGCGACCGATCTGGCCACCCTGAAAGCCTACTTCGAGTGGCAGCTGGTGCGCGCTTACGCTCCCTATTTGTCCAAGCGTTTCGTCGACGCCAGCTTCGCGTTCTACGGCACCGTGCTGACCGGGGCCGATGAAATCCAGCCGCGCTGGAAACGCGGTGTCGAGATCGTCGAGAGGTCGATGGGCGAAGCGCTGGGCAAGCGCTACGTGGCGCGCCACTTCCCCGCCGAGCGCCGCGCGCGCATGGACAAGCTGGTCGCCAATCTGCTGGCGGCCTACAGGGAGAGCATCGATACGCTCGACTGGATGGGGCCGGACACCAGGCGCGAGGCGCAGGCCAAGCTGGCCAAGTTCCGCGTCAAGATCGGCTACCCGGACAGCTGGCGCGATTACTCCGCGCTGACGATTGCGCGCGACGACCTGGCCGGCAACGTCATGCGCGCCAACGCATTTGAATACCAGCGCAACGTCAACAAGCTGGGCAAGCCGCTCGACCGCGGCGAGTGGGAGATGACGCCGCAGACCGTCAACGCCTACTATGAACCGGGCATGAACGAGATCGTCTTTCCGGCCTCGATACTGCAGCCGCCGTTTTTCGACATGGCGGCCGACGACGCGGTCAATTACGGCGCCATCGGGACCGTGATCGGCCATGAGATCAGTCACGGTTTCGACGACAAGGGCAGCCAGTCCGACGGCGACGGCAATCTGCGCGACTGGTGGACCGCCGACGACCTGGCGCGCTTCAAGGCCAGGACCGACATGCTGGTCAAGCAGTATGGCGCCTTCAGCCCGCTGCCAGGCTATCCGGTCAACGGCGCACTGACTTTGGGCGAGAACATCGGCGACAATTCCGGCATCGCGATCGCCTATAAGGCCTACAAGCTGTCGCTGGGCGGCAAGCCGGCCCCGGCGCTGGATGGCTTCACCGGCGAACAGCGCTTTTTCATGGGCTTTACCCAGGTGTGGCGCATCAAGATGCGTGAAGCGCAGCAGATCGTGCAGGTCAAGACCGACCCGCATTCGCCCGGCCAGTTCCGCGCCAATGGCACCTTGATGAACCAGTCCGGCTTTTATGATGCGTTCGGCGTCAAGCCGGGCGACCGCATGTACCTGCCGCCGAAGGAGCGCGTGACGATCTGGTAGCGGGACGGGCCGCGCATGCGGCCAGGCGCATCACGCGCGCTGGTAGATGTCCTCGAAGCGCACAATATCGTCCTCACCCAGATAGCTGCCCGACTGCACTTCGATGATGTGCAGCGGTACCTTGCCCGGGTTTTCCAGCCGGTGGTTCATGCCGATCGGGATGTAGGTCGATTCGTTTTCCGACAGCAGGCTGACCGTCTCGCCGCAGGTGACGCGGGCGGTGCCGCTGACCACCACCCAGTGCTCGGCGCGGTGATGGTGCATCTGCAGCGACAGCTTTTCGCCCGGCTTGACGGTGATGCGCTTGACCTGGAAACGGTCGCCCGAATCGATGCCTTCGTAATAGCCCCACGGCCGGTACACCTTGGTGTGGTGCAGGTGTTCGGTGCGTTCCTTGAACTTGAGGTGATCGACCACCTGCTTGACGCGCTGGACCTGGTCCTTGTGCGCCACCAGCACCGCATCGGGCGTTTCAACAACGATCAGGTCGCTCACGCCCACCACCGCCACAATGCGGCTTTCGGCGCGCACCAGCGAGTTGCGCACGCCGTCGAGGTACACGTCGCCGCGCTGCACATTGCCGTCGGTGTCGCCGCGCTTGACCTGCCACAGCGCCGACCAGGAACCGACATCGCTCCAGCCGATGTCAGCCGGAACCACCACCGCATGGCGGGTGTGTTCCATGACGGCGTAGTCGATCGAGTCGGACGGGCAGCCGGCAAACGCGGCTTCGTCCAGGCGGCAGAAGTCGAGGTCGCGGTAACCCAGGCGCACGGCCGCTTCGGCCGCTTGCGTGATCGGCGCGGCGAACTGGGTGAGTTCACGCAGGTAGTCGGTGGCGCGCAGCAGGAACATGCCGCTATTCCAGTAGTAGTCGCCTTCGTCCAGGAAGCGCTGGGCGGTCTCGCGGTTCGGTTTTTCCACGAACTGTGCCACCTGGTAGCCTTGTCCGGAACCGTTTGCCAAGGCGCCGCGGCGGATGTAACCATAGCCGGTTTCCGGCGCCCGCGGCACGATGCCGAAGGTGGCCAGCAAGCCATCCTTGACCAGTGTGGCCGCCTGCCTCACGGCCTGGGCAAAGGCGTCGTTGTTTTCAATCACGTGGTCGGCCGGCAGCACCAGCATGACGGCGTCGGGATCGATGGCTGTCAGGTAGTGCGCGGCAGCGGCCACGGCCGGCGCGGTATTGCGGCCGGCAGGTTCGAGCAGGATGCCAAGCGGGGTGACGCCGATCCCGCGCAACTGTTCGGCAACCAGGAATCGGTGTTCGTTGCCGCATACCACCAGCGGCGGCATCAGATCAGGCCAGCTCCCAACCCGCAGGACGGTGTCCTGCAACATGGTGTTGTCGGTGACTATCGGTAGCAACTGCTTGGGCAGCACTGCGCGCGACAAGGGCCACAGGCGCGTCCCGGCGCCGCCGGACAGGATGACTGGATAGATTTTCATGAATGCTTTCTGGAGTGTCAGGACGAGGGGCCGCGCACCAATTGCCCGTCGCATTAATTTCTATTATTTCAACATGGACCAATGCGCCCGAAGGAGCGACATGGCCAGCATTATGTCGGGCTGGCGCCGGCTACGCCGCCCAGCCCGTCAGGCGGCGCGGCGCACTCGCGCGCGCACGCCGGCCCAGATGGTCTGCACTTCGCCCAGCATTTCATGACCGGTCAGGCGTAGCCCCGTGAACCAGGCCAGCGCCAGCGGCGGCCCCATGATCAGCAGGCGCGTCAGCGCCGGTAAATCGGCCGGGATCACGCGCGTCAGCAGGGCGGCGCATGCAACGCAGAGCAGCGTGACCAGGGCGCTGGGCAGCATGGCGCGCAGGTTGTCGCCCACGCTGAGCTGGAAATAGCGCTTTTGCTGGAAGCAGGTTGCCGGGGCAGTGCACAGCGTTGCGAGGAAGATCGCCCAGCCGAACATGGCCAAGGTGTGGTCGAACAGCGCGTAGCCGAAGGCGATGCGCGACAGAATCGTGATCAGTACCGGGACGGCCCCCAGGTAGGGACGTCCGATCGCCGTCAGCGCCATCGGCGTGTAGTGGAAAAGCATCACGACCGAGGCGGCGAGGGTCAGCGGCAGGATCGCCGCCACGCTCTCCAGCCAACTGGGGCCGTACAGGGCGAGCACGATGTCGCGCCCCAGGACCGCCGTCAGCGCCAGCGCCGGCCAGCCCACGCCGGTCAGCAGGGCAGTGGCGCGCAGCATGGTTGGCCGCAGCGGTTCGCCCAGATGGTGCGATTTGGCGAGATAGGCCACCGCGCCATAGCTGACGGTGGACCCGGCGACATGGCTGAAAATCGTCACGGTCGAATTGGCGCGGCTGAACAGGCCGACCATGTGGGCGCTACCGAGTTTGCCGAGCAAAATGTCGGGCAGGGCGTTTTCGATCGCCTCAGCGCAATTGGACACGAGGCTGCCGACGCCGAAGTGGACCACGCTGCGCCAGTGCTTGAAGCTCGGCAGCCATGGCAGGTTTTGCGGCCGCAGGGGGATATACACCAGGGTGCAAATCAGAATGTTGACGACATTGGCCCATGCCAGGGCCATGCTGCCGAAGTCGAGCCAGGCGAAGGCCAGGCAGCTGACGCAATAGCTGATGGTGCCGGCCATGTTGACGATGGCCTGCTTTTCGGCGGCGAACTCGCGCGCCAGCAGGGAACTGGTGACGGCGCCGAATGGAATCAGCATGAAGCCGAGCGCCAGCACGCGCATCACCGGTATCATGCCCGGCTCGCCGAACCAGCTGCCAATCTGGCTGCTGGTGACCAGCAGCACAAGGGCGATCACCCACGAGGTGGCGAAGGCCACGCCCATGGCCGAGCGCAGCTTGTCGGTGGTCAGATCCGGTTCGCGCTGCAGGTAGGTGGCCACGCCGAAATCTCGGAAGATGTGCGCGATGTTGACGAACACCACGGTCATCGAAAACACCCCGATCTCGCCCGGCGACAGGATGCGCGCCAGGATCACGCTGACGGCGAATTTCATCAGGGTCGAGCCCGTTGATGAAAAGAAATTAATGATCAGCGAGCGACGCAGGTTAGCCATGGGGAATCGATCAGGCGTGGGTGGCGCGCATCTGGCGGATGGCGTCGGCGGAGGTCGACTGGTACTGGCTGTTTATAAAGCGCATGGAGCCGATGAAGTGGATGAACGCGGTCTGCGCGTCGGCCGTATTGGGCGTGCCGTATTTGGGGAAGGGCAGGGTGACCACGTTGCGCGAGTTGGCCACCAGGTAGTTCGAGGTGACCTGCTCGGTGCCCCAGCGTTTCCAGTGCTCGCCCAGCGCCTTGAACATGCGTGCCGAATAATCGAGCATGGCCGCTGCCATGTCCGGATTGGGCGGAAAGCCGGTAAAGCCGGAGCAGCCGCGCACATAGCGCACGCCTTCGGGCAGGCCGACCGTGGCCATGATGGCTTCCGACGAGCTCTGGATATGCGGGTTGGGACGCAGGCGCGGCACGGTGATGGCGCGGATTTCTTCCACCGTCAGGATGCGGGTGGTGGTCTTTTCCACCAGCACGAAGCCGGCGCGCGCCTCGATGGCGGCGCGTACTTCCTCGATCGGCTGGGTGGTGACGGTGTCGGCGTCGAGCTGCACCACGTAACTGTCGACCGCGTACTGGGCGATCGCGTACAGGCGTTCCCAGGTGCCGCCGCGCGGGATGTCAGGATGGGTGAATTCGTCGGCATGGCGCAGTTCCAGGTGCGGGATGTGCGCGCTGAGCACGGCGCGGTCCCCGGCATCGATGCTGGGATCGCACACCACCACGATGCGCTGCGGGTTGAGGAAGCGGGTGAAGGACTTGAGCGCCACCAGGTACGACACCACGTCGCGCTTTTGCACCATCGACAGCAGTATGAAGGGCACGGTGCCCGGGGTGACCGGGGCGGTGCCCAGAATGCCGCTGGCCGCGTTGGCATACTGCCAGCGGAAATAGTCGCGTTTGACGCGTTGAATGACGTTGTGAATCAATGACATCGCCCAGCTCCCAGTTTTTGACGTTTTTTTGTTTGTTGATCTTCTAGCGGCCACTGCGCTTCGCGGGCTCATGCTACATGAACTTGCCTATGTGGTGGGCAAGGTCGTTGGCCTGGCGTTGCATACTGTAGCGTGCCAGCACATGCTCGCGCGCCTGACGGCCATGCTGCGAGCACAGTTCGGGCTGGTCGATATACTCCAGCACGGCCTGCGTGAAGGCGGCGAAATCGTGCACCGGTACCAGCGCGCCGGTACGGCCATGCAGGATGGTTTCGCGCGGACCGGCCGCGGCACAGGCCACCACGGGCAAGGCGCAGGCCATGGCCTCGACGATGGCCAAGCCAAAACTTTCCATTTCAGCCGCATGGACCATGAAATCGGCAGCCTGGTAGTAGGGCACCAGATTATTCTGGCGCCCGGCAAAATGAAAGCGCTCGCCGATGCCCAGACTGTGCGCCAGCGCGCGGCTGGGCGCGACGCTGTCGCCATCGCCCACGTACACGAAGCCCAGGTCGGCGTCGGGGCGCGCGGCGATCACGTCGCGCGCCACGCGCACCAGCGCTTCCAGGCGCTTTTCGGGCCGCGCCTGCGACACGCAGACGATCCAGCGCCGCTGCGCCGGCAAGCCGATGGTCGCGAGCGCCTGGCCACGGTCGCCGGGCATGAAGCGCTCGCAGTCGACCGCGTCTTCCAGCAATGCCAGGCGGGAAGCGGGAATCTTGGCGTGGGAGCGCAAAAAGCCGTATTGCGCGCGGCTGTTGGCCAGGTGCAGGTCGTGCACCTGGCGCTTGAACACGCCGCGCACCAGCAATTTCATCAGCTGCACGGCCAGGCGGTCGGGCGCCACGTGGTCGAAACCATTGTTTTCCGTGTTGAGCGTGCGCACGCCCAGCCGGCGCATGCGTCGCAGGTCGAGCGTGGCGGGCAGGGCGCTCATGAAGACGATTACCTTGATTCGTTCTGCCTTGACGAAGGCGCCAATGCGTTCCATTCCGGCGGCGGAATGATCGTACACGTCGAGTTCGACGGGGCGGGCGTGGCGCAGCCGATAGCTGGGCGTGCCGGTCAGCCGGGGAAAGGCCAGGAAACAGTTGGCCTTGCCGATCAACTGTTCGCTGGTGGCATCGCGCAGGTGCGCGATGGTATTCCACACATAGCCGACGTCATCGGGATAACGCATGCAGAACAGCACGCCGGGTAGGACAGGAACCATTCAAACAATCTTCATAAAATAGGAAAAACCACAATCGCGACTTGCGCCGGGATTGTGGTTGCAAAGGATGGATGATGCGCTTAGCGCGGCACGATCGCCCATTGTGGTCCGGTACTATAGTTCGGCTTTACGCTTCTGGTTGCGAAAATATTCCACGCTGCCGTGGCATTTGGAATGCCGCTTGCGGCCGAGACCGCAAGTGCCGGCTGCATATTCGACGGGTATCCGGAGTTCGAGTCGGCGAAGCCGACCATTTGGCCTTTTTTCCAAGCGTATGGACCGGATGCGCTACGCCAGTCGGCCTGCGCCTGGCTGCCGCAGGGTTGATCGAAGTAGCTCAGACCCTGTGGATGCTTGAGAATATTGCTGTTGTCGTCGACCAGGCGGGTACCGTCGCCAAAGTGCATCTTGTACATTTCGGCGAAGCTGCTGGCCACCGGGCCGTTGTTGACTGTCCGGATGGTCAGGTAATATGAGGCCGCTTCGGTCCAGCAGAATCCGGGGGCGGTCATGCGGCCGACCGGATACTTGGCTTTCCAGTCGAAAACCGGCTTGGCCTTGGTAAAGCCCAGTTCGGTCAGGTAGCCGAGGCTCCAGGTCAGGAAGTCGTCCTGCCACGGGCTCGACTGCTGGCTTTCGAACATGATATCGCCGGTGCCGTCGTAGGCCCCCAGGTTGTTGGGATTGTTGACCACAAAATTCTTGTAGTAGTGGTCCAGATTGTTGCTCAGCTGTGTGTTGAAGTAGGCTTTCAGCGGATGGTCGTCCGGCGTGATGTACGCCACCTGGCCCAGCGTACGCATGCCCCACGCTTGGGCGCGCAGCTGGTCCCAGGACAGCAGGCCCAGTTCAAAGCCGTGCGCACCCGGGTCGGTGCCCAGCGGATTGTTGGCGGCCCAGAACTGCGACTCTTCCAGATAGAACAGGTCGCCAGTGACGAGATAGGGCACGTAGGTCAGCGAAGGCTCATGCGCGCCGTCCGGCGTCATCGGGGTCTTGCACAGGTTCCAGTCGCCGTTGGCGCAGCGCGGCACGGGCAGCGGACCACGGTCGGCCAGGTTACCGTGGGTGGTGATCAGGCGATTGACGGCATTGTCCAGGCGCACTGGTTGGCCGGTGTTTTCGTCGCGGAAGTGAATCGGCCAGCTGCCCGATCCGTCGGCGTTCGCCATCATGGCGTTTTTGGCGCGAATGTCCATCGACAGCAGGTAGGCAGCGGTCCAGCCCGGCAGTGGGCCAATGTCGGGACGGCCGCCGGAAGTCGGCATGTATTCGACGGTCATGCCGATTTGCATGGGGCCGACGCGGCTGACCGGCAGATCGGTGACGTAGGATTGCAGTAGTTGCTCGTCGACGTGGACGCTCTGGTCGTAATTGGGCACTGCCTTGGACGCCAGCAGGTACGGGATATTGTGTTTCAGGTGAATTGCCGGCGGCGTGGCGTCCCACCAGGCGAACTGGTGCCAGCGCGAGCGCCAGAGATGGGTCAAGGCAGACTGCTGGTAAGCGCTTCTGCCATCGACCTGGAAATTGACGTCATAGGTGAAATTGCGGATGCCCGGGGTGAAGGTCGTGTCGTTTTCCACGACCAGCTCGACCCTGGCCTTCTTGACTGCGTTCGGGTACCAGCGCATGGCGAAACGCGCCATCAGGTGCGGGTGGGGCAGGCCGGCGCTCGTCTTGAGGGGCGCGTTGACCATCCATTCGGTGGTGACCGGACCGGCCAGCCACGTGGTGTACTTGCCGCTACGCAGCAGCTGGTCGGCCGAGGCGGTGTAAGTGACGCCGTCCAGGACGATCGATACATTGCTGGTGAAACCGGCGTTGAGCATGGCGTCCGGCGTCGCAGCGGTATTGGCGGTAACGGTATTGGACTTGACCAGTTCGATAGTCGCGCTGGCGCCCGCGGCCAGGCGTGGCAGCACGGTCGACAGGACGGCGTGGCGCAAGGAGCCGTCTGCATGGCGTGCCTTGACGTCGACCTGCAGCGGCACGCTGGTGCCATCGGCAAGGCGGCCGACCAGGGTGGTGCCGGCGCCGATGTGGCCCGGAACAAACACTTGGCCGAACGTGACCGGTACGTGGGTTTGGTCGCCGCCGGTATTTTGAACTACGATGTCAGTGACTTTTTCACCGCTGACGATGGTGGTGGCACCGGTGGTCTTGGACGGCGGCGCGATCAGGGCTGCGCTGGCCATCTCGGTATCACTGCCGGTGACCGCTGCGGCGGCCACGGGAGCGGCCGCGCTTTCAGGAATCGTGACTGGGGAGCTGACTGGCAGGCTGGAAGGTGCAGCCGCACTGACCGCCGCGGTATTGCTACCGCCGCCACCGCCGCAGGCGCTCAAGACCACGCAGCTGATCAGAGTTGCCAGCATTGGAGTGTGTGTCTTCAATTTAAAGTTAGTCATCTTATTCCCAAAATTGATTTGCAAGGCCATCTGGTTGAATCCAGTAAGAAATACTTTACCCTGATCAATCAATTCCGGAAGGAAATAATTTTGTCGTATTTGCGCCAAATCACGCAAAACAACAGTTAAGTTGCCGCTGTGGCATCGCAGGAGTTGGGTACTGTTGTCGGCAGAATACCGGCAATAGCATGGTGATCAAGTGGTTTGTTCGACTGGCAAACTTAGCCGAAGTTCACTTGTTTGCGGTCTGCGGGGGGCGGATCTAATGAGACTTTGCGTTCGCGCAAAGGACCGGCGGCACGTATGCCGCAGTCCTTATCAACAACTTATTTTGCAGCAGCGGCCATATAATCCACGGCAGCTTTGACTTCTTCATCCGACGCGCTCGAGCCGCCTTTGGCTGGCATTACCCCGGCCTTGCCCTGGAAGCCTTTGAGTGCGTGCTCGTACAGGACAGCGGCGCCTTGCTTGACGCGGGGGGCCCAGGCAGCCTTGTCGCCAAACTTGGGCGCACCGGCGATGCCGGCGCCGTGACAGGCGATGCAAGTGGTTTCGAAAGTCTTCTTGCCATCGGCGGCGGCCACTGGCGCAGCGGCAGCTGCTGGGGCTGGCGCGGCGGCCGGTGCAGCTTCGGCGGCGGCAGCAGGTGCGGCAGCGGCAGGTACGGCGGGTGCAGCCGGTTCCTTGAAGCTGGCGCCGCCTTTATTGGCCAGGAAGGCCACGGCGCGGGCGACTTCGACATCGTCCAGGTCGGGATTGCCGCCCTTGGCCGGCATGGCGCGGATGCCTGAAATGGCATGCGCCACCAGCGTGTCGTACCCTTGTGCAATACGGGCTTTCCAGCTGCCCGCATCGCCCATCTTGGGAGCGCCTGCGGCACCCGAGGTATGGCAGGCGGCGCACACTGCAGTGTAGACCGCTTCACCGGATTGCAGCACTTTCGGCGCGTTCACGTCCTTGAGGGTATAGCCTTCATCCGCCACAGGGCGCAGACGCGCCGCGACCGCTTCGGCCGACTGGCTGTCGGTACCGGCACCGGTGAGCTTGGTAGTGGTCACGAATTGCACCAGCAAAATAATGCCGATGACGGTGACCAGAAAGAAGCCGGCCACAGCAGCGACGAGCTGCTTCGGTGTACGGATGGCGGATTCGTGTTCGTTGTGTGCGTCGCTCATGATGTCCTTAGTGCGGGAAGTTCGAAAGGGCTGCAGGCGTTTCGATTTGACTTGGCAAGGTATAAACCCATGTCAAACCCGCGATTATAGACGCAACCGGGCGGTTTTGGAACTTGCCGGCGGCGCTGGCGTCTTTCCATAGACGCAAGAGAGGAAAACCGGTATTCTTCGCTCTCCGCGCATTTTCCCTCAATGCGGCTGTAGCTCAGTGGATAGAGTATTGGCCTCCGAAGCCAAGGGTCGTGGGTTCGATCCCCGCCAGCCGCACCAGTTTTTCTAGTCTTAATATACGTCTGTGTGCCAATACCCATAACTTCGCCGTTTGGCAAAGGTATGCGTCCGGTTTTAGCCTGCGCCTGCGGCCGTGGTATTGCTTTCTCAGAGGCTACGTGACCGTCGTTACCGAAGTCGTCGGAACAGGCGGTGCGGGAGCTGAATTGCGCTATGGCCTACCTTGAAGATTAGATATCCCAGGTATAGAAAGAACGGCAATGCCAGCCAGTTCTCGTGCCAGCGGAAAATCGTAGCGCCTGCGCTGATGAGCATGAGGCTGAGCGCATTTCTCCACCACTTACCTATATGCATGTCCCGCAAATCGGGCCAAGATGTTGCGTCTTCATGTACCGGGCTGGGAACCTGGACCGGTAGTGCCAGAGACGCGGCGTGACCGAACTGCGGTAATTTGGACATGTGACGGTGGAGTGGAACGTGGCTGGCCAGCGACGCGGCGCGGCACCCAGCCATGGCCCGCGAATCCGAACCCGGCAGGCACCAGTTCTCCCGAAATGGAGGACGTCGACATCGGTGCGCTTGTCGAAACGCAGTCTGGGAATGATTGGCAACAAGACGATCAGCCTTTGGGATTGGTGTCGACGTCGTCACCATGTAGCTCGACCTTCCTGGAACCCTTGATGATGATCTCCTTGCCCGTGATCTCGATGCGTCCGTCCTTCTTCATCACGAAGCTGCTGTCGCCAACCTCGATGCGGAATTCCTCGCCCGCCGTGAAGCTGATTTTCTGGCCCACGGCGACACTCTTGGATAGCTTAACCTGCTCGGCCTGCATCAAGGCGACTGAGGTGTTCATCGCCGCCCCGACGGTGGTCTGGTAGGCGCCGCCGATCGTCAGCATTTTGGCCAGCGCCACGGTTTCCGTCTTTATGCGACCGATCGTGACGCTGCGGCTGCTGCCGCTGCGACTCTTCGGTCGTGCGAACGTGGTAATTATTGGAAGCGCTGTGGCTCGCTTCCGTAATCAGAAATTCGCGTGCCTGCGCATCGTCCCGGCGGTCGCTCGCGTCGACGTGGCCCGTCAGACGAAACCAACGCCCCGGCATGACGCTGCGGTTATTGCCACTGCCGTTGAATTGCTTGCCGGCCGCCTCGGCTTCTTCCACAGAGCGGCGGCCTCGCGAAGCGGCGCATTGGTCAACTATTATTTTGAGATGCCGGGCAGTTGCGAGGCCGGATTTTGCTTAAGTCCGGTAGATTGCGCAGGTACCGGCAGCGTCCCGCGAGGATTCGAGCATTGAGCTGCCTTGCTAGCTAGCTTTCCATCTGCACCGATTCCACTACGCCGGAGGAGTTGAGATATACCACCAAGATCTGGTCGTTCTCCAATTCTCGGAACTTATAGTCGAGAACGGCAAATCCATCGTCATCTCCCAGGTTGAACCTGATTGCCTTTAAGCTTAATGCGTCAAGTAGTTCCTCGAGCCCAAGTTCGTCCTTATTGGTGCCGAAAAATTCAGCCAATTCCTCTGTTGAATACTGTTCCAGGTGATAGTTTACAAAATACTCGCTGTTGGACGGCTCCCTGATGTAGTCGGCGCGTATGCCTTCGCGCGCTGTTCGGTCCAAGGATTGAATGTCAGCGAATATGTTCGCTGTCTTGTGCAAGCCTTCCGCAAGCTGCCCGCTCTTCAAGCTGAAGCCAAGCACAATTGAACCAAGCGGAGAATCGATATCGAATTCCCAGTAGTTATCAATCGACGGCCCGAAGTCGAGCTCTCCGGCAAAAGGTATTGTGAAGGCTGTCATAAAGTGGAATTCGTCTATCGATTAGAAGATTCGGCTACTGCGCACTTAGTCGCATCGCGTCGCGTCTGAAGACTCACAAAAAGTCGAGGAAACTCTACTGCGATTTCTCGCGTTCCGGCGCATGATGGGAGAAGTACTTTGGAGAATGCGCAGCAAGACCACCTTTCGCTGCGCTTACTTTTATCGCTTTTGCGACATTTTCTGTTCTGCTGATGGAAAACCTCGGAAAGCCCGCGCTACATCCCCAATCGCCCTGGTATTAGCTTATAGCTTGATAGAAAGCATCGTGATCTGGTATATAGTTGACGTCTATCCCGTGCGGTTGGGTATTTTCATAGCGTCCTTCGGTTTCAAAAAGGAAACCTTTATTTTTACGTGTTGCAACTTTTTTCGCGTAAAGGAATGCCAACTTCGGCAAGCTTAATCTGAAATCGACGGACTCTACCGTGTCCAGTGCGAGATGACGTAAGTTTTGATTTTTCGACAGGAACGACCAATCCACAACTTTCCTGTACTGCTCGAACATAATATTTTGCAAATGTGGCGCACGAATGATCGCTCCCAGATCAGTCAATTTTCCGGCTGTGGAGATGAAGAGCGTTTGCAGCTTGGGAAGCGACTCTAGGCCATCGAGGCTTTTCATTTTCCCTTGCACGATCTTCAGCCTGACGACGCCATGCAAACCGCTGAGCGATCTCAGGTCTGGCTCGTCATAGTCATAGATGGTCAGATCGTTTATTTGAGGGAGCGTTTCCCAGCGTTTAACGAAATGTTTATCGTACTGAATCGTCAATTGCGTCAGTTTGTGATTGCCGCTTAGATCAGGAAAACTGTCAGGACATTCGCCACGGATCAAAAGCGCCTGCAAATTAGGAAAATAAGTCTTGCCCTCGGTATAGCCCACCTGTATTGGGTAGTGATGCGCATCAATATGAAAGCGACGAACGTGTTCCGGATGGGCCACCAAATCGAGATCGAACTTGCCCTTAGGCGGTTCAGCTACGGTGACTGAAAGCGCAGCACACTTGAACTCTGAAAACACGCCGACGAAGCGCGCGATATCCACAGTTCCAAAACGAAAACTTTGCTCAGCGTCTTCGGTATCAAAGATAGTTAACGCCCTGTTGTCAGTCCACATGGAGTTAGGCATTTCATTAAAAGCAATTCCGCAAATATCTCTCGTCATTCAAAACTCCTATAAATTACAACCCAGTACCGCGTGCCTTGCCTAGCAATTTTTGCAATAGCAACGCGCCATCCGCTTGCGCGGCAAGGTCAATACCTGGACAGTTTTTCAAATTGGTCTTGCCCTTTGCATGATTCGGATCGAGACGCTTCTTGCCCGGAGATGCAACGGAGTTTAAGAGCGTTCCCGAGCCAAATCTAGCTTCGTAGGCGACCATCGCTTCGTGCTCAACCATTTCAGCATACTGCGCCTCCGTCACACGCGAACAGGGCGATTTCGTGTCCATGTGAACCCCGCGGTCCACCCCATTGTTCGCCCCTGGCGTGCGCTGCTTAGTTGAATTCATATAACGCTGGTAAGGTCCCTTCCCCACGTAGGCTCGGTTGTGCAATGTTTCGAACATATAAGCACCGCCACCGCCAGCCGCCAATCCAAGCGGATCGACCCACCAGACAGGGTTGGGCCCGTATTGATAAAGATTTTCACCGCCACCGAGGCGTATCGGATCCTGACTAAGGAAGCGCCCCATATGCGGGTCATAGTACCTGAAACGGTTGTAATGGAGACCTGTCTCCGCGTCCGCGTACTGCCCCTGAAACCGCAGCGGCTGGCTCACCGCATCCGCATCGATCGAGAAAATGCCACCCCACGCCCGATAGCGCACGCTCCACACCGGCGTGCCGTCACCATCAACAAGCTCAAGAGGCGTGCCGAGGTGATCACACAGGTAGTAGTGGACGACATCCTTCTCCGCACGCTGCTCGGCGAAGGCCAAAGTCTCTTCCCGCGCAGCGCGATGCAGCGACTCCTTCTGGGCTGCCATCTGGACACGCCATGCATCGACATGCGCGTGCGGTTCGTCCGGGGGAAGCGGTAGCCCCCACTCGAACACTTCGGCAATCGCATTTTGCCCGGCCGTGCAGGCGTGCGAATGAGCCGGGGAGGAGATACGCGCCAAGGGCACGAAACTGCCGGGTTCGTAGAGATAGGTCGTGTCCGACCGCGCATCGATCTCTTGCGCCAGGACGTCTCCGTCCCAAACGAATAGCGTCGCCGCCGCACCGGTGGCACTCACGCCGCCATCATCGTTACGATTGTTGCCGGTCACCGCCTCTTCATGCACGTGCTTGGCGATCCGCCTACCGAACGGATCGTACAGGTAGCGTGCTACGACCCGGTGCCGGGCAAATGTGCGGACGGTGGCGACAAGCTGATTTTCGGCGTCATATTCAAACGACAGCACACCTTCGTCATTGCGGCTTGCCACCATTTCCTGCCGTCGGGACACCACATTCCCCTGCACATCATAGGTATAGCTCACGCCAAGATAACGCTGCAGAAGATTGTGCGTTACCTTTGGAAGTAAGGGCCGGGGAGCGTCCACCCCTGGTTGTTCGACCAGATCGCGCCCGCTCGCACGTTCACTCGAATCCGTCGTCCTGGCATCACGAGGACGATCAAGCAGATTTCCGGCAGGATCAAAGGCAAACGTCTCATGCAAACCAGTCTGTGTGGCGGCAAGCAGTTGCCCCAACGGATCGTAGGCGTAGCGTATGCGGCCGTGACGGGCGTCGTCGATGGCCGTCAGGTTGCCGCCGAGGTCGTACGAATACCGGCGCTCGCGCAGCCGCTGCGCGCCTGCGCGCAATACCATGGACGTCAGGCGCGACGCCGGATCATAGGTACGTTCTTCCGTCAGACGGTCGATGCCGCTGCCCAAGTGCCGCTGGTTTTCCCGATGCAGGCGGTCATGCTCCAGGTCAACCAGCGTCCGGCCCTGCCAGAGCGTACCGTGCCAGTGGCCTGAACCGTATCGCAATGTGTCGACACGCCGCCCATTGGGCAAGGTGGTCTGGATGCGATTGCCCAACTCGTCGTAAGCATGATTCAGCGTAAAAACCGGATCGGTCTCCTGCCCGGCGGCGCCAGCGAAAGGCAGGCGATAGCGCACGCGCTCGTCGATCAGCTGCCCGGCTCCATCGTAGGCAAAGCGCAGGTCCGCGTGCCCGGACGAGACGGCGACAAGCTGGCCGACAGCATCGAAGGCATATCGCACTGCACCGTCGGCGGTGACGATGGCCTGGAGCAGACCCAGTGCGTCGCGCGCATATTCCGCATGCTGATTTCCAGCGGTCCGTGCGGTCAGGTGCCCTGCCCGGTCATACGTGTAGCCGGTCGTCTTGCCGTCGAATCCCGTTTCACTGGCCAAGCGTCCGTCATCGTCATAGGTAAACCGGTAGCTTTCGCCGTTCTGGTTGACCAGGGCGATCAGGCGCAAGGCCCGGTCATATTCATACCGCAAGGTCTGTCCCAGCGGATCACGGCGTTCGACCGGCAGGTTGTACCCGTTGTAGGCATAGCGTGTCACCATTCCCTTTTGATCGGTATGCTCCAGCAAATTGCCTTCAACGTCGTAGCCGAAACGCTCCGTTCCGCCATCAGGGTGAGAGAGCATCGTCAGGCGGCCGCGCGCGTCGTAGTGACGCAGGGTCTTGTTGCCCGCGGCGTCCACGCTCGCCGTCAGCTGGTTCTTACTGTCGTAATCAAAACGGCTGGCATTCTGCGAGCAGTCGACGTATTCGACCATGCGGCCGGCGGCGTCATAGGTCAGGCGATTGACGCCGCCGCGCGCGTCGCGGACCCTCTGCAAGCGGCCCTTGCCGTCGTAGGCATAAGTGGTGACCCGGCCCAGCGGGTCGCGGCTTTCCAGCAAACGTCCCGCGCTATCGTAGCTGCGCTTACTGGTATGCCCCAAGGGGTCGGTCACCGTCACCGGCTGATTGTGGACGTCGAAGCCGATGCGCGTCGTCTGCCCCTTCGCATCGGTCACGGTAATCAAATTGCCGGCATCGTCGTAACCATAACGGGTGTCGTTGCCCAGCGCATCGCTGTCGGACTTCAAGCGCCCGTCACGGTCCCAGACGCGCCGGCCCAGCGTGCGCGAGGTGCCGTCCCGATCGATGCGGGCGACCTCGGTCGCCAGCCAGCTGGCATTGAAGCGATACAGGAAAACGGCGCCGTCCGCCTCGGTCACGCGGGTGCTATCCTCGTCGACATAGTCGAGGCGGGTTTCACCAACGCCGTCGGCGTCGGCGCTACGCACCACCCTTGCGCGATAACTGTTGTCCGCATTGATGGGATAGCGCGCCGCGAGTACATCTGCCGGCGTGCTGTTGCCGGCCCAGCGTTCGCGCAGCGCTTCCAGGCTCGTCCAGTCGAGATGAAAAGCCAGCCCGGCATAATTGACATACGAGACGAGCAGTTGATGCAGGTACGCATAGGTCCGTACCGCGCCTTCCACCTCGCTGTGCGCAACGAGATGGCAACGAGGCGGGAAGTGCTGCGCCGTACCGCCTTCCTGGTCGACGCCAGTGATTTCTTCGCACGCGTAGCGATAGCTCGCGTGCAAGAGCCGGCTTCCATCGGCCAGGACCTGTTCGAGCCGGCCAATGCGCGGCGGTAGCACTACCTTGCTATGCAACTCCTCCGGCAGCAGCTCGGCGCGCAATGCCTCGACAACGAGCCCGTCTCTGGTCGCCACGCGCAGCAAGACCTCGCCGGGCGCCGCGCCATCGCGCCACTGCACATCGAAGCCTGACCCGTCGCGCTGCACGCGTGCACCCAGGCGCAAACGCCTGGTGCCTAGCGCGGCGCGCGGCGCCAGCATGGCATTGACTCCATCGTAACCATGCGGCAAAACACCATCGACAGGGCTGCCGAACGAATCGATGGTGCCATCGTGCCAGGTCAGGCTATAGCTGTCCTGACCGTCATGGCGCAACAGGAATCCCTCGCTGGCGCTCCTGTACTCCTCGCCATTGGCGAGCGCCGGCAAGCGCACCGGGCGCCCGGTCGCATCATGGTAAACAACACCGCGCGCGCAAACCGAAAGCGATGCGGTGTAGGGAGAGGCCCAGCGCGCACCGAGCACGCTCCAATCCTCGGTCTCCGATCCGGAACGATAGGTGCGCAACCATTCAAGCGGCGTCGGCCCTTCCAGGGCGAAATCGGTTTGATAAAGAATTTCCTCGCCGGTACCGATGTGGGCCGGCTTCGTCGTTTTCGCACTCTTGCCGCCGGGCGCGGTATTCTTCGGACAGCAATCGGCCGGCTTGTCCTGCTTGGGGCGCTTTTCCTGCTTGACCTTGCCGCCGTTGCTACCGTCGTCGTGATTTCCCTTGTCCGGGGGCGGTGCCTTTTTCGGCGGCGCCGGCGTTTTCCCGGGCACGTCCTTTTTCTTGAACAGCTTCTTGAGAAAACTGCCGGCGCCGGAAATCTTTTTGAAAACAAAATTCTCGGCCGCGTTGACGACAATCCCCGTCGCCACGCCCATCACGTCAGGCATCTTGCCGCTGAGAATAAAATCGGCCGCCTTGTCGGCCACCGTTGCGCCCGTGTCGACAACAAAGCCCGTTCCCGCCACCGCCCCGCCGGTGACGCCGCCCGCAGCGGCGCCCGCTTCCATGACCGCGGCCACCGGCAGCCCGACCCCGGTGGCTGCAACGCCCGCGCCGGCCGCGCCCAGAGCGGCACTGCCCATGCCGATCTTGCCGCCGACGTCCATGGCGTCGCCGCCGAACTGGTGCAAGGATGCCGAGTAGTTGTCCTTGTACATCTGCGCCGCGTCCTGCAACGAGGCCGGCACTTCCTTCCCGAAGATCTTCAGCCGCGGCCTGGGCGCCTGCACCTGGCGTTCCAGCACACGTCCCATGGTATTGCGGTCGTTCATCCAGACCAGCCGCGATTCCTGGATCGTATGGGTACCGTTCGAGCCTTTCGTCGGACTGAACTGGAGCGACTCGACCCGTTTCATGAACGTGCCGCTCTTGATGCCACCGAGCGTGCCGCGCTCGTCGCCCTTCACGCTTGGAATGAAGCTTTTATCGTGCAAAAAGACCGGCTCGCTGTGCGTCTTGACGTCTTTCGACACCGCCTGCGCATCCTTGAACTCGCCCGTAATATTGTAGGGAATCGGAACGACGCTATTGCCGACGGGCGTCTTGCATATGTCGGGGCTCAGGCTGACGCAGTAGAAACGCTGCGACTTGGTAACGGTCTCGTGGGCCATGGTGCTCTAGGTTGGTGCAACAAGAGAATGCGATTCGTCGGACGAGGCCGCTTCGGACGGAGGGGTGTTCCATTCCCGCAGCCGGTCCAGTTGTTCGGCCGTGGCCGCGTGCAGCAAACGCGCATCCGCAAACGTGCCGTCGGCAACCAGGCAGCGCCGCCACACAAGTTCGACCACGCTCGCGTCCAGGTCGATGACGACGGTGTCGATCGACAAGGGCATGGCCGCCACCGCCTCGTCCGCATCGGCGGCCAGCAGGAACAGCGACTGGCGCGGCAAGGTGAAGGACAGCGTGGTGTCGCCCTGCGCGCCGGCGCGCGCAAACGGCGCCGACGGTGGACATACATTGGTCAAGGTGAAGCGCTCGCCTCCTTCCAGGTGGCGGCACTGCTGGTCGTCGGGCGCGCCGTTCCAGTAACGAAAATCGAAATCCTTGGGTAACTGAGGCAGCTCATCCCGGTCCCATGCCGCCTTCGCCTGGAACGTGCCGATTAACTCGCGGCGCGGCAACCAGCCGCGGCCAACAAATCCGAACCCGGCAGGCACCAGCTCTCCTTTGCCGCGCGCACTGCGCCAGAAGCGGCGCGCGGAAAATGGCGCGTGCGCGTATTCGATGCAAGGCGCCGGCAACTGCTTGACGCGGGCCGCGCGCAGGAACCACGGCCGCGCGAAGCCGCGCCCGCCGGGATTGCGCTGGCTGCTGTCGTGGGCGAGCGGCGGCTGGGCCGGCGCTGGATACTGCTGTTGCTGCTCCGCGCTCAGCCGATAGCGCCTGGGCACCCGCTTGGCAGCGGCGTCCGCCGCTTCGACACGACACTGTCCGCCCTGCGCGTACTCGTAGCGCAGCGGCACCGACTTGGCGGCAGCGGGCGCGGTCAGCCGGTAGGGATTCAAGCGCACCAGTCCCAGCGAGCCGAGCGCAATGGCCGTTTGCAGCAGGCGTAGCGGGAGCAGATGCCGGCGCAAGCTGCGTTCGCCGGTGACCGCCAGTCTCTTGTTTACCAGAACCGCTCCAGGCAAACGCGTGGCACGGGCCAGCGCCATCTGTTCCTGCCACTCAGCGTAGGCGCGCGGCGATAGCGCCTGCGTCGGATTGAGCGGATACGGCTTGGCGGGAAGCGGCGCTGCCCGGTCGGGTGCCTGCACGTGCAGGGACACCGTGAAGCGCCGCGCCGCGCGGCCGCCCGGCGCATGGCCGGCGCCCACGACAATCACGTCGCACACCGGCTTGTAGGGCGCCAGGTCGCTCTCCATGCGCACGCTCTGCTCGACGTCGTCGTCGTGATAGCGGTCTTCCAGATCGAGCGGGCGCGGCTCTTCCAGGGCGGTCAGCACCGCCTGGCCATCGGAGCCGCAAGGACCCAAGGCATAGGCTGTCTTGGCCGCGATCACATGGAAGGCAACCCCGTTCTGGTCCAGCATATCGAAATGGAGGGCGTCGACAGCGGTGCGGTTGTCGAAACGCAGGCTGGGAATAATTGGCAACAAGACGATCAGCCTTTGGGATTGGTGTCGACGTCGTCACCATGCAGCTCGACCTTCCTGGAACCCTTGATGATGATCTCCTTGCCCGTGATCTCGATGCGTCCGTCCTTCTTCATCACGAAGCTGCTGTCGCCAACCTCGATGCGGAATTCCTCGCCCGCCGTGAAGCTGATTTTCTGGCCCACGGCGACACTCTTGGATAGCTTAACCTGCTCGGCCTGCATCAAGGCGACTGAGGTGTTCATCGCCGCCCCGACGGTGGTCTGGTAGGCGCCGCCGATCGTCAGCATTTTGGCCAGCGCCACGGTTTCCGTCTTCATGCGGCCGATCGTGACGCTGCGGCTGCCGCCGATGGTGACGGTTTCGTCCTTTCCGACATCTTCCATCCGGTTCTGGCCGATGCTGATCGTCTCGTTCTTGCCGACATTCTCGGTCCGGTTGTCGCCAATGCTGATGGTCTCGTTCTTTCCGACATCCTCGGTCCGGTTGTTACCGATGCTGATCTTCTCGTCGCGGTCCACGGTTTCGGTACGATCGCGCTTGATATGGCTGGTCTCGTCCCGGTCGACCGTCTTGCGGCGGTCATTGCCGACCCACTTGTCCTCGTCGTGCTCGACTTCGGTGAGCTGGTCCTTTTCCGCGTGCAGCCACAGCTGCTCCTGGCCCTTCTTGTCCTCGAAGCGCAGCGCGTTGGCGTTGGCGTAGCTGCCGCCCGGCGTCGAGCGGGTCAAGATCCCGCTTTGCGTCTTGTTTGCCGGCAGCGTCCACGGCGGCATCGTATGTGCATTCGGCACCATGCCGGTGATCAGCGGCCGATTGGGGTTGCCATCTAAAAACTGAACGATAACCTCCGTGCCGATGCGCGGAATCGATGTCATGCCAAAGTTGGCGCCGGCCCAGGAAGTAGCGACACGGATCCAGGCCGAGCTCTTCGCATCGTTGCTGCCCGCCCGGTCCCAGTGGAATTGCACGCGCACGCGGCCATACTCATCCGTGTGGATTTCTTCGCCCGCAGGGCCCACCACCGTGGCCGTCTGGATGCCGTAGATCCTGGTCTCCACACTGTTGTGGTCACGTCCGGCACGGTAGGGAATGATCTTGCGGATGCAGGTCAGCCGGTTCTCGTAATGCGACTCTTCGGTCGTGCGGACGTGGTAATTATTGGAAGCGCTGTGGCTCGCTTGCGTAATCAGAAATTCGCGTGCCTGCGCATCGTCCTGGCGGTCGCTCGCGTCGAAGTGGCCGGTCAGGCGAAACCAGCGCCCCGGCATGACGCTGCGGTTATTGCCACTGCCGTTGAATTGCTTGCCGGCCGCCTCGGCTTCTTCCATGCGCAGTTGTGCCAGCGGCCGGCCGGCCCCGCCCTTGAAACCCAGGGCGCCGGTGTATTCGTAGGACTCGATATTGAGCACATCGCCCTGCTGGTTCAGCGTCGGCAGCGTCGTCATGGCGGGATGCGGCGACTTGAAGTCGAAGGAGGCCAATGCCACGCTGCCCAAAGCGATGTGGCGCGTCGGCGACCATTCGCCGATGCCATCCTCCTGGGCCGAACCGGCATGACGCTGGAAGGCAATTTCGGGGCTGCCATCGATCGGCGCCGCAGCGGTCGAGTCGTCCGACAAAATGAGTTTGTGTCCGGATGCGGTGTGTTCGAACCAGTAGATGATGCCGGAAGAGGCCCAGCGCCGCTCCAGAAAATTGCGGTCGCTTTCGTCGAACTGGCAGCAGTCGGTCAGTACCTCGTTCGCGCCCTGCACGCGCCAGTCCCAGTCCGCCAGGCCCCCGTAATCGCCAAAGATACTCGCTGTCTGCTCATACATCGTCGTGTAATGAAACAGATAGTTATCCTTGCGCATGCTCAGATACTTGTACCACGGCCCCAGCTTGGCCTCGTAGAAGGAAACGCCGCCGTCCACGGTCTTCAAGCCGAAACTGAACACGCGGCCGGTGAAGTAGCGCAAGCTTCCATCCCGGCGCACCAATTCCACGCAAAGCAACTTGCCCTGTAAATCCTTGAGGGCCACATTCGGATCATCGGACAACAGTTCGACCGTGAACTCGAACGGCTTCGACAAGCTTTCATAAGCCTCAAGCCGATTGACGAGCAAATGCGCCGAAGGGCCATCGCTATTGGGAAACGACAGACGCAACAAGCGATTGTGTTGCCGCTCACCGAGCAGATCCTGCAGGCTCATGCCGCATCCTCCCATTTCGTGTTCTGATTGCTGTGATATTGATGAAGACGCGCGAACAACCTGCGGTCAAAGCACTGAACGACAACGCGGCCGCGCAACGTCAGGAAAGCGGCTGGTTCGTTGAGGCGACTTACATTATAGTGCAAATGCTAATATTGACATTAGATAAATGCACTCATGCATCGATCGGCAAATTGATAAGGAAAAAAACGCGCAGATTCCCTCTCCCGAGTAAATCACACGCAAACCCGCGCATCCGTGCACCCGTCCGCATCGCCGATACGTGAAAAGAAATGCTGCAGCGCGCCAATATTCCTGGATTTTGTTGTTGAGCAGACACTATAATTGTTGTCGGAAATGCTAAAATTTCCTTAAGTGAAAATATAGTCTGAAAGCGTTGCGCAACTTGGACAGTTTTACAATTTAGGTCGGATGAGTCCTACAAAAACTGCGTATATTGTCGCTTCGCCCGGCCCTGGCGATGGTACCAGGCAAGGGGAGGGAGCCTTCCGTGGTGCAGCATTTTGTGTCGGAGACGCCCTGCTTCCAGTAGGGGAAATAATTCGGAAACAACTTTTCACGCGCCTCGTTGTTTCTTTTGAACAAAATTTGTTGCTTTGCGTTGATAATCCGCAGCAACACGTGATATAGTTGACCTTGATATATTGGCAAATGGTAATTCTGTGGTGAAACTTTAAAGGGTTGGTCTCCGCACGGCGTGTTAGTCAAGCCCGTGTCCAGGCCCGATGACCCTGGTAATAGTAATGCCATGACAGCGCCGGCAGCAGGGAAGTTCTGAGCACGCGATACCCCGGCGGCAGGCGGGCGCAGTGTCATGAAGCAGTCGCATTAATAGGGGAGCATGCTGCGCTGTGGCGCGATGCAAACTGCACAGCGCGCCTGCATGACCGTAGTCGTTCCAAATAGACAATAAGAATTCGGAAGGCAAAATGTTAAAGATCTCGAATCATTACGTATCGAAGATAGTGTTTTTTCTGCTCTTTGTGGAAGTGCTCGTGCTTGTAGGCGCCGCTTACGCCGGCGCAGCCGTGCGTTACATCGATGGCAGCGAGTTGGCGGCGCGTCCGCATCTGCATAATTTCCTGCTGTCCGCACTGGCGTTCGCCGCCGCCATCGTGTTTTCCATGAGCGCCATGGGCCTGTACCAGCTCAATTTCGACGAA
>CAMLIL010000070.1 GCA_946480015.1 uncultured Oxalobacteraceae bacterium | reverse complement strand
TCAAGCTGGCCGGCCAGGACAAGCTCAAGATCACCGCCAGCATGCCCGACCTGGCTGCGCGGGTCACGCAGGTCAAGAACACGATTAAACAACTGTTAGCCTAAATACGAATGAAGACGATGAACCTGGTTTTGCAAGGGCCGAATGCCACCGCCGATGAACTCCACCGCGTTGCCGCGCTGGCCAATCCCGCACGCATCGTCGGGATTCACGAGCGGGCCATCCGTTGCGAGGGCGTCGAGCTATCGGTCCGGCAGCAGATCGAGCAGGCCGCCGATGCGGCCCGGCTGGATGCCACCTTCATCGAAGCCGGGGTGTCGCTGGAGAGTTTTCAGCTGGTCGCAATGGATATGGATTCGACCCTGATCACCATCGAGTGTATTGACGAAATCGCGGACATGCAGGGCCTGAAGCCACAGGTGTCGGCGATCACCGAAGCGGCCATGCGCGGCGAGCTGGATTTTTCCGAGAGCCTCAAGCGCCGCGTGGCACTGCTCGAAGGCCTGGAAGCGGCGGCGCTGCAGCGCGTGTACGACGAACGCCTGGCCATTTCGATGGGCGGCGAAGCCATGCTCGCCGGTGTCAAGGCGGCGGGCCTGAAGACCCTGCTGGTGTCGGGCGGGTTCACCTTCTTCACCGAAAGGCTGCAGGCGCGCCTCGGGCTGGACTATACGCACGCCAACGTGCTGGAAATCGAAAACGGCAAGCTGACCGGGCGAGTGGTCGGCGGGATCGTCGACGCCGAGGAAAAGCGCCGTACCGTGGCGCGCGTGTGCGAGGAACTGGGCTTTCATCCGTCCCAGGCGATCGTCATGGGCGACGGCGCGAATGACCTGAAGATGATGGGCATCGCCGGACTGTCGGTGGCCTTCCGTGCCAAGCCGGTGGTGCGCGCGCAAGCCAGCGTGGCGCTCAATCACACGGGACTCGATGGCCTGCTCGCTATTTTGGCCTGACCCGACAGATCCAGTGTAAATATCGCACGTGTTTCCATGGCCACATAGAATGTAACACCCTGTAATTCTCTTCTCTTGCGCGGCCGATCTTGTCTATAGTGAGATAATCGCATGTGGAGGACACGCACCATGAAACATCTGATTGTCATCGCTGTGCTGGCAGCGCTCGGTGGTTGCGCCAGCACCCAGGACCGCTACGGGTACAACAGCTACGCCCAGCCGGCCGACCCGTCGCAATGGCGCGTGGTCTCGGTCACGCCCGTGCCGCGCGGCACCGCCGAACGCATCGCCAGCGAATCGGGCAGCGGCACCAGCGTCGAGTATTCGTCCGCGCCGATCTACCAGCCGGCGCCGATCTACCAGCCAGCCCCCGTCTACGTGCCGGCACCCGTCTACGTCGAGCCGTCCTATTACTACCCGCCGGTCTCGCTGAGCCTGGGCTTTGTGTTCGGCCGCCACTGGGGCGGTGGCGGACGCTTCCGCGGGGGCCATCGCCACCGCTAAGACGGCACAATGGAGGCAGTGCAGCCCATTGCCTCCTCCGCACCCCTCCCCCTGCAGCGAACGCGGCTATCTGCGACCGCGCCTCATGCGGACCGCATGGAGCGCGCACGGCACAGAGCGGCTAATTTATTGCGATCATGTAAAATCGGCGCTCCTTGTTCCCTTGGCGCCCCTGCATGAGACTGCGCACGTTCTACTTTCTGCTCGCGTCCACGATCGTGGTACCTGTCGCTTTGTTTTGTGGCATGGCGCTCAACTCCCTGCAGCAAGCCCAGAACGCGTCGGCCATCGGCCGCATCGAGGAAAACGCCGGCCTGACGGCGCTGATGATCGATGCCGACATTCATCGCGCGCAATCGGTGCTGAAGGTGCTGGCCCATTCCAGCGCGCTGGCGCGCGACGACCTGAAGAAGTTTTATCACGAAGCCGCCCAGGCCAACGCCGGGCCCGGCGCGTGGATCATTCTGTACGCGCAGGACGGCCAGCAGCTGGTCAATACGCGCCTCCCCTTTACCGATGCCTTGCCGCGGCGGCGCGATCCCGAACAGGTAGAAAAGATGCTCACGACCGGCGAAGGCCAGGTGACGGGCATTAAATGGGGCGAGTCGCTCAAGAATCATTTCGTGATGGTCGAGATGCCGATCACGGCCGCCAACGGCAAGGCGTACGTGATCGGCCAGGCATTTTCTCCGCAGTTCTTCACGCATACGTTTGGCAGTGGCACCTTGCCGCCCTCGTGGCGCATCAGCATCCTCGATCAGAACGGCATCGTGATCGCGCGCAGCGAACACGCCGACGATTTTGTGGGCCGCAAGGTCGGTGGCGAAACGCTGCGGGCAGTCGGCAGCGCGCGCACCGGGGTGTTCCGCCACGTCAACGGCGCCGGCACCGAAGTCTACGACGCCTATACCCGCTCGGCATTGTCGAACTGGTCGATCCTGATCGGCGCGCCGGTCAGCGAGATCGATGGCGCGGTGCGGCGCGGCGTGTCCATCATCGGCGTCGGCCTGTTCATCGCGCTGATCTCGGCGCTGGCGCTGACCATGTTCGCGGGCCGCCATCTGGTGCGCTACGTCAGCCGCGCCTCGGAGAGCGCCAGCCTGCTGGGCCGCGGCGGCGAAGTCAAATCGCTGCCGCGCTCGGCCATCGTCGAGCTGGAACGCCTGAACGAATCGATCCTGGAAGCCAGCCGCCGACTGCAGGCGGAAATGGCGTCGCGCTCGGATGCCGAACGCGAGCGCAATGAACTCCATGGCCTGGAGAAACAGGCGCGCGCCCGGGCGGAGGAACAGAACGCCGCCAAAGACGAGTTCCTGGCCATGCTCGGCCACGAATTGCGCAATCCCCTTGGCGCGATCGCCAGCGCGGTCAGCCTGCTCGAGCGCGAGCGCCTGCTCGCGCCCGCCGTCACCGAGCGCGCGCGCGAGGTGCTGCGGCGCCAGACCGATCACCTGACCAAGCTGGTCAACGACCTGCTCGAAGTCAATCGCGCGCTGATGGGCAAAATGACGCTGCAGACCGAAACGGTGGACCTGGCCGACGTCGTCAGGCGCTGCATCGATACCTTGCAGGGCAGCGGCCGCGCGGCCGGCTTCGATCTGCGCGTGGACGCGGTGCCGGCACCGGTCAGCGCCGACCCGACCCGCCTGCTGCAAGTGGTCGACAATATCCTGGACAACGCCATCAAATACAGTCCGGACGGCGGCCTGGTGCAGGTCACCATCCGCCCTGTCGACGGCATGGCCGAGTTCACTGTGCGCGATTCCGGCCAGGGCATCGCCCCCGACCTGCTGCCCACCGTGTTCGACGTGTTTGTGCAAGGCAAACAGTCGCTGCAGCGCGCGCATGGCGGGCTCGGCATCGGCCTGTCGCTGGTACGCCGCCTGGTCGAGCTGCATGGCGGTTCGGTGGACATTGCCAGTGCCGGCGCCGGCCTGGGCACCACCGTCAGGGTGCGCTTGCCGCTGCACACCGGGACCGTGCCGGACGCGCCGGCCGATGCGGCCAGGGCAGCCGAGCGCCAGCGCCGCGTGCTGCTAATCGAAGACAATGCCGACGCGCGCGAAATGTTGGCCATCCTGCTGGAAATGCGCGCCTGCCAGGTGTACGCGGCCGAGAACGGCAGCGATGGCATCGCGCTGGCGCAGACCCGCCAGCCGGAGGTGGCGTTCATCGACATCGGCCTGCCCGGCATGGATGGCTACGAGGTGGCGCGGCAACTCAAGAGCGCGCCTGCGACCGCCGACATCGCCCTGGTGGCGCTGACCGGCTACGGCAGCGATGCCGACCGCGCCAAGGCGCTGGCGGCCGGATTTGCCTACCACTTCACCAAGCCGATCAAGCTCGACGATCTCGACGCCGCCCTCGCCTGAACAGGTACAATACCGATGGACCGATTACTGTTTGGGCACATGAAATACCTTCTTCTCACGCTCGTGGTGAGTTTGCTGGCCGGCGCAGCGCACTCTGCCGAGCCCATCAAGCTGGTCGTGCCAGGCTTTCAGTACAAGGATCGACCGGAATCGCGCTATTTCTACAGGCTGCTCGAGCTGGCACTGCGCAAGACCCAGGAGCCGGGCGGCTCGTTCACCATCGAAACCTACCCCGGCAACATGACGGGCGCGCGCAGCACCGAGGAAGTCAAGAACAATGGCGTGGTGAACCTGCTATGGAACGCCACCAGTCCTGCGCGCGAACGCGAACTGCTTCCGGTACGCGTGTCGCTGCTGCGTGAGCTGAACAATTTCCGCGTGCTGGTCATTCGCAAGGGCGACCAGGCCCGCTTCGATCAGGTGCGCAGCCTGGACGACCTGCGCGCGCTGCGCGCCGGCGTGGGGACCCAATGGCCGGACAATGCCGTCTACGCCAGAAACAGGCTGCCCGTGGTCAATGGGCTGAAGCATGAATCCTTGTACCGCATGCTGGCGGTCAACCGCTTCGACTATTTTGCGCGCGGCCTGTTCGAAGTCGGGGCCGAGATGGCCTTGCCGGAAAATCACGATCTGACCATCGAGAACGACATCATGTTGTATTACCACATGCCGTTCTACTTTTTCGTCAACCGCAACAACACCGCCCTGGCCGAACGGCTCGAGCGCGGCCTGCGAATGGCCCAGGCCGACGGCAGTTTCGACCGCCTGCTGCTGAGCGTACCCAATTTCAGGCGCGGCCTGGACGAACAGCGCGCGGGGCGCCGTCGGCTGATCGTGCTCGAATCGGCGCCGCCGTCCAGCTCAGACTGAGCGTGCCGCGCCTGCTGCCGTCAACACCTCATCCATGAAGCTGGGCGACAAGGTATTGTCGAAAATAAGCCACACGTCACGCCCGGCTGCGGCGTGGGTGGCCAAGTCGCGCCCCAGCTGTTCCAGGTAGTGCGCCGGATAGGCCGAGTAATAGATCCGTGGCGCGCCGTGCAGGCGCGCATAGATGGTGGACGTGGTCGGTTCGTGCGCACCCGGCTGGCCCTTGGGCGGATCGGCGATCACGCGCGTGATGCCGTGCTCGCGCAGCAAGGCGCTGGCGTCGGCGCCGAACCAGCTGGGGTTGCGTGCTTCACAGACCAGGGTGCAGGCGAAGGCGGCGCGCAGATCCAGGAAAAACCGCTCGGCCACGGCGCCATCGAAGGCCAGTTTGGGCGGCAGCTGCACCAGGATGCAGCCGAGCTTGCCACCGAGGGCGCCAGCCTCACCGGCAAATTGCGCCAGCGGCGCGCCGATGTCACGCAATTGCGCATCGTGGGTGATGCTGCGCGGCAGCTTGACCGAGAATCGGAAGTCGTCCGGGACGCTGGCTGCCCAGCGCGCGTAGGTCTTGGGCTGGTGCGGCCGGTAGAACGAAGAATTGATCTCCACCGTGTTGAGCACGGCGGCATAGCGTTCAAGGTGGCTGCCCGCGGCCGGAAAGGCGGCGGCGGACACGGCGGGAATGCTCCATCCGGCGCAGCCGATGCGCAGCAGACCCGATGTGCTGGAGGCAATTGTCATCGGCGCAGTGTAGCAAGTCGCGGCCGGCCACGCAGATCGTTACAATATGGGCATCAAGTTCATCCCTGGAGAGTGTCATGAGCGAACCGGTCCACCTTGTCTGCCCGCACTGCGACGCGGTCAACCGCCTCGCGCCCGCGCGGCTGGCCGATCAGCCGGTGTGCGGCAAGTGTGCGCGCGCGCTGTTCACCGGCAAACCGGCCGACGTCACCAGCGCACGCTTCGCCAGGCACATCGAGCGCAATGAGGTGCCGGTGCTGGTGGATTTCTGGGCGCCGTGGTGCGGTCCCTGCAAGATGATGACGCCGGCCTACCAGAGCGCCGCGCAACGGCTGGAACCGGGCATGCGGCTGCTGAAGGTCGACACCGAGGCCAATCAGGATCTGGGGGCGCGCTACAACATCCGCAGCATCCCTACCCTGGCGCTGTTTCGCAACGGGCGCGAAGTGGCGCGCCAGACCGGCGCCATGGATGCGGGCAGTATCGTGGCGTGGGCGAAAAGCCACTCCTGATACAATCGACCCGAGCCTTCAACGGGAGCGCAACATGTCGCAAGAGCTGGTCTTGGAACGCAATGTCGAGGACGCAAAAAACACGGCGCGCATCCTGTATCTCGTGCATGGGGCCACGTTTTTCTTCTCGCTCGGGCTGCTGTCGATCATCCCGGTCATCATCAACGTCATCAAGCGCCCGGAAACCGCCGGCACCCTGGTCCACAGCCATCACACCTGGATGATCTGGTCCTTCATCTACTACGCCCTGTGGGTGTTCATCGGCTGGGTGGTCTTCGCCACCTTCGTCGGCATTCCGCTCGCCCTCGTCATCTGGGGTGTCGTCTGGCTGTGGAAGGCGTACCGCCTGATCCGCGGCTTTCTCAACCTGAACGAAAACAAGCCGGTGCCGGGCTAGGGACGGCGCTGCTGCAGGAACCAGTCGAACAGGCCGTTCTTCGGATCGTAGGCATGCACCCACGCCTCGAGGTGGCCGCCCTCGGGCAGCACGGTGTACTTGACCTTGCCGCCCTGGTCCCGCAAGTCCTTGACCATCATGGCCGATGCCAGCTCCGGCACCGATTCGTCCTTCTTGCCATGGAAAACCCAGGTCGGAATCGACTTGATCCTGCCCAGCGTGCTCGGATCGCCCGCACCGGCTACCGGCGCGATCGCTGCGAAATACTCGGGATAGCGCATGGCCATTTTCCAGGTGCCGAAGCCGCCCAGGCTCAGCCCGGTCAAGTACACCCGGTGGCGGTCGACGTTGTATTTCGCCAACACTTCGTCCAGCATGCCTTTCAGCATTTCAGTATTCCAGTTCTCGCCCTCCGGCATTTGCGGCGACACCACCATGAAGGGAAAGTCCGGATTGGCTTCGGCCAAGGCCGGCGGCCCCCACTTCTTGACCAGATTGAGGTCGGTGCCACCTTCGCCCGAGCCGTGCAGGAACACAATCAGCGGCACCGGCGCGCCCTTGGCGGAATACGATTTCGGCAGGAAGGACAGATAATGGAACTGGATCGGCACCGTGACCGCCATTTCCTGCTGGCGCGATTGAGCCTGGGATGGGGTGAAGATGGCGCTGAGGGCAATGGTGACGGCGGCAAACAGGAGGCGGTGGCTCATGAGAGGTTCGGTTACCATAAAAATTAACAGAACCCGAGCATAACTCCAAAGTTTCCGTGTGGCTATATTTTTAGCGATTCCAGCGCCTGACCGATATCCGCAATCAGATCGTCCGCGTCCTCCAGGCCGATGTTGAAACGCACCAGGATGCCCTGGTCCTTCCATTGCCTGCGCATGGCCTGGATGCGGTACGGCATGACCAGGCTGTTGGCGCCGCCCCAGCTGTAGCCCAGCCCGAACAGGGTCAGCGCGTCGACGAAACGGTCGGTTTGCGCTTCGGTGTAGCGCGCGTCGAACAGGACTGAAAACAGCCCGCCGGCGCCGCTGAAGTCGCGCTTCCAGTTGTCGTGGCCGGGGCAGTCCGGAAAGGCCGGATGCAAGACCTTGGCAATCTCCGGGCGCGCCTTCAGCCAGGCCGCCACCTTGCGCGCACTGGCGTCGTGGGCATCGAAACGCAGCTTCATGGTCGGCAGGCCGCGCAGCACCAGGTAGGCATCGTCGGCGCTCACGCCCATGCCGAGCCGCATGTGCGACAGCGCGATACGGTCGATCAGGGCGCGCTCGCGCGTCACCACCGCGCCCATCAGTACGTCCGAGCCGCCCGACTGGTATTTGGTCAGCGCCTGCATGACGACATCGACGCCCTTGTCGAAGCCGCACAGCGCCAGTCCGCCGGACCAGGTGTTGTCGAGCGCCACCAGGACGCCGCGCGCATGGGCCGCCGCGCAGATCGCGGGCAGGTCCGGCACCTCCATCGACACCGAGCCGGGCGCTTCGGTCCAGATCAGCTTGGTGCTGTCCTGAATGAGTTCGGCAATTCCGGCGCCGATCAGCGGATCGTAATAGCGCGCGGTGACGCCGAAGTCGGCACTCAGCCAGCGCCCCAGTTCACGGTTGGGGTTGTAGACGTTGTCGGGCAGCAGAACATCGTCCCCGCTCTTGAGCAAGGCCAGGTCGATCATGGCGATCGCCGCCAGGCCGCTTGGCGCCAGCAGGCAATAGTTGCCGCCTTCGATGGCGGCAATGCGCGCTTCCAGCGTGAAGGTGGTCGGCGTGCCGTGCAGGCCGTAGGTATAGGCGTTCTTGTCTTTCCAGTCGCCCGAGCGCAGCGCCGCCACGTCCTTGAACAGCACGGTCGAGGCATGGTGGATCGGCACCGGAAAGGCGCCGAAACCGGCTGGCGGCTGGTAGTCGTTGTGGATCAGCGAAGTCTGGACGGTTTTCTTCATTCGCTGCTCCCGCTTGTTCAGGCCACGGACGCCCACAGGTCGTGCGCGTCAGCCTTGGTCACGATGACGTCGGCGAATTCGCCCACCGACAACTTTTTGCCTGGCACCAGCGAGCGCTTGATGTGGACCACGCCGTCGATTTCCGGCGCGTCCGCAGCCGAGCGGCCAATGGCTTCGCGCGGGTTGACCTCATCGATCAGCACGCGCACGGTCTTGCCGACCTTGGCTTGCAGGCGCTTGGCCGAAATTTCCTCTTGCAGCAGCATGACACGCGCGCGGCGCTCTTCGCGCACTTCTTCCGGCACCGGATTGGCCAGTTCGTTGGCGGTCGCGCCTTCGACGGGCGAATAGGCGAAGCAGCCCAGACGGTCGATCTGCGCTTCCTTGAGGAAGTCCAGCAGGTATTCGAACTCGGCTTCGGTTTCGCCGGGAAAGCCGGCGATGAAGGTGGAGCGGATGGTCAGCTCCGGATTCATGGCGCGCCATGCCTGGATGCGGTCGAGGTTCTTTTCGCCGCTGGCCGGGCGCTTCATGCGCTTGAGCACCTCGGGATGGGCGTGCTGCAGCGGAATGTCGAGGTAAGGCAGCACATGGCCGCCGCTCATCATCGGGATCACCTGGTCGACGTGCGGATACGGGTACACATAGTGCAGGCGCACCCAGGCACCGTATTGCGCGGCCAGCTGGCCGAGCGCTTCGACCAGCTGCGTCATGTGGGTCTTGACCGGACGGCCGTTCCAGAAGCCGGAGCGGAATTTGACGTCGACGCCGTAGGCGCTGGTGTCTTGCGAGATCACCAGCAATTCCTTGACCCCGGCCTTGAACAGGTTTTCCGCTTCCAGCATGAGGTCGGCGATCGGGCGCGAGACCAGGTCGCCGCGCATCGAAGGGATGATGCAGAAGCTGCAGCGGTGATTGCAGCCTTCGGAAATCTTGAGATAGGCGTAATGCTTGGGCGTGAGCTTGATGCCCTGCGCCGGCACCAGGTCCAGGAAGGGCTCGTGCGGTTTGGGCAAGTGCAGGTGGACCGAGTCCATCACTTCGCCGACCGCGTGCGGGCCGGTCACGGCCAGCACTTTCGGGTGCACTTTCTGGATGATGTCGTCGCCGGCCGCATCCTTCTTGGCGCCAAGGCAGCCTGTGACGATCACGCGGCCGTTTTCGGCCAGCGCTTCGCCGATGGCGTCGAGCGACTCCTGGACGGCGGCATCAATGAAGCCGCAGGTGTTGACGATGACGAGATCGGCTCCTTCGTACGATTTGGCCGTATCGTAGCCTTCAGCGCGCAGCTGGGTCAGGATCTGTTCGGAATCGACCAGCGCCTTGGGGCAGCCGAGCGAAACGAAGCCGACCTTGGGTGCGGCGGTGGTGAGGGGAATACGGCGCAATTCGGACATGATGGGGCACAATAAAGCAGGGTAATCCGCTATTGTACCCGTTTAAGGCGCGCGATTGGTGCCGCGCCCCTTGCCTGCCTTTACTTGTTCTTGTCCACCGGCGGGAACGGGAACGCCGCGCCAAACAGGGTCTTGCTTTGATTTTGCATCTGTTCCTGCATTTGCACGAACAGGTTTTTGCTCTGGTCGATGTAGTTGTTCATCATGCCCTGCATCATCGGGCCCTGGATATTCATGAACTGGGTCCACATTTCGGGGCTGAACGGCTTGCCTTCGAAGGCGCCGCTTGCGCCGCTGGTGAACTTGTTCTGGATATCGGTGAATGCCTGCACGTTCTTTTCCAGATAGGAACCCATCATCCCCTGCATGGCATGGCCGTAATAGCGGATGATCTGCGACAGCACGCCGCTGGAGAACATGGGAATGCCGTTGGCTTCCTCTTCCAGAATGATTTGCAGCAGGATGCTGCGCGTCAGGTCTTCATTGGTCTTGGCATCGACAACGGTGAATTCGTCGGCATCGAGCACCAACTGTTTCACGTCGGTCAAGGTAATGTACGAACTGGTCTGGGTGTCGTAAAGGCGACGATTCGGATATTTCTTGATCAGGCGTTCTGTGTTCTTTTTTGCACTACTCATCTCAAGTTTCCACTTATTGCGCCGCAGCGCTTTTTTATCTGATTGTCGAGGCCAAGCGGACGGTATGCTCCTGACGCGCGACCGCTTTGTTCACGCGGGACGTGAACAAAGAACAAAATACCACGTTGCGCGTGCAGGTGCAGCAAATATTGCGTCGCACCCAAAGGAGATTGCGCGGAGCAAGCCCCCTTGCTCCACGCAATCGTTCACTTAGTCGGCGCGCACCTTGACGTAGGTGCCCGGCGCCCTTTCGAGCGGCTGATACCGGTTATTGCCGGGCTGGGCAGGGGCCGCCACATCGTCGCCGCCGTGTTCGGCCAGAAACGCCGCCCATTCCGGCCACCAGCTGCCTTTGTGCTCGGTGGCCCCGTCCAGCCATTGCTCGGCTGACAGGGTTGGGGCCTTGGCCTTGCCTTTGGGCTTGACGTCGTTGGTCCAGTAGCTGCGTTTGTTCTTCGAGGCCGGATTGATCACGCCGGCAATGTGGCCGGACGCCCCGAGAATGAAACGGTTGGCCTTGGGATTGGAGGGATTCAAGAGCGTCGTCGATGCATAGGAGGACGTCCAGGGCACGATGTGATCTTCGCGCGAGCCGTAGATGAAGGCCGGCGCGCTGATGCTGCCCAGATCCACCGGCATCCCGGCGATCCTCAGCTTGCCGCCTTCCTTGAGATTGTTTTCCAGGTACATATTGCGCAGGTACCAGCAGAACATCGGCCCGGCCAGGTTGGTGCTGTCGGAATTCCAGTACAGCAGGTCGAATGGCGGCGGCTCCTTGCCCTTCAGATAATTCGACTGCACATAGTTCCACACCAGATCATTGGGCCGCAGCGCCGAGAAGGTCGAGGCCAGGTCGCGGCCGGGCATCAGGCCGCCCTTGGCCAGTTGCTGCTCGCGCAAGCCAACCTGGGTTTCGTCGATGAACACGTCGAGCACGCCCGGGTCTTCGAAGTCGAGCAAGGTCGTCAGCAAGGTCAGGCTGGCGGCCGGGTGCTGGCCGCGCGCGGCCAGCACGGCCAATGCACTGCTGAGAATGGTGCCGCCGACGCAAAAGCCGAAGGCGTTGACTTTCTCGGCGCCGGTGATATCGCGCACCACGTCCATCGCTTTGATGGCGCCCAGGCTGACGTAATCGTCCCAGGTGGTGCCGGCGAGCGACTTGTCCGGGTTGCGCCACGAGATCAGGAACACGGTATTGCCCTGCTCCACGGCGTAACGCACCAGGGAATTTTCCGGTTGCAGGTCGAGAATGTAAAACTTGTTGATGCAAGGCGGGACCATCAGCAGCGGCACCGCGTGCACCTTGGCGGTGGTCGGCGTGTACTGGATCAGCTGGAACAGCTGGTTCTGGAACACCACCTGCCCCGGCGTGGTGGCCACATTGCGCCCCACTTCAAAGGCCGACTCGTCCGACAGCGAAATGCGGCCCTTCTGCATGTCGGCCAGCATATTGGCCAAGCCTTTGGTCAGGCTCTCGCCCTTGGTGTCGATCAGTTGCTGCTGGGCTTCCGGGTTCGTGGCCAGGAAATTGGCCGGCGACATGGCGTCGACCATTTGCTGCACGGCGAACTTGATCTTGTGCTGTTCCTTGGGCGGCGCCTCGACCGCATCGGCAAGGGCCAGCAGGAATTCGGCGTTGAGCAGGTATGATGCGACATTGAAGGTGGACAGCGGATTGGCGCGCCATTCCGGCGCGGCGAAGCGGCGGTCCTTCAGTTCGGGGATTTTGCCGGCCATGAAGTCTTGCCAGATCTGCCCGGCTTTTTGCAGGTACTCGTTGCGCAGCGTCTCGAGCGTGGCGGGGTTGATGCCCGCGCCGACATCCTTGAGAATGCCGGCCAGCGGATTAGGCTCGACCTGCGGCATGTTGAACATCGATTGCCATGCGTTGGGGGCCGTCACGTGCGACATCCATTGTGCGGCCATGGCTTGCGGGTCGGGCATATTCATGTGTGCGTCCAATATTTCAATTTAAAAAAGGAATCGTATGTGGATTGTCGCGGTCGCCTGGATCTACGTGGTCGGTCTGATGTCGATCACGGAAACCAGTGTCGTTGCCGGGATCATGACGTTCGTCTTGTATTGTGTGGTCCCCTTGGCAATTCTATATTATCTAAGCGGTTCCAAGCGGCGCCGTGCCGCGCGCGAAGCGGCCCGCAAGCCTGGGGCCGACTAGCGGCGCCAGATCATGGTCGCCTGCCGCCCTGTCACGCCATCGCGCCGGTACGAAAAGAAGCGCTCAGCTTCCGTCACCGTGCAGTGGGTGCCGCCGGATACGCGCAGCACGCCGTCGCGCGCCAAAAAGCAGCGGCCCAGCGCATAGATGTCCGCCAAATACTTGCCCGGACTGGCGGCAAGGGCGGCGAAGGCGGCCCGCAGCCGGTCCGCCTCGGCCGGGTTCCTGGCTGCGCCCACAAAGGCGTCCAGCACATCGGCGCCGACTTCGAATTCATTGGGACCAATGGCCGGCCCCAGCCATGCGGTGATGTCGCCCGCGCCGGCCGCGCGCATCGCCTCCACCGTCCGGTTCAGTACGCCGGCCGCCAGTCCGCGCCAGCCGGCATGGGCCGCGCCGACCACCTTGCCGTCCACGTCGGCCAGCAGCACCGGCAGGCAGTCGGCCGTCATGACCGTGCACACCACGCCGGGCCCGGTGGCGATGCTGGCGTCGGCATCCGGCCCTTTCGAGCGCGGCGTCACGCTTGCCGCATCCACCACCGCCGTACCATGCACCTGCCAGATGAAGGCCGGGTAGTTCGGCAGCGCCTCGGCCAGCCGTGCGCGGTTGCGCTCGACCAGGGCCGGATCGTCGGCCACGTGCTGGCCCAGGTTGAGCGAGTCATATGGCGGCAGGCTGACACCACCACCGCGGGTACTGGCCAGCGCGCCGACATTGGCCGGCATATCCGGCCAGTCGGGAACGATGGGCTCGAAGTCCATCAGACCTGTTCCGGCTCGGCAATGCCGGCATTGGCGATCAGCTCGGCGAAATCGTCGGCCAGCGGCACGATCCATTCACAGGCTTCCCCGGTGGCCGGATGCACCAGCCCGAGGCGGCGCGCCTGCAGGGCCTGGCGGTGGAACACCGGGCTCAGGTGCTGCTTGCCGTACACCGAGTCGCCCACCAGCGCGTAGCCGATCGACAGCATGTGCACGCGGATCTGGTGCGTGCGGCCGGTTTCGAGGCGGCACTGCACCAGGCTGACCGGACGGCGGTCCAGCATGCCGGTGGCGATGCGCTCGTAATGGGTAATGGCCGGCTTGGCCGAGAAATTGGTCGACACGGCCATCTTGACCCGGTCTTTCGGGTGGCGCCCGATCGAGGAATCGATGGTGCCGGACAGATGCGGGGTGCCCCACACCAGCGCGAAATATTCGCGCTTGACGCTGCGCGCCTGCAACTGGCGCACCAGGTCGGTCTGGGCCGCCAGGGTTTTGCCGATCACCATCAGGCCGCTGGTGTCCTTGTCGAGCCGGTGCACGATGCCGGCGCGCGGCACATTGGCCAGTTGCGGGCAATGATGCAGCAAGCCATTGAGCAAGGTGCCATTCCAGTTGCCGGCGCCCGGGTGCACGACCAGACCGGCCGGCTTGTTGATGACGATGATGTCGCCGTCTTCGTAGACGATATTGAGCGGCAGGTCCTGCGGCGTGTAGGCCGCATCTTCCGGCGCGCTTTGCGGCATGACGACGACGGTCTCGTCGCCGTAGGCGGTATCCTTGCCGCGCGCCGGTTTGCCGTCGACCAGCACGTGGCCGCCCTCGAACCACAGTTGCAGGCGGCTGCGGGAAAACTGCGGCACCAGGCCGGCGATGACCTTGTCAAGGCGTTGCCCGCAAGCGCTGTTGTCCAGTTCCAGAGTGATCGGGGACAGGTCCGGGCCATTCGAGATGACCTCGTCGATGTCATCGAATTCGTCGTCGAGCAATGGATCGGAGAGGTGTTCCGCCTGATTCGGCGTTGGAGTTAATGTCACAGCAGTCCCATGGGCTATAATCAGCCTTTCGTTGAATCTCAGAATACTCTCGTGCAAAAACTTCAGAAAGTCATGCAGAAAAAATTATCGCTTGTCATTGCCAGCGCCGTTCTGTTCAGTCTGTCAGCCTGTAGTCTGTTTCCAGAGAAGACCGATGAGACCAAGAACTGGCCGGTGACGAAATTATACGCCGAGGCACGCGAGGAAATGAACGCGGGTCATTACGAGTCGGCGATCAAGATGTTCGAGAAGCTCGAGACCAACTACCCGTTCGGCAATTACGCCGTGCAGGCGCAGATGGAAATCGCCTACGGCTACTACAAGATGCAGGACGCGGCGCAATCGCTGGCGGCGGTGGAGCGCTTCATCAAGCTGCACCCGAATCATCCGGCGGTCGACTACATGTATTACCTGCGCGGCCTGATCAACTTCAACGACCAGATCGGCTTCCTGGGCCAGCTGTACACCCAGGACCCGACCGAACGCGACCCGAAGGCGACGCGCGAATCGTTCCAGGCGTTCAAGGAACTGGTCGACAAGTTCCCCGACAGTTCGTACGCGCCGGATTCGATTGCGCGCATGAAGTATTTGATCAATGCGATGGCGCAGTATGAAGTGCACGTGGCGAACTACTACTTCCGCCGCGGCGCCTTCCTGGCGTCGCTCAATCGTGCCATGGGCGCGGTGCGCGATTACACCGATGCGCCGGCACGCGAGGAAGCCCTGTTCCTCATGGTGCGCAACTACGACAAGCTGGGCATGTACGACCTGCGCGACGACGCGCAGCGCGTATTTCTAAAGAACTACCCGAACAGCAAGTTCCTCAAGCCGGCCGAAGATGGCGGCTGGTGGAAGTTCTGGGCGAAGAAGTGATGCAGTCGTCCTCGCGCAAGCGGGGACGACGGTACTAGTCCACCCTGCGGCGGAACACCCACGACGACTCCGACGATGCCTTCCTGTCGAAGGCATAGCCATCGACCTTGAAGTTCTTCAGCTTGGCCGCGTCGCTCAAACCTTTTTCCGCCGCGTAGCGCGCCATCATGCCGCGCGCCTGCTTGGCGAAGAAGGAAATGATTTTATAGCGCCCGCCCTTCCATTCCTCGAACACCGGGGTGATCACCGGAACGTCCAGCAGCTTCGGCCTGACCGACTTGAAATATTCCTCCGACGCCAGATTGACCAGCACCTGCGCACCCGTGTCGGCAATTTGCCGGTTCAGCGCCGCGGTCACGCTGTCGCCCCAGAAGCCGTACAAGTCCTTGCCTTGCGCCGTGCCCAGCCTGGTGCCCATCTCCAGCCGGTGCGGATGAATCAGGTCGAACGGGCGCAGCACGCCATACAGGCCCGACAGGATGCGCACATGGTCCTGCGCCCAGCCCAGCTGCTTCGGTTTCAAGGAGCGCGCGGCGAAGCCGTTATAGACGTCGCCATTGAAGGCCATGATGGCCTGGCGCGCTTCGCTGGTGTCCGGCGTCCAGCTCGCGTAGCGGCCGACGTTGAGCACCGACAGCGCATCGGATATGCTCATGAGCTCGGCAAGCTGGCCGGGCGAATAGGCGCGCAGCGCATCGATCAGCTGGGCGGAACGGTCGAGGAAGTCGGGCGTGGTCTGGAGCTTGGTGGTGACGGGGGTATCGAAGTCGAGCGATTTGGCGGGCGACAGAACAATCAGCATAAGATTCAATTCAACATTCAATAAAACAACCCGACATGATACCTGCTCCAGCCAAACGCATCGTGCTTGACACCAATGTCTGCCTCGACCTGTTCGTGTTCCACGATCCGCGCTGGGCGAACCTCCTGGCCGCCATCGAAAGCGGCACGGTGCAAGCCGTCACCCGCGCCGATTGCCGCGACGAATACCGGGTCGTTCTGCACTATTCCCATCTGCCGCTGGACGAGACCACGCGGGCCACCTCCGCCGAACGTTTCGACACCCTGATCACGGTGGTCGAGCCGCAGCCCAAACTGATCCGCCTGCCGGTGTGCACCGACAAGGACGACCAGAAGTTTCTGGAAGTGGCGCGCGATGCGGGCGCCGAGATTCTCATCACCAAGGATAAAGCGCTGCTGAAGCTGGCGCGCAAGACCGCGCAGGCCGGCCTTTTCCGGATCATGCAGCCGGAAGCCTGGCTCAAGCTAGAATAGACGGTATTGCAACGACCGCTGTTCCTCACCATGTCCACGCCATTCCTGCCGACTAAATTGCCCGCCGTGGGCACCACCATTTTCACCCGCATGTCGGCCCTGGCCGCCGAGCACCAGGCGGTCAACCTGGGCCAGGGGTTTCCGGACTTTGCCTGCGACCCGGCCCTGCTCGACCGGGTCGACCAGGCCATGCGTGCCGGCCATAATCAATATCCGCCGATGGCCGGCGCGGCGCCGCTGCTCGATGCCATCGCCGCCAAGATCGGCCTCACCTATGGCGCCCGCTACGACGCCGCCAGCGAGATCACCGTGACCGCCGGCGCCACCCAGGCCTTGACCACCGCCATCCTGTGCTGCGTGCATCCGGGCGACGAAGTGATCGTCATCGAGCCGGTCTACGACAGCTATCTGCCGGCCATCGCGCTGGCCGGTGGCGTGCCGGTGCGGGTGCAGATGCGGCTGGGCGAGCGCGGTTTTTCGGTTCCCTGGAACGAGGTGGCGGCGGCGGTGAACGGGCGCACCCGCCTGATCATCATCAATACCCCGCACAATCCGACCGGCTCGGTCCTGCGCCAGGCCGATATCCGCGCCCTGGCCGACATCGTGCGCGGCACCGGCGTGCTGCTGCTTTCCGACGAAGTCTACGAGCACATGGTGTACGACGGCCGCCAGCACGAGTCGCTGTGCCGCTATCCGGAACTGGCCGAACGCGCCTTCGTGGTATCGAGCTTCGGCAAGACCTACCATGTCACCGGATGGAAAATCGGCTACGTGGCCGCGCCGGCAACGTTGACGGCGGAGTTCCGCAAGGTCCACCAGTACAACGTCTTTTCGGTCAATACGCCAATGCAGCATGCCCTGGCCGCGCACCTGGCCGATCCGGCGCCCTACCGCGATCTGCCCGCGTTTTACCAGCGCAAACGCGACTTGTTCCGCGACGGATTGCGCGCCACGCGCTTCACGTTGCTGCCATCCGACGGAACCTATTTTCAATGTGTCAGATACGACGCGATTTCGCCTATACTGGAGGCGGACTTTGCAGAGTGGCTGACCAGCGAAATCAAGGTTGCAGCGATTCCCGTGTCGGCCTTTTACAGCGATGCGACCGAGTCCGGCATCGTGCGCTTCTGCTTTGCAAAAAAGGACGACACCCTGCGCCTGGCGCTCGACCGGCTGGCCAGGCTCTAATACCGCCGGGAGACAGGCATGGCATTCAGGCGCATCAAGCTGACCGAGCTGCTGTTCGGCGTCCCGCCGGCGCAAGCGCCCGCGGCCCCGGTGGCGCCCGCGCCCCCGCCCGTGTCGTCCTCGGTGCTGCACACCCTGAACGATCTGAACAAACGGCTCGAACATACCCTGATCGGGCTGCGCAATCACGCGAACGCCGATACCGAACTGCGCACCATCGCGGCCGAGCTGGTCGCGGCGGTGCGGCGCGCGCCCGAGGTCGCACTGGGCACGGTGCTGCTCAATCAGATCGCCGGCCCGTACGGCGTGCGCCACTGCACCGAAAGCGCCGTGGTGGTGGCGCTGCTGGGCGCCGCCATGGGCAAGTCCGACGCCGAACTGCAACTGGTGGCAGCGGCCGCGCTGACCATGAACGTGGGCATGGTGCGCCAGGCCGAGGTCTTCCATGGCCGCGACGGCGCGCTCACCAGCGAAGAGCGCGCGATGGTGCGGCGCCATCCGCACGAGAGCGTCGAGCTGCTGCGCTGGGCCGGCGTCAACGACGAGGAATGGCTCAATTATGTGCTGCTGCATCACGAAAACAGCGATGGCAGCGGCTACCCCGAAGGCCGCATGGGCGACGAGATCGCCGACAACGCCAGGCTGATCGCCCTGGCCGACCGCTACTGCGCGCTGGTGTCGGCGCGCAATTACCGCCGTTCGCTGCTGCCGCCGGAGGCGCTGGAACGCCTCGCGCGCGAAGTCGATCCCGAATTGATGCAGCAGTTCATGCAGTGTATCGGCGCCTGGCCGTCCGGCACGCTGGTGCGCCTGCAGAACGGCCAGACAGGGGTGGTGGTGGGTGGTGTCGACGCGGTCAAGGTCTGCCTGCTGCGCGACGAAGCCGGCGCCATGCTGGCGCAACCGCTGCACTGCCTCACCAGCGCCGACGGGTATGGGCTGGCCGAAGCGCTGCATGAAGATCAGGCGCATCTGCGCTTTACGATGCAGCAGGTGTGGGGCGAACTGGCCAGCCTGTGAGGCCCTGGCTGGAAGAGCGTTCGCCTTCTTGAAGCCGCCGAGGGCGGCAAACATCAATCGCTTCGGCCGGCCCATCTCCGCGACATCGAGCGTGTGCGCCGCCTGTCCTCCGCGCTGCGAAATTCGTCACGCGCGGCATGCACGTGGAACGCACTTCCGCACCACGCATTCCCGCGCACTTTCGGCTAGCGGTTCAGCTGGCCGATTTTACGTTCAACGAAACTCTGCAGCTCCACCGACAGATTGCCGGTGGCACGCGCGCGCTGGAAGGCGTCCAGCGCTTCGGCATTACGGTGGTCGCCCTGCAAGGCCAGCCCAAGCCCCATCAGCCACACGCCATTTTGCGGTGCGCCGCGCACGGCGGCCAGGTACTGCTCAGCCGCTTCGTGATAGCGCTCGGCACGCTGGAGGGCGCCGCCCAGGAAGGCGTGATAGTCGGGCTTGCCCGCCGCTGCCGGCAGCGTGCGCAGCAAGGTTTCGATGCCATTGCCGCCACGTTCGATCTGCAGGCGTGCCAGGAGCATTGCCATCGCCGGCTGGCGCGTGTCCAGTGCCAATGCCGCTTGCAAATGGCGCATGGCGTCATCAAGACGGCGCGCTTCGATCAGCAGGCCGACCAGGGTCTGGCGCGCACCTTCGTGACGGGGATCGATGCGCAGCGCCTGTTCCAGCGCCGCCATGCCATCGCCGATGCGGCCTTCGGAAATCGCACCGAGCGCGCGCTGGTATTCGGACTCGGCGCGCGCGGGGGCGGCCGGTGCGGAAGCTTTTGGCGCGGCCGGCCTCACGGCCGCCAGCCTGTTGCGTGGCGGTTCCGGCGCAGTTTTTTTGACGACGGCCTTCGGTTTCTTGCTGACAGTCTTGACCGGCTTCGGCACTTCAGGTGGCGGCACCGCGGCTGCGACGACCGGCAAGGAGACGGCCGCGACCGGAGGCGGGACTGGCTTCGGCGGCGCAGGAACCGCCTTGGGCACGGCCAGCACCACCGGCTTGGGCGCGGGCAGCGCACGCTGCTGATAATAACGCCAGGCCGAATATCCGCCCACGGCGAGCGCCACCGCACTCAGGGCGCTGACCAGCACCACCGGCAGCGCCATCCTGCGTTCGGCGCGCGCCACTGGACGAATCTCGGCCTGCAGCGCAGCGCCCCCCGGCGTGCCGCGCGCGTCGAGGTCCTGCAGCATCTTGTTAATCAGGCTCATGCTCTCAACACCCAGGTAAGCCCGCCGGCGGCGGCCAGCGCCAGCGCGAGACCGGCTGCCCATGGCCAGACGCGGCGCTTGATCGACATGGTGTCGCGCGCGGCGGCATTCATGTGCTTGCCGCTGACCTGCTGCTTGCCCTGGCCATAGGACAGCATCAAGGCCTTGTGTGCCAGGATATTCACCAGGCGCGGAATGCCGCCGCTGGCCGAATACAGGCGGCGGATCGCCGCGCGGCTGAACAGGCGCGCGCCGGTATAGCCGGCAACGCGCAGGCGGTGCGCAACGTAATATTCCAGGTCGTCGCGCGACAGCGGACCCAGGTGATAGTGAAAGGTGATGCGCTGGGCCAGCTGGCGGATGCGCTCGAGCGCCAGGTTGCGATTCAGTTCAGGCTGACCGAACAGCACGATCTGCAGCAGCTTGCGCTTTTCCGTTTCCAGATTGGTCAGCAGGCGCAGCGCTTCCAGGCTTTCCACGGGAATGGCTTGCGCTTCGTCCAGGCACAGCAGCACCCGCTTGCCCTGCCCCGCCAGTTCCATCAGCCGGTTCATGATGGCCTTGAGCATCTGGTGCTGGTCGACATCCTTTTCCTGCGCGATTTCCAGTTCGTCCGCCAGGGCCAGCATCAGGGTGCGCGGCTCCAGGAAGGGATTGGGAATGTAGGCGGTGACGAAGTCGCTATCCAGGGTGGCCATGAACTTCCGGCACAACAGGGTCTTGCCGGTGCCGACTTCGCCGGTGATCTTGATGAATCCCTCGCCATTCTTGGCCGCCACCAGCAAGGTATTCAAGGCTTCCTGCGAATGCGGGCTGGTGAAGAAATAGCTGGTGTCGGGCGTGATCCCGAACGGAATTTCGCGTAGCCCGAAGTGCGCGGTGTACATGGTCAGTTGCGCTCCTGGCCGCGCGGGTCGAGCCGTTCCACGCGCGCCTTGGCGTCGAGCAGGTCCTGGTTCCAGTTGTTGGCGCTCTCGACGATCGTCGGCTTGATCAGCACCACCAGCTCGCGCTTCTGGTTCACATTGGCCTTGCTCTTGAACAGATTGCCGATGATCGGCAGCCCGCCCGCACCGGGCACCTGCGATTTGTCCGCCGTGGACGACTGGCGCATCAGGCCGCCGATGGCGACCACGCGGCCATCCATGCCCCGCACCATGCTGTCGATTTCCGACGTGGACGAGGCTGCCAGTGGCAGATTGTAGTTGCCGGCGCTGCCCAGATTGATGCCCTTGTTGACGGTAGTGACCTGGCTGACCGAGGGGTGTACGTGCAGCAGGATGTTGCCCTTGTCGTCGATCTGCGGCGTCACGTCCAGCACGACGCCGGAAAAGAAGGGCTGCAGGGTCACCGACGGGCTGACGGTGTTGCCGGTGGCGGTCGAGTTGGTGGTGGTCGACACGCCCGTGACGAAGAATTCATCGGTGCCGATCTTCAGCACGGCTTTCTGATTATTGATGGTGGCCACGCGCGGGCTCGACAGCACGTGAACGGTCCCTTGCGATTCAAGGAAAGAAATGAGCGCGGCAAAATTACTGGTCTGGAAGGCGAGGCCAAACATCGACCCGGCCGCCGTGGCGGCGTTCGACAGCGAGAAGCCGGTGCTGGCCGCAATATTCCTGCCGTCGCTGATCACGTCCGGCTGGCCGCCGCTGAACGGCAAGGGTTTCAGGGTAGAACCCGGCGACAGGAAGCCACCCGATACCCGGTTTTCCTGGCCGACCTTGAACGAGGCAAACGATGCCCAGTTGATCCCGCTCTGGAAGCTGTCGTTCAGTTCGACTTCGAGGATTTTCGCTTCAAGAATCACCTGGCGGTCCACCGACAGCTGGGTCGCCTTCAGATACATGTCGACGTTGCGCAATTCTTCCGGCATGGCGCGGATCACCAGCACGCCCGACTGAGGACTGATCACCACGCTGCGGCCATCCTTGTCGCCCGGCCCGACAATGGCCGTGATGGCGGTGCGCAGATCGGTCCAGAAATCGCTTTCCAGGCTGGTCTGGACATTGGCGCTGTCGAGCTGACGGCGGTTACTGTTGCTGCCATTGCCCAGGTCGTTGTTGCCGCCACTGTTGTCGGCGCCGTTGCTGTTGTTCTGGCCATTCTGGCCATTCTGGCCGTTGTTGTTCGCATCCGACACCGAGGTGGAGGTCACGCGCAGGTTCGACTGGCCCTTGCGCTTGCCGACCAAATAGTTGACCTTGAACATCTTGGTCTGCATGGTCAGCGGCTTGATGCTGATGCGGTTACCGTCGATGCGGTAGTCGTAGCCGTACATATCGCGCACGGCGTCGAGCGCCTCGATCATCGTCACGTCTTTCAGATTGGCGGAAATGGTGCCGCTGACGTTGGGATGGACCAGCATGTTGTAGCGCGTACCGGCCACGATGGAATTGAAAAACTGTTGCGCCGGCACATTGTTGAAGGACACATTGAAGCGCTCGTCGAGGGCCTGGCGCGCCTTGGGCAACTGGGTTGCCAGCGCCGACACCGGCGGCAGCAGCGCGTTGGCCACGGCATCGTCGACGGCCGGGGCGCCGGCCTTGGCCGGCGTCAGCTGGGCGCTGATGGTGTCGTACGTGTCGCGTTTGGGCGCCGTTTCACAGCCGGCCAGCGCCAGTGCGGTTCCAACGGCACCTGCCAATACGAGAAGTTTATGCATGCTGGCCTTTGACGTGACGGCTATCGTGGAGTGGATGGCGGGAACAGTTTCAACACCTGGCGCTGCTTGCCCTGGACCAGTACCACTTCGGTGTCGGTCATGGCGGCCAGCATGGCGCCCTTGTACTTGTCGCCCAAGCGCAAGGTCTGGCCATCGATGACGGCAATACGGCGCCCGCCTGGATGAGGCGCGATCAGCACCGACTGCAGCTGCGGACCGGCCGCCACGGCAGGCGCGCCGGCGGCGGCAGGCGCGCTGATGACCGCCGGCGGGCGGGTCGGATCGGGCAGGCCCTGTGCATTGGCGCCGGCACACACACACAGGAAGGCGCTTGCCAGCGCGGCGAAAGCGAAACGGCGGCTCATAATTTCATCCAGTTCTGGTCCAGGCTCAGGGTGTACAGGGTCAGGGTCAGGCGCGCGTGCGGATACTCTTCCACTTCCAGCCGCGCCGAGCCCCAGAATAGCCGGGCCGGCATGGCTTCGAGCGCATCCATGTAATTGACCAGGTCCAGGTAATTGCCGCGCACAGACAGTTCCACACCGTGACGATACAGCACCGGCAGGCTTTTGACTGTTGCGGCCGCCTTAGGATCGTCCGGTGCGGGCGCTTCGTTCACCACGCTTACCGGCAAGGTCTTCAGGCCAATCAGGTGCAGACGCGGGTTCGATTTAAGCATCGTTTCCAGCAGCGGCGCCACGCGTTCCGGGGCGATCAGGCCGTGCTGCATGGCGCGCAGACTTGCGCCCAGCGCTGCGCTCTCGGCCTTGAGTGCGGCCAGGTGAGCGCGATTGTCCTTGTCCGGGTCGTTGGCATACGCGAGCACGGTCGCGGTTATTTCCGCATCGATGCCAGTGATATTGTTGCGCTGCTGGGAAAGCTCGGCGCGCAGATTGGCCTGCTTGAGCAGTAAAGGGTTGAGCATCAGCGTAAACAGCAGAAACACGATGGTGCCGGCGGCGGCGCAAAACACCATCACGCGCTCGCGCACGCTGGTGGCGTCGATCTTGGCGCGCAGGGCGAGCAGCGTTTGCTTCATTTGCTCACCTCGGCAGCTTTGGCGCCCTCGGCCTGGAGGGAGAATTCAATGAACGGCGCTTCCGTGCCCGGCTTGGCATCCTTGTCGGCGGGCGCGGCGCGGCTGATCACCAGGCTGCCGAAGCTCTTGCCCTGCATGACAGGCTCGCGCGTCAGGCGGCCGATGTAGGCGGGCACCAGATTGGCTTCCAGCGCCCTGCCCTGCAATCCAATCTGCTTGCCGGCATCCCCGACCGACACGCCGGTCAGCCACAATTGACCGGCGCTCTGGCGCGCCAGGGCCTTGAAATACTCGGCATAGCCGGCGGTATCGCCCACTTCACCGCGCTGCAAGATGGTTTCGATATCGTGCAAGGCGCGCAGCATCGCCTGGGCTTCCTCGAGCTGGGCTTCGAGTTCCTTGGTCTTCTGGCGCGGGGCGAACTCGGCCAGCACGGTGGCCTGGCGCAGCTTCTTCTGGTTCAATTGCTCGGCGCTGGCCGCTACTTCGTCTTCCAGCCGTTTCACGCTGTGCCGCGCGTACAGGCCGACCGCCAGCGATCCGGCCAGCAGCAGGCCCAGCGACAAGAGCATGGTATTGGTGGTAAAAACCTGCTTTTGCTTGAGCAGCGCCGGGTTGAACAGATTGATCTGCTGGCTCATGCGGCCACCTCGCCGGTGCGCAAGGCGGCGCCCAGGGCCAGGAAAAACTTTTGCTGGGTAGCGGCGGCAGCCAGGTCGGGCACGCCGGAGAGGTCGAGCACGCTGGCCAGGTCCAGGGTTTCCACCTTGGTGTACAGATTGCTCGACAGATATTCGTCCAGCCCGCTGGCACCGGTCGGCGCCAGCACCAGCTTGGCGATCGTAATGAAGCTGTACTGGCGCTCGAAATGGTCGAGCGAGCGCTGCAGCTCGAGCGTGATCTTGTCGTAGCAGACGTGCTTGCGGTCGTGATCCGTGTCGAGCAGCTGCTCCAGCGTCACGTCGATGCGGCGCGACAGATACAGTTCGCCATTGAAGGTCACCGTGAGCAAGCCGCCATCGGCGTTGAAGGACAGCATGGCGATGCCGCGCCCATCCGGCTCCATGAGCGAAGAAATATTTCGCTGGGCCATCTCGGGAATATCGATGATGGCCATCGACAGCTTGGCGGCGATGAACAGGTTCTGGCGCGTTTCGATCACGCTGTTACGGGCGGCAATGGCGAAAATCGACCCGGCGCGTCCGGCCGGAGCCTTGTCGGTCGGAATCGTCAGCACGTCGATGGTGGCCTGGTCGACCGGAAAATCGAGCATGTCTTTCAGGCGCCAGCGCACAGCCGTTTTCAGTTCCTCGGCGGGCACGGCCGGCGCTTCGACTGCCAGCAACTGGTACTCTCCCCCCGTCAGCAAGGTCGCGCAGTGGTACTGGTTGCCGTGCACATCCTTGTTCAGCTTGTCGAGCACTTCCTGCCCGCGTGGGTCGCTGGACGGGAAGAAGCTGGCCAGTTTAACCTCAGGCAATCCGTCCGCCTTGCGCCGCACACTGGCGGCACAAATCCCATCGCCGTGAACGGCAACGGCAAGCAAACGCTCGGACTTCCTTTTTGGTTTCGAAAACAGTCTCATGCCGACCAAGTGTTAAGAAATGCGACACGCGAAGTTCGCGCGGTAGCGGCTTGATTATATTCAAGATTCACCCGCGATTCTGCGCATTTTTACTGTGAGCAATGAAAACCGTCAGTTTTCCACCGCAAACATTCCCAACGGCAATAAATACGCTACTGGAGAGGCAAAATTTGCGTCCCAGGCCTTGTTGGCAGCGCGGCACAGCGCGGTTTATTGACGTAAAGCACATGCTAGAATCGCCAGCATGTTGACGATCACCACCGCGCGCCGCTTTCGCCGTGCACTTGCCGGACTGGCGCTTGCGCTCGCCGCGACAGTTGCGCGCGCCGATTCGTACAGCTTCGACGGCGGCGCGGTCGCCGGCTGCACCCGGTCGGGCACCACCTACGCCTGCGCCAGCCTGCCTTTGTCGAACTGGAACGACAGCATGACGATTGCCAGCGGCTACACCGTCAACGTCGGCTCCAGCATCGCCGTGGGCTACAACCAGACGCTCACGATGAGCGGCACGGCGCGCCTGACGACCACCGGCAGCCTGAACATCGCCGACGTCGCAAAGTCCAACCTGCAAATTTCCGGCGGTTCGCTGGCGGCCGGCGGCGCGTTCAGCTGCGGTAACCAGCAGCAAAAGATTACCGCCGACGTGAGTGCGGCATCGATGACCATCGGCGGCGGGTCGAAGATCAGCATCGACGGCAACCTCACCTCGACCGGCACGGTGGCGCTGGCATCGAATGCCGACGTCAACGGCAACATCAGCGGCACCACCATCACGACGGGCACACCGGTGTCGATCACCGGCAACATTACCGCGACGACTTCATTCACCCTGTCATCGGAAGGCACCGTGGTGGGCAACATTACCGCCCCGGTGGTGACCCTCGATGCGGCGAAATCCAAGGTGACCGGCAACATCACCGCCGCGTCCTCGCTCTCGCTGGGATCGGAAGACTTGGTCACCGGCACGGTCAAGGCTGGCACCTTGACCCTGTACAGTTCGAACGCCATCATCAAAGGCAACGCCACCGTCACCAGCGCCACCCTGGGCTGGAATGGCCGCGTCACCGGCAGCATCTACTGCAGCGCGGGCAACACCGCAGGCAATTGCGATTGCGTCATCAACAACAGCGGCAACGCGGTCAATACTGCGAGCGGCCCCAATTGCCCGGCGACAGGCACGTCCGGCCCAGACCATTATCTGATCAGCCATCCCGCCTCCGGCCTGACCTGCACGCCCGCCACCGTCACGGTGAAAGCCTGCGCCAACGCCAGCTGCAGCACTTTGTACGGCGGCAAGCCGACCATGGTGCTGGCCCCGACCAATCAAAGCGTCAGCATGGAAGCCGACGGGGAAAACCAGGTGGCGTTGTCGATTACCAATGACGGCGTCAGCACCCTGTCGACCGCGTCGGGCAATTACAGCTGCCTCAATACCGACAACGGCAATACCGATTGCAAGATCACCTTCAATAAAGCCGGCTTCGTGCTGTCCGCCGCCGATCACGTCGCGGGCAGCGGCACCGACCTGACCGTCAGGGCGGTCAAGGAATCGAACAGCGCCACCTCGTGCGCACCGGCGTTTACCGGCACCAGGAGCGTCACCTTCAACTGCGGCTATACCGATCCGGCCAGCGGCAGCCAGGCGGTCAGCATCGGCAACGCCAGCTGTGGGGGTGCGGTCAGCCTGAACTTCGACAGCACCGGTACGGCCACGACGCGCTTCAGCTACGACGACACCGGCAAGGTCAATGTCAAAGCGAGCCAGAGCGGACCGTCCATGGAAGGCTCGACCACGATCGTTACCGGACCGAGCCGGTTTGGCTTTACCAATACGGTGTACGACAACCCGCTCGACCCGGCCCAGCCGAACAAAAATCCGAAAGCCGGGGCCGTGTTCACCGCCACGCTCACTGCCTACAACAGCAAGAATGTGCAGACCGCCAATTTCGGCAAGGAGACCTCGCCCCCCTCGGTCCAACTCAGCCATGTGCTGTGCAACACGCCCGGCGGCGACCCCGGCGGTCTCACCCCGGCCACGACCAAGTTCACCGGCGGCAAGTCCAGCCCCGGCATGGCCTGGACCGAAGTGGGCAGCATCAATGTGACCGCCACCCTGGCGGCGAACTATATGGGCAGCACCCTCGGCCAGGTCAGCAGCAGCAGCGGCTGCGTGTACGGCCCCTTCGTGCCGGCCTACTTCGACCTGGCCGCCAGCGATGCCGCACGCACGATCAATTACTCAGGCGAAGCGGTCGCCCTGAACGTCACGGCCAAGAACAGCAATGGCTCCAAGACCCTGAACTATTCCAACAACACGGGATTGGCCAAGGCGGTCACGTTTTCCGTGGTGGACAAGGCTCTCGGTACGCTCAACCCTGGTCCGGGCGCCACGACTGCTGCCGCACTGGCGGCCAGCGCGTTCACGGACGGCGTCGCCAGCTCCGGCGTGCCGGTGTACACCTATACCAACGTCAAGACCACACCGGCCACCGTGCTGTTTCGCGCCACCGACAGCGATGGCGTCAGCTCCAAGGGTCACACCGAGGTCACGCGCGCCGTGCGCAGCGGCCGCCTGCGCATCTACAATCGCTTCGGCAATGCCAAGGGCACGCTGGAACTGCCGGTCACTGCGGAATTCTGGACCGGCAGCTCGTGGGCGCTCAATACCGAGGACCTCACACCGGTGACGATACTGGCGACGGCCGTGGCGCTGTCGCCAGCCACCGGACTGATCATGGATGCGCCGGAAAACTTCACCATCAACAAGGGCCAGGGCAAGCTGAAGCTCAAGCCCGCGTCAGGCACGGGTTCGGTCGACGTAGCGGTCAATCTCGGCAGCGACAACAAGGACACCGCCTGCCTGGGCGCCCACCCTGCCAGCACCGGCGCCGCGCGCGCGTATTTGCGCTCGAACAATGGCAGTTGTGCGGCGACATTTTCCAGCGACCCGTCGGCGCGCGCCACCTTCGGCGTGTTTTCGCCTGAAACCAAGCGCATCATCCATATGCGCGAGGTGTTCCGATGAGACGCGCGCGCGGCTTCACGATGGTTGAGCTGATCGTCGTCATCGTGCTGATGGGCGTAATATCGGCAGTCGCCATCCCAAAACTCATGAGCGACAACACCACCGCCGCATCGGCCTTCGGCAACCAGGTCATCAGCGCGCTTCGCTACGCCAGCAAGTCGGCGGTGGCGCACCGGCGCCTGGTATGCGCGAGCACGTCCAGCAGCGCGGTGACCCTGGCCATCGCCACGGCCGCCACGGCAACGGCGTGCGACAGCCTGCTCGCCGGCCCCACCAACGACGAATACAAGAGCACCGACAACGACGTGACGGCCGGCGGCGCGCTCGCCACCACCTTGTACTTCCAGCCCGACGGCACCATCACCAGCGATGGCGCGGGGCTCACGACGGTGGCGGGAACCATCCTCATCAATGCTCAGGGCAAGGTCCAGCGCACCATCGCCATCCAGGGAGCCAGCGGCTATGTCGAATAAGCGCCAGCGCGGCGTCACCCTGGTCGAACTGATCGTGGCCATGGTCATTGTCGGCGTCGCCGTCGGCGGCATGATCGCGGCCTTCAACAGCAGCACGGCCAGCAGCGTCGACCCGATGCTGAGCAAGCAGATGGCGGCAGTGGCCGAGAGCATGATGGAGGAAATCCTGCTCAAACCGTATAGCGGTACGGATGCGGCTAACCGTGCCGACTTCACGAATGTGAGCAATTACAAGGGCTACCATTCCACCGGCGTGTTCGACGCCACCGGCAACGCAGTCAGTGGCCTGGAGAAATACGACGTGGCCGTCGCCATCGACGCAGTGCAGCTGACCGGCATGGCCAACCAGGACGCCCTCAGGATCGAAGTGACGGTCAAGCATGGCGGCGACAACTTCATCCTCCGCGGATGGCGGACACAGCCATGAAAACAGCGCGCGGATTCACGCTGGTGGAAATGATCGTGGTGATCGTCCTGATCGGCATCATGGGCGGCACCACGGTGATGTATTTCAAGCCGGCGATCCAGGCCTATATGGCGGTGGGACGGCGGGCTGGGCTGAGCAACCAGGCCGATACCGCCCTGCGCATGATGGGCAACGAGATCCGTTCGGCCGTGCCCAATTCACTGCGGCTGGTCAACGATAAATGTTTCGAACTTGTGCCCACCGCCGACGGCGGACGTTACCGCACCGGTCCGAATATCAACTGGGACACGCTCCATATTGCCAATCCCAGCAAATATATCGACATGAGCGAAGCGGTGCTCAGCTTCGACGTGCTCACCGGCTTTACAACGGTGCCGCTGCCGGGCGACTTCGTAGTGATCGGCAACCAGAACGCCAGCGATGTCTACAGTCAAACCAATATGGGAGAGATCGACTCGGTCGGCGCACCGCCCAGCCCCCAACTCGGCGAGAGCCGGATTACCCTCAAGACTGCCACCTCATTTCCCGTCGGCTACGACGGCGGGCGCTTCGTGATCGTTCCCAAAGCCAAGCAAGCGGTCACCTACTTCTGCGCCAACGCCGCCCCGCTGGATGGCGACGGCACCGGCACGGGCACGCTGTACCGCTACAGCGCCTACGGCTTCAACAAGGATCAGGTGTGCCAGCCCCCGACCGCCAGCACGGCGGTGGTGGCGACCAAGATTGCCAGTTGCCAGTTCACTTACAGCCCGAACGCGGGCGCGACGCAGCAGAGCGGGTATATGCAAATGCAACTGACCATGACGGACCAGAATGAATCCATTTCGCTCAGTTATGGCGTCCACGTGGACAACGTGCCATGAGAGCGATGCACCGACAGCGCCAGCTAGGCTTTGCCTACCTCGCCGCGATCGTGCTGCTGGTGGTGATGGCTGGCATGTCCATTGCGATGATCCGCCTGAGCACCACCCAGCAAGCGACGCTGGGCCAGGACGTCCAAGGCATGCGAGCCAAGCAGGCGGCGCGCGCCGGGGTGGAATGGGGCCTATTCCGTATCCGGAGCGGTAACTGTGCCGCCAGCACTACCCTGAACGATTTCGCCGCCGACACCGGATTTCGCGTCACGGTCCTGTGCACCGCAAAGGTCTACGACGAAGGCGAGCGCCCCGCCAACACCTCGTGGAAAAAGACCATTTACCGGATTGAAGCGACCGCCTGCAACGGCACCGGCGATTGCCCCGACAACGCCATCGCCGCGCGGGCCGATTATGTCGAGCGCAAACGCGTGGCGACAGCCTGCATCGCCGCCGGCAACGAAGACTGTTATTCGCCAGACTAAGCTGAGAAAGGCGCCTGAACCGGAAGGCCATGAAAAAGGCGCTGTACCCGCTAGGTAGGGGAAACTGAACAAAACTGAACAGCTGGAGTCCAAGGGGTATTTAGCCCACGGGATCCGGCCATGCAACGGCGTTCATTTGCGA
>CAMLIL010000069.1 GCA_946480015.1 uncultured Oxalobacteraceae bacterium | reverse complement strand
CGGGATTGACGGCGCAGGCTTGCGCGCCCAGGCGCATGGTGCCGCCCAGGTCGGACGACGCGTCGCGCTGCTCGACCTTGCCGTCATGGTTTTGCCACTCGGTGATCAGGGCCACCACGGGCTGGTCGGTGGCGCTGTCGAACTCGGTGGAGTTGGCGTTGGCCAGGCCCGCCTTGTGGCGCGCGTATTCGATCAAGGCCACCTGCATGCCCAGGCAGATGCCCAGGTAAGGCACGCCGTTTTCACGGGCGTAACGCGCGGCCATGATCTTGCCTTCCACGCCGCGCTTGCCGAAGCCGCCCGGCACCAGGATGGCGTCGTACTTGGCCAGATGGGCGCAGCCCTTCGATTCGATTTCTTCCGAATCGAGGTACTCGATGTTGACCCGGCTTTCGGTGTGGATGCCGGCGTGGCGCAGCGCTTCGGTGAGCGACTTGTACGACTCGGTCAGGTCGACATACTTGCCGACCATACCGATGGTGACGGTTTCCTTGGGGTGCTCGAGCGCGTAGATCAGCTTGGTCCAGACCGACAGGTCGGCCGGCGGCGCTTCGATCCCGAGGGCTTCGCAAATGATTGCGTCCAGCCCCTGGTCGTGCAGCATTTGCGGCACTTTATAAATGGTGTCGGCGTCCCACACGGAAATGACGGCCTGCTCTTCGATGTTGGAGAACAGCGAAATCTTGGCGCGCTCGTCGTCGGGAATCGGGCGGTCGGCGCGGCACAGCAGGGCGTTGGGCGAAATGCCGATCTCGCGCAGCTTTTGCACGCTGTGCTGGGTCGGCTTGGTTTTCAGTTCGCCCGCCGAGGCGATGAAGGGCACCAGGGTCAGGTGCACGAAGGCGGCGTTCTTGCGGCCGGCGCGCAGGGACAGCTGGCGCGCCGCTTCCAGGAACGGCAAGGATTCGATGTCGCCCACGGTGCCGCCGATTTCCACCAGCGCCACGTCCACGCCTTCGGCGCCGCGGTAGATGTAATCCTGGATTTCATTGGTGATGTGCGGAATGACCTGCACGGTCTTGCCCAGGTACTCGCCGCGGCGTTCCTTGCGGATCACCGATTCGTAAATCTGGCCGGTGGTGAAGTTGTTCACCTTGCGCATGCGGGTGCTGATGAAGCGCTCGTAGTGGCCCAGATCCAGGTCGGTCTCGGCGCCGTCATCGGTGACGAACACTTCGCCGTGCTGCATGGGGCTCATGGTGCCCGGATCGACGTTGATGTACGGATCGAGCTTGAGCATGGTGACTTTGAGGCCGCGCGATTCGAGGATCGCGGCGAGGGAGGCGGCGGCAATCCCTTTACCAAGGGAAGACACGACGCCGCCGGTGACGAAGACAAATTTGGTCATTGCAGATAGTGCCGAACGGCACGTGCGGGAAATTGAAATTATACCGTAAAACCGCCAATGCTTCCGCAAAACAAGGCAAAAAGCGCAATCGGGGCCGTTCCTGCCGAGCTGCCCCCGCCCCGGCGCGCGTTGCAATATTATATAAAAAGCTATCCATCAGACAGCTACACAGTTACACTGGCGCAATAACTATTTCAAACTGGAGCGCGGCGCAATGCACGGTACTGTCGAGCACGATGTGGACTTCGTCAAGGAGCTGCCTGCGGCGCGGGACATGGCCTTGCGCTTTACCGGCAGCGGCAAGGAATACTTCCGCATCTGGATCGTCAACCTCATGCTGACGGTGCTCACGCTGGGGGTGTACTCGGCGTGGGCCAAGGTGCGGCGCTTGCGCTATTTCGACTGCAATACCGAATTGGACGGCGCGGTGTTCGACTTCGATGGCAATCCCAAGGCGATTTTGCTGGGCCGCGTGGCGGCCCTGGCGCTGCTGGCCGCCTACCATTACGCCTTCGGGTATTCAATCACTGTCGGCATCTCGGTGGTGCTGGGCTTGCTGGCCGCGCTGCCGCTCCTGATGCGCGGCGCCCTGCGCTTCCGGATCGGCAACACCCGCTACCGCGGCCTGCGCTTTCAGTTCACCGGCAGTACAGGTGACGCCTACCGCGCGTTTCTGCCGGTATTTGCGTTCTTTTTCCTGCCCGTCCTGCTGGGGGTGCTGATTCCCCACTACCTCAAACTGATCCCGCTGGTCTGGCTGCTGTGGCCGTTCATGCATGGCGGAACCAAGTGCTACCAGCACGACAATGTCACCTACGCCTCGCTGCCGTCGCATATTGCCGTCTCGCCCAGCGATTTCTATGGACCGTATCTGCGCCTGATCGGCGCCGGGCTGGCCGTCCTGGTGGTGGCTGCCGTGGTGGGGGCGATTGCCGCTTTCGGGGCCGCGCTGGTGACACAGGTCGGCAAGCTCGACCTGACACAAGCGGGAGCGTGGCTCCCTCTCATGGCCGCCCTGGCGGTGGGCTATGCGGCCTATCTGATGAGCGGCCCGTATCTTCAAGTGCGGATGGGCAACCTGGCTTGGTCAAGCACCTCGTTTCTGGGCGTGCGCATCGAATCGACCATGCGCGCGCGCGAATTCATGAAACTGCAGGCGGTCAACGGCGTGCTTACCCTGCTGAGCCTGGGGCTGTACCGTCCCTTCGCGGTGGTGCGGGTGTACCGCTACCGCATCGAGCACCTGCGGGTGAGCTGCGACAGCAGTTTCGAGCAGGCGCTGGCCGGCGCCGATGCCGCCCCCAGGCGCGTGCGCGCCGACGGCGTGGGCGACTTTCTCGGCATCGATATTTCCTGGTGAGGCCAGCATGACCCAATTTCAATGTCCAGCGATTTATTTCGACGGCCGCCACCCGGGCCGGCATGTGGTCGCGCTCGACCTTTCCGGTGGCCGGATTGCATTGAACGGCGCGGCGCCGCGCTCGTATGCCTTCGAGCAAGCTCGCCTGGCCGAACCGTTCGCCAACACGCCCTGCGTGCTCGAATTCGACGACGGCGCGCGACTGGAAGTGCGCGAGCGCGCAGCCCTGCCGGCGCTGCAGCGGGCGCTGGGCTACCGTCCCTCGCGCATTGAGCGTTGGCAACAGCATTGGTATGCCGCCCTGCTGGCGCTGCTGCTGCTGATCGGCAGCGTCGTGGCGGCCGTCAAGTGGGGCATCCCGGCGCTGGCGGACCAGGTGGTGGCGGCCCTGCCGGCCTCGCTCGACCAGCGGGTCGGCGACGATGCCCTGACGACCTTGCTCGATGAAGAGGAAGTGATGAGTGAAAGCCGGCTCAGCGACCAGCGCCTGGCCGAGGTGCAAGCGGCCTTCCAGATGGTGCGGCCGGCCAGCGCGCGCATGCCGCTGAAATTGATCGTCGTCGACATGGGGCCTAGCTTCCCCGCCAACGCCTTCGCGCTGCCCAACGGCACCATTGCCATGAACGATGCCATGGTCCGGCTGATCGTGGGCGGCGCCGACGGATTCAACGAGACCAGGACGGCGCAACTGGCCGGCGTGCTGGCCCATGAAATCGGCCACGTCGAGGGCCGCCATGGCATGCGGGCGCTGGCCCGGGGTTCGCTGATGGCGTTCGGCTCGGCCGCCCTGTTCGGCGACTTCAGCGCCGTGGCGGCGGGCTTGCCGGTGCTGCTGCTCAATCTGGACTATTCGCGCACCATGGAACGCGCCGCCGACGATTACGCGATCGCCCGCCTGCACGCGCTGCGTCTGCCGGCCAGCCCCATGGCCGACCTGTTCGCGGCGATGGAGCGGGACCAGCCCGCGGCGGGCCCGCTGGCGAAGTGGGTGGGCAACCATTCGGCCTATCTGAGCAGCCACCCCAGCAATGCCGAGCGCATGGCGCACCTGCGCCAGAGTGACCGGTAGGAAACTTGCCGCTTGCGTGGCCCAGCTAACAGACCTGCCCGGCTATGGCGCGCATGCTGGCAACTTTCTCACCGAGGAGGTCACCATGTCCTACGAAGAACGCGATGCCTATGGGATGTATGTCGATAAGGGCCACAAGGGTCCGGGCCCGGAACTGATGGGAGCGGACACGCTGATTGGCGACCACGTCCACAATCTGGACAACGAACATCTGGGCGAAATCAAGGAAATCATGCTCGACATGCGCACCGGAAAGATCGCCTATGCGGTCATGTCCAGCGGCGGCGTGCTGGGCATCGGTGAAAAACTGTTTGCCGTGCCCTGGGAAGCCTTGACGCTCGATACCGTGCACAAGCGCTTTACGATGGATATGGACAAGGCGCGCATCGAGAATGCCCCCGGCTTCGATACCGATAACTGGCCGGATATGGCGAACCAGCAATGGGCCAACCAGATCCACGGTTATTACGGCACCCACGCCCGTTAAGTGAGCGCCGCCACTGCGCTGCGGCGGGGTGGCGGCGGCCTGTCTAGCAAAAATTGCGGCTGCTGGTATCGAGCCGTCCCAGCAGGTGCGACAGATCGACCAGCCGCTTGGCCACCAGGTGGCGGATCTCCCCTTCCCTTTGCCACACCCCGTACACCCCCAATAACGTTGCTCCCAGCACTTCCTTGCGCTGCTGCTCAACCAGGCTGGGCCAGACGATCACGTTGATGTTGCCGGTCTCGTCTTCCAGGGTAACGAAGAGCACGCCCTTGGCCGTGGCCGGACGCTGGCGCACCGTGACGATGCCGCAGGCCCGGGCCAGCTGGCCCTGGGTGTAATGGGCCAGTACCGACGCCGGCATGAAACGTTGCTTGAGCAATTGCTTGCGCAATAGTTCGAGCGGATGGCGTCCCAAGGTCAAGCCTTGCGCGCGGTAATCGCTCACGATGTCGTCGGCCTCGCTGGGCGGGCGCAAGCGCGGCAGGTCTTCCACCGGCGTGGTCGGGCGCAGCAAATCCTTGTCGGGCACCGCGCCGACCGCTTGCCACAGGGCCTGGCGGCGGTTGCCGGCCAGCGATTGCAAGGCGTTGGCGCCGGCCAGCACCTGCAGGTCGTGGCGGTCGAGCTGGGTGCGGCGGGCCAGGTCGGCCACGCTGTCGAAGGGCCGGATGGCGCGCGCGATCTCGATGCGCTCCGCCACTTCCTTGCGCATGCCGCGCTGCAAGGACAAGCCGAGCCGGATGGCCGGCTGCGCCCCGCCGCCCGCTTCCAGCGCGCTGTCCCAGCCGCTGACGGCAATGTCCACCGGACGCACCTCGATGCCATGGCGGCGCGCATCCTGCACCAGTTGCGAGGGACTGTAAAACCCCATCGGCTGGCTGTTGAGCAAGGCGCAGGTAAAGGCGGCCGGCTCGTGGCACTTGAGCCAGGAACTGGCATAGGCCAGCAGGGCGAAACTGGCGGCGTGCGATTCCGGGAAACCGTATTCGCCGAAACCCTGGATCTGGCTGAAAATCGCTTCGGCGAAAGCCAGGTCGTAGCCGCGTTCGAGCATGCCGCGCACGATGCGTTCGTAATATTGCTCCAGCCCTCCTTTGCGTTTCCAGGCTGCCATGGCGCGCCGTAACTGGTCGGCCTCGCCGGGGGTGAAGCCGGCCGCCAGCATGGCCACCTGCATCACCTGTTCCTGGAAAATCGGCACCCCCAGGGTGCGTTCGAGCGCCTGCCGCAATTCCGGCTGGGGATACACCGGCTCTTCCAGGCCCTGGCGCCGGCGCAGATAAGGATGCACCATGCCGCCCTGGATGGGGCCGGGGCGCACCACCGCCACTTCGATGACCAGATCGTAAAAAGTGCGCGGGCGCAGGCGTGGCAGCATGCTCATCTGCGCGCGCGATTCGATCTGGAACACGCCAATGGTGTCGGCCGCGCACATCATGTCGTAGGTGGCCGGGTCTTCGGCCGGGATATCCTGCATCGAAAATACATTGCCGCGCTGCTGGCCGACCAGGTCCAGGGCGCGCCGCAGCGCCGACAGCATGCCCAGGGCCAGCACGTCGACTTTCAGCAGGCCCAGTTCTTCCAGATCATCCTTGTCCCATTGAATCACGCTGCGCTCGGCCATGCTGGCGTTCTCGATCGGCACCAGGCGCGACAGCTTGCCCTGGGCGATCACGAAGCCGCCCGGATGCTGCGACAGGTGGCGCGGAAAGCCCAGCAGGCGGGTGGCCAGCGCGGCCCACTGCTGGGCCAGCATGGATTCCGGATCGAGGCCGCATTCGGCCAGGCGGTTGACCAGGTCTTCCTTGCTGTCGAACCAGTGATGCGCCTTGGCCACCTTTTCCACGATGGCCAGGTCGATGCCGAGCGCCTTGCCGCTGTCGCGCAGCGCGCTCTTGGGCCGGTAGCTGATCACCACCGCCGCCAGGGCGGCGCGGTCGCGTCCGTATTTGTTATAGATGTACTGAATCACTTCCTCGCGCCGCTGATGCTCGAAATCGACGTCGATGTCGGGCGGCTCGTCGCGCTCCCTGGAAATGAAGCGTTCGAACAGCAGATTGGCGCGGGCCGGATCGACTTCCGTCACCCCCAGGCAATAGCACACCGCCGAGTTGGCCGCCGATCCCCTGCCCTGGCACAGGATGCCCTGCGAGCGCGCGAAGCGCACGATGTCGTAGACGGTCAGGAAATAGGGTTCGTAGCGCAGGTCGCCGATCAGTTCGAGTTCGTATTCGATCTGGGCCTGGACCTTGGCCGGTATGCCTTGTGGAAATCGAAAACGGGCGCCGATGTAGGTTTCCTTGCGCAGATAACTGGCCGCCGTCTCGCCCTCGGGCACGAGTTCATCGGGATACTCGTAGCGCAATTCGTCCAGGGAAAATGTGCACAGGCGCGCGATGCGCAGCGTTTCGGCCAGCGCTTCGGGCGCGTAAATATTGGCTAGCCGCAAGCGCGCGCGCAAATGCTGCTCGGCATTCTGCGCCAGCGCGTAGCCGCATTCGCCCACCGCCTTGCCGAGCCGGATCGCGCACAGGGTGTCGTGCATGGGTTTGCGCGAGCGGACGTGCATGCACACATGGCCGAGCGCCGTGACAGGCAGGCCGTGCTGCGCGGCGACTTCCTCGACGGTGGCACGATGGGCGTCATCCAGGGCGCGGTGCAAGAGATTCAGGCCGATCCATGTCCGTCCGGGAAACGCCGCCGCCATCCAGGCCGCCTGGCGGTGCAGCCGGTCAACCCCGGCCGCATCGACGCCGGGATAGGCCGGCAGCAGGATGGCCAGGCAGTCCGGCATGCCTTTCAGGTGCGCCAAAGCGGATTCCGGCGCGGCCAGATCGGCCGGCTGCAGCAGATAGCTGCCCTTGGCGCTGCGCGTGCGCGCCAGTGTGATCAGTTCGGACAGATTGCCGTAACCGTTGCGGTTTTGCGCCAGCACGATCAGCGACAGCGCCGGGCTGCCATCCGGATTGTGCACATGGAAATGGGCGCCGATCAGCAGCGGCAGCCCGGCTTTTTTGGCTTCGGCATGGGCGCGCACCACGCCGGCCAGCGAACACTCGTCGGTGATCGCCAGCGCCGAGTAGCCGAGCTGGACGGCACGCGCCACCAGTTCTTGCGCATGCGAGGCCCCGTACAGGAAGGAAAAATTCGATAGGCAGAACAGTTCCGCGTAATCGGGCAGGCTCTGGGGCAAGGCGGCGGAAGGCATAAGGAGGAAGCTGAACAGCAAAAACTACTGTATAAAAACACAGTATATACCGTCTGCGGCTTGGCACCAAGTGCCAACTTTGATTCGAAAAGTGTCTGATTTGCGCACATTCCGGGCTGGCAACCTTGGGGCGGACCTTGCAGATACAGTATATTTGCCAACTTGTCATATATAAATACTATCGCGCCCACGAAGCGTGCAACGGAGGGCGGCGTCCTTCCATGGTTGTTGTCCTGCATTACCTTTCCCTGGAGCCCAAGTGTTCACACCTACCCCTTTGCGCCGGTCTATCCTGATCGGCCTGTACGGCAGCGCAGCGCTGGCCACCGTCCAACCCGCTTTCGCCCAGAGCACGCCACAGGCGGGCACGGACGTCGTCCAAAGCGTCAGCATCGTCGGCTCGCGCCGCGTATCGGCCACCTCGGCCACCGAAACCGCCGTGCCGGTCGACTTTATTCCGATGACCCGCATCGCCGAGCAAGGCGGCCAGTTCGATCTGGCCCAGACCCTGACGTATATTTCCCCGTCGTTTAACTCGACCCGCCAGACCGGCGCCGATGGCGCCGATCTGGTCGACTCGGCCGCCCTGCGCGGACTGGGATCGGACCAGACCCTCGTGCTGATGAACGGCAAGCGCCGCCACACGACCGCGCTGGTCAATATTTTCGGCGCCCGCAACCGCGGCAATACCGGCACCGACATGAATGCCATCCCGCTGCTGGCGGTCAAGGACATCCAGGTGCTGCGCGACGGCGCGGCGGCCCAGTACGGTTCCGACGCGATCGCCGGCGTGATCAATGTGCAGCTGAAGAAATCGCTCGGCTGCGAGACCGTGCTCGGCGCCGGCCAATACTCCAAGGGTGACGGCGACAACGTGCTGGCCTCGGCCTACTGCGGCGTATCGGTGGCCGGCGGCGTGGTCGGCATTACCGGCGAATACCTGGACCGCGGCCGCTCCAACCGTGCCGACCCGGGCAGCCTGCGCACCATCGGCGACAGCAAGGTGCAAAACAACACCCTGTACCTGAACGGCGACATTCCGCTGGCCGGCGGCCGCCTGTACTTTACGGCCGGCACCCAATCGCGCGACGCTTCCTCGGCCGCCTTCGGCCGCAGCGCCGACGATATTCCGGAACGCAATTCCGCGGCCATGTATCCGAACGGCTTCGCTCCGTACATCGATGCCCTGATCGAAGACCATTACGGCACGGTCGGTTTCCGTACCAGGCTGGGCGAGTGGAATGCGGATTTCTCGCAGACCTACGGCTACAACGACATGCACTACACCATCCGCCACACCCTGAACGCGTCCATCGCCAACCTGGACCTGCTCAACGGCGGCAAAGGCGTGAGCCCGTCGAGCTTTGATGCGGGCGGCTTTTCGTCGCGCCAGCGCACCACCAACGTCGACTTCAGTAACTTTTACAGCGGCATTCTGTCCGGGCTGAACGTGGCGTTCGGTGGCGAATACCGCACCGAGGATTACCACATCTACGCGGGCGAACCGGGTTCCTACATCGACGCCGACGGCGTGGGCGGCGGCGCTCCGGGCAGCCAGGGCTTCCCGGGCTTCCGCCCAGCCGACATCACCAGCCGCGACCGCCACAGCACGGCCGCCTACCTGGACCTGGAAGCCGACGTCACTGCCCAGTTCAAACTGTTAGGCGCTCTTCGCTACGAAAAGTTCAGCGATTTCGGTTCGACCGTCATCGGCAAGCTGGCCGCGGCCTACAAGCTGACCGACACCTTCCTGGTACGTGGTTCGGCCAGCACGGGTTTCCGCGCACCGTCGCTGCAGCAGATGTATTTCTCGTCGACGTTCACTGAATTCGTCAACGGCAAGCCGGTCGATTCGGTGTTTGCGCCCAATGGCGGCAAGGTGGCCAATGCGATCGGCATCCCTCCGCTGAAGGAAGAAAAGTCGCGCAGCTTGACCTTGGGCGCGACCTGGACGCCGAGTGCGGCCACCTCGGTGACGGCTGACTTGTATCAGATTAAGATCCGCGACCGCATCGTGTTCTCGGGCCGTTTCGATCCAAGCAATTACGCCCCCATCGTTCCGCTGCTGGACACCCTGGGTGTGGGCGCCGCGCAATTTTTCGTCAACTCGCTCGACACCACGACGCGCGGCCTGGACCTGACCGTGTCCAACCGTGCCAGCCTGGGTGACGGCAAGCTGAACACCTTCCTCGCCATGAACTTCGGCAAAACCGAGGTCACCAAGGTCAAGGCCCCTGCGGCGCTGGCCGGCTACGAAGACGTGGTGTTGTCCGAACGCGAACGTCTGTTTATCGAGCAGGGTGGCCCGCGCCGCAAGGCAACCCTGGGCTTCGAGTACCTGCTGGGCAAGATCGGCACGGATTTCAAGATCATTCATTTCGGTTCGCAAACGCTGGGTACCTGGTCCGGTCCTCCGGTGCCGAACCAGGTCTACAAACCGAAGACCTCGGCGGATCTGAGCTTTACGTATAATTTCAGCGAGCGCACCAAGTTCACGGTCGGGGGGAGCAATATTTTCAACGTCAAGCCCACCCCCCAGAACGATGCGGAAACCGACAATGGCTTCAAGTATGAGTCGGTTCAGTTCGGTTTGAACGGCGCGGCATACTTCGCGCGCCTGTGGCACAAGTTCTAAGTTGAGCTAGTCAACACAAGCAAGGGGCCCGCGCGGCCCCTTTTACTTTGACCTGGAAGGGAAATACATGAAACTGGCAGTGCATCTGGTAATTGGTATGAGCCTGGTTGTTGGCTCGGCGGCTTTCGCGGCAACCCCGGCGCCGGCCGCCCCGGCCACGGCGCTCGCAGCCACGCATGTGAAAGCGGTGCAGGATTTGATGGCCGCCATGCAGACGGAAAAAATGATGCGCAGCACGGCATCGAACAGCCGCTACGCCAGCGAAGCGCAACGCAAGTCGGTATTCGACAAGCTCGGCAAGGTGGCGCCCGCCGAGATTCACCTGCGCCTGGCCGCGCCGGTGGCCAGGCTCGTATCGGCGGAAACGGCCACGGAAATGACGCGCTTCTACAACTCGTCCTATGGCCAGAAAGTGCTGCATCTAAAGTACAACAGCGGCCCCGGCATGCTGGGTCAGGAACCGAAGCTCACGCCGGCCGAGAAGAAGGAACTGAAGCGGCCGGAATACCTGAAGGCCAGCAAGGCGCTGGCCGAGGCGGAGCCTGCCATCGAGCACGAAACCTTCGTGCTCTTGCAGGCGATCATCAAACAGTAGGGCGCGCCCCTGGCAACGAAGCTCTTGCGGGCTCGCTGTGCTTAGGCCTGCTTGCGGCGACGCAGCAGCGCCACGCTTGCCAGTCCCATCAGCGCCAGGGTGCCTGGTTCCGGCACCGTGGCAACGATACTGTCGATCACGAAAGCGGCGGCATCGGCATTGCCATTCACGGCGCGCAGGGTGCCGAACACGGTTTGGCCATTGTTATACGACACGGCGGCAGTAGCGCCGATCAGATTGTTGCCGAATACGGTGGTCGCGGTGGCGCTGTCGACGTCGATGTTCCACGAAAAGGTCTCGCCGACATTAAAGTTATTGAAGAACAGGTCGAGCACGGTCGCACCGTCGGCCACCGTGCTTGGCGCCGTCAGACCGGTGCTCACGCCGCTGCCACCGACAGGCGCGAATGCCAGAGGCGATTGCGGGCTTGGGTTGCATGCGCCGCCGTTGACGGTGTCGAAGCAAAACGGGCCACCGGCAGGAATGGAGCCCAGGTCCAGGGTGAAGCGGGTCACCATTTCGCCAGCGGTCGAGTTATTGGTAATGGCGTAGGAGCTACCAAAGGTATCGCCGTCGATCAGGAAGGAGATGGATGGCGTCGCTTGTGCGCTCAGGGCAACCAGCGAAGCGGCGGCAAAGACAAATGCGGACAGTTTTTTCATGAAATTTTCCAGTATCGGTTTTTATTCGGCAGAGCGCTGACTCTCGCCCAGCGCCCTTTGCTGCGAATTTGCAACAATAGCCTCCGCAAAGCAAATTCCGCGCCAGAAAATTTCAACTTCAATAATGCTGATTTAAATCAAGTATTTATCTTGGGAAAATTTTTTCATGCGCCGAGCGGACCGCTCGTCCTGTAAAGATTATCGACATCGTGGCCGGCAGACGTGCTCAGGCGACGGGCGACTGCACCGGTGGAAAGCGCACGGTCACATGCAGTCCGCCCAGCCGGGCGGAATGGCCCAGACTCAGCGTGGCGCCATGCCGGTCGGCAATGGCCTTGATGATGGCCATGCCCAGACCGCTGCCGCTCGCTTCGCTGCCGGCGATCCGATAGAAGCGGTCGAACACGCGTTCGCGTTCTTCCGGTGGAATGCCGGGGCCGCTGTCTTCGACCCGCACGCAGGCGCCCTCCTGCGCATCGTTGACGATGGCGACATCGACCGTTCCGCCAGCAGGCGTATATTTCAATGCGTTATCGACGAGGTTACGCATCAGGATCGCCAGCGCGGCCGGCTGACCGGGTATGCTGGCGGCCTCGTCGCGATGCAAGCCCAGGTCAATCTGCTTGGCCTGGGCCGCGCCCGCCATGTCGGCAATGGTGCGGCGGGCCAGATCGGCCAGGTCGACTGGCTGGTTTTTGCCTTCGCCGGCGGCGCCGGCTTCCTGGCGCGCCAGGACCAGTAGTTGTTCGACCAGACGGGTGGCGCGTTCGATGCCGGCCGACAAACGGCCGATCGCCAGCGCGCGCGCTTGGTCGCTGTCCGCGCGGCTCAGGCTGGCCGCCTGCAGCTTGAGCGCCGCCAGCGGTGTGCGCAATTCGTGGGCGGCGTCGGCGACAAAATTCTGCTGCGCATCGAAGGCCGTACGCACGCGCCCGAACAACAGATTCAGTTCGTGCACCAGCGGCATGACTTCATCGGGCAGATCGGCTTCCGATACGGGCGACAGATCGTCGGCCTGGCGCGAGGCGACCTGGGTGCGCACGCGCGCTACCGGCGCCAGCGAACCGCTGACCACCCACCACACCACCAGCATGAGGATCGGCATCATGACGGCAATCGGCGCCACGGTGCGCAGCGCCAGGTTGCCGGCCATATTGCGCCGCACGGCCATATCCTGGGCGACCTGGACGATCTGGGTCGGCGTCTGGACGGAAAAGATGCGGTAAGTGGTTTTGTTGGCGCGCACGGTGGAAAAGCCAAGCACGGCATGCTGCGGCAGTTTTTCGCGCGTGAGTGTGCGGAATACCTGCACGCCGTCCGGGGTCCAGACCTGCACCAGCATTTCGTTGCTTTCGTCGGCGGCCTCGGTGGACGGCACCGATTCGGTGTTCGACAAGGGCGTGTTCGAGCGCAGCGACAGGGCCATCTGGCGCATGTGATAGTCGAAGATCTCGTCGGCGTCGCGCAAGGCGGCGCGGTAGGCGATCGAGGCTTGCGCCACCGCGACGATGGTAATGGCAGCCAGCAAAAACCACAGCAGCCGGCCGCGCAGCGAGTGCGACAGTTTCATCGTTTGGGGACCATGTAGCCGACCCCGCGCACGTTTTGAATCAGCTCGCTGCCAAGTTTCTTGCGCAGGCCATGGATGTACACTTCGACGGCATTGCTGCTGACTTCATCGCGCCAGCTGTACAGTTTTTCTTCCAGCTGGGCGCGCGAGAGCACGGCGCCGGGACGGGCGATCAGTGCTTCGAGCACGGCCCATTCGCGCGCCGACAAGGTGACCGGCACGCCGGCCGCGTGCACTTCGCGGGTGGCCGGGAAAATGCTGATGTTGTTGTATTCGAAGACCGGTTCGGCGCGTCCGGCGGCGCGGCGCAGCAAGGCGCGTATGCGTGCCAGCAATTCGTCCAGGTCGTAGGGTTTGAGCACGTAATCGTCGGCCCCGGCATCGAGCCCGGCGATGCGCTGTTCGACCGCGTCGCGCGCGGTGGCCACCAGCACCGGGGTGCGGTCCTTGCGCGCGCGCATCGAGCGCAGCACGTCCAGGCCATCCTTGCGCGGCAAGCCCAGGTCCAGCAGCACCAGGTCATAGCTCTGCGACTGCAGCAGCGCCGTGTCGGCCATTTCGCCGTCCTTGACCCAGTCGACGGCGTAGTGCTCGGACCGTAACAGGTCGAGCACTACTTCGCCGATCATCGTATCGTCTTCCACCAGCAGTAAGCGCATCACTTCCCCGTTTCTCGATAATTGCCGGCGGGCGACTTGCGGGTTCCCCGACGATGATTAGCCGATCCGCACCGGAATGAAGATTTTGTCATTCCCGCGCTGAATCAACAAGGCCACCGACTTGTTGGCCTTGCTCACCAGGTCGCGCACCTGGGCGACCGAATTGACCGGCCGTCCGTTGACGGACAATAGTACGTCACCGGGGCGCACGTCGGCGTTACGCGCGGCGCCCATGGCGTCTTCGATCACCAAACCGGCCGGTATGCCGGACTGGCGCCGCTCGCTCGGATCGAGCGGACGCAGCGCCAGCCCCAGCCGGGCGCTGTTGTCGGCGCTGGCCACATCATCGCTGTCGCCCGGATCGGACTTGTCGGTGGCATTGGCCAGCTTGGCGTCGAGGCGCACGATCTTGCCGTCGCGCCAGACATCCAGCACCACCTTGTCGCCCGGCTGGGCCACGCTGAGCATGGCGGGCAGGTCGCCCGAGGCGATGATCGGCTGGCCGTTGGCCTTGCGGATCACGTCGCCGGTCTTGAGGCCAGCCTTGTCGGCGGCGCCGCCGCGCTCGACGTTCGACACCAGCGCGCCTTCCGGCGTGGCCAGCTTGAACGAGTCGGCGAAGTCCTGGCCGACATCCTGGATCACGATGCCCAGCTTGGCGTGCTCCACCTTGCCTTTGCTTACGATCTGATTCTTGATGTGGTAGGCGACATCGATCGGAATGGCGAAGGACAGGCCCATGTAGCCGCCGGTCTGGCTGTAGATCTGCGAGTTGATGCCGACTACTTCGCCGCGCGTGTTAAATAGCGGACCGCCCGAGTTACCGGGATTGACCGCCACGTCGGTCTGAATGAAGGGCACATACGTATCCTCCGGCAGCGAACGCCCTTTCGCGCTGACCACCCCCGCGGTCACGCTGCTTTCCAGGCCGAACGGCGAGCCGATGGCCAGCACCCATTCGCCGACCTTCAGGTCGCTTGATCTACCGATCGGAACGACCGGCAGGTTCTTGGCGTCGATCTTGAGCACCGCCACGTCGGTCTTGGGGTCGGAGCCGAGCACGCGGGCGCGGTATTCGCGCCGGTCCTGCAGCTTGACCGTGACTTCCTTGGCGTCGCGCACCACGTGCGCGTTGGTCAGGATGACACCGTCCGGGCTGATGATGAACCCGGATCCGGCGCCAAAAATGGGAGTATCCCGTTGCTCGCCGCGGGGCATCTGCGGCCCCTGGAAGCGACGGAAGAACTCGAAAAACGGATCGTCTTCAGGTATCTGCATGCCGCGCCCTTGCGGGCCGGCCATGGTCTTGGTGCTGCTGACGACGCGCACGTTGACCACGGCAGGTCCGTTGCGCGAGACGATTTGGGTGAAGTCGGGCAAGGCCACGCCGGCGGGAATGGGTGCGGGCGCGGCTGCGGGTGCGCCTTGATCCGGGGCCGCGCCCGGCGTCGCCAGAGCGGCCTGGGCCGCGGCCGTCCCCGAGGCAACCGCGTTGTTGTGATTGACTGCAATCGCACCCACTGCGCCACCGATGACGCCGGCGGCGGCCAGCGCCAGCATGAGTCGCTTTGAGGTGATGGCGGTGATGGCAGTTTCATTTTGCATGTCGTACTCCTGGTTCGAAAAGGCGGCTGTTTCACGGGCGGGGGGCAGTGCTGCTTCCCGCGTGCCCGGATGCTGTCCTGACGTTGTTACCGATGCTGTGATTGCGCTGTAGCGTTTTGCGTGTTGCCTGTTCGCCGAGATTGATGCAGCGCATGAGTGAATGATGCTGGATCAGTCTTAGGAATTTCTTAATGTCGGGTCTGCGGTACACAGGCTGATTCGCTACTGGCGGCACTGGGCCCCATGTGCGACGGGGCGCCCCAGACTGCGGGCGCCCCGTTTGCATGTCACCGCTGCGCTTTATGCGGCCTGGCGTTGTTCCAGCACCTGCACGTTATTGCCGTCGCCACCGTCGATGGCGATCTTGCGCGGCTTGAGCGCTTCCGGTACTTCACGCACCAGCTCGATAGTCAGCATGCCGTTGTCGAAGGAAGCAGTGGTCACCTTGACGTGATTGGCCAGCTGGAAGCGCTGCTCGAAATCACGTGCGGCGATGCCGCGATGCAGGAAAGTGCGCTGCTGTTCATCCTTCTGCTTACGGCCGACCACTTGCAGAGAATCACGCTCGGCAATGATCTCGATTTCCGAACGGCTGAAGCCGGCAAGCGCCATCACGATCCGGTACTTGTCTTCGCTGACCAGTTCGATGTTATACGGTGGATAGCTGGGCTGCGCGTCGGCGCGCTGCTCAAGCAGATTGGCCAGACGGTCGAAGCCGATAGCGGAACGATACAGAGGAGTCAGATCAAAAGTACGCATGGTAGATATCCTTTTTGAAGTTAAGCGATAAATTGACGGACCTCCGAGGAGCATCCGTTGGGACCAATCTAATGTCGTCACCGATGGTTTTCAAGGCCTTGAAAAACACGGTTTTTTGCCCAATGGACCGAAAAATATTTCGCTTGATGGTAGACTCTTCCGTGCTTTTTTCGCTCTGCCAGGCATGCCCGCGCTGCCCGGCACCTGGGATGCGGATTCAACAATGTGCATGGGGTCGGTGCGGCTCCTTGCCGTGCAGGCGCACCGGCTTCGTCGCCCCATGAATCGGTGTCCACTGGGAACGTCGCCAACCGCCACTTATGAATGGACTCATGAAGCTACGCACCGCCTTTCCCTGCGCCTTGCTGGCGCTGGCAGCGTCCCTGCCGGCGCGCGCCGAAGTTCCCGCCCCCCAGGACCAGCCCTATCCCGGCACGATTGCGCTGCAAGTCGACGCCAGTAATGTCGGCCAGCAAATCTTTCGCGTCAAGGCTGCCATTCCGGTCGTGCCCGGGCCGCTGACCTTGCTGTACCCGCAATGGGTGCATGGCAATCATGGTCCCAGCAACCCGCTCAATCAGCTGGCCGGCCTGCGCCTGAGTGCCGCCGGCAAACCCTTGAACTGGGTCCGCGATCCGGTCAACGTGCACGCCTTTCGCGTGACGGTGCCGGAGGGCGTGACAACGCTCGACGCCGATTATCAGTTCCTGTCGCCGCTCGATAGCAGCCAGGGCCGCATCACCATGACCAATGAGATCCTGGGCGTGCAATGGCAGGCCATGGCGCTCTATCCGGCCGGCTATTACAGTCGCCGCATCATGGTCCAGCCCACGCTGACCCTGCCCGACGGCTGGCAGTACGGCACGGCGCTCGAGACCGCCGAACGTCAGGGCAATGTGGTGCGTTTCAAGCCGCTCGACCTGGAGACCCTGATCGATTCGCCGCTGTTTGCCGGCCGCTACTTCAAGCGCATCGACCTCGATCCTGGTGCCAGCGCGCCGGTGCATTTGAATCTGGTGGCCGACAGCGCCGACAGCCTGGAGGCCAAACCGGAACAGATCGCGGCACACCGCGCGCTGGTAGGCCAGGCCGTCAAACTGTTCGGCTCGCGCCACTACCGGCATTACGATTTTCTGCTGGCGTTGTCGGATGAATTCGGCGGCATCGGCCGCGAGCATCATCAGTCGAGCGAGAACGGTGTCAAGCCGGGCTACTTTACGGACTGGTCCAAGGCCGAGCTGGGCCGCGACCTGTTGCCGCATGAGTTCGCGCATTCGTGGAACGGTAAATTCCGCCGGCCCGCTGATCAGGCAGTGCCGAACTTCAACGTGCCGGTTCAGAACAGCCTGCTGTGGGTGTACGAAGGCCAGACGCAATACTGGGGCCAGGTTCTGTCGGCGCGCTCCGGGATGGTGTCGGTCGCCGGCGTACGCGATGCGCTGGCCGCCAGCGCCGCGCGCTCGGACGCCGTCAAGGGCCGCAGCTGGCGCGCGCTGCAGGATACCGTCAATGACCCGATCGTGCAGGCCCGCCGCCCGCTCGGTTGGAGCAGCTGGCAACGCAGCGAGGATTACTACGTCGAAGGCATGCTGGTATGGCTGGACATCGACACCCGCATTCGCGAACTGTCCGGCGACAAGCGTTCGCTCGACGACGTCGCGCGCGTCTTTTTCGGCATCGCCGACGGCAGCCTGGGACCGGCGCACTACACCTTCGACGATGTGGTCAAGGCGCTCACGGCTGTGCAGCCGGCCGACTGGGCCGGCTATTTGCGTACGCGGCTGGAAAGCCATGACGCTGGCGCGCCGCTGGACGGACTGGCCCGGGCCGGCTGGAAGCTGGTGTACACCGACACCCCGAGCGCTTACACCAAGGCCGCCGAAGATCGTAACAAGATTACCGACTTCAGCTATTCGCTGGGCATGGCGATCAAGCCCGATGGCGTGATCGACGGCGTGCAGTGGGATGGCGTGGCGTTCGACGCGGGCCTGGTATCGGGCACCACGATTGCCGCGGTGAACAACCGGGCCTACAAGCCGGAAGTGCTGAAAGCGGCCATTGGTGCGGCCGCCAGGGATGGCAAGGCGCCGATCGAACTGCTGGTGCGCAAGGGGCAGAATTTCCGCACGGTGAAGCTGGACTATCGCGGCGGCGTGCGTTATCCGCATCTGGAGCGGATCAATGGCACGGTAGACCGGCTCGATGCGATTCTTCGTCCGTTGAAATAAGCGCACGGCGTGCATGCGCAGGGCGTATGGGGCGCGCCGCCACGTACGCATCGTTTGCCGCTGACGGCGTGGCGCCGAAAATGTTATGCTGCCCCCATGACAACCGATACCGATATTCAGCTGAGCGGCCCGTTCAAGGCCAGCGACAGCAGTGGCCGTTCCCATGACATCAAGGGCATCCGCATCTTCGACGAGGGCTACGGGATCATCGACGTGTACGTGGACTTTGCCGCGGCGATCGAAGCCGGCTCGTATAAGGACAAGGTTTTGGTCGGCAATATTATCGACCGGCTGCGCGCGCTGGGCTATGTGGGGCCGAACTTTTCGCACAGCGATCCCGGATTGCAGGATCGTAAGCTGATCGTGCTGGAAGCCCCCGAAGAATTCAGCGCGTTTGCCAAACTGAAGGGCTGGCGCAACCTGGCCGAAGACTTCGACGACGAATAGCGCACAGTGTGCCGCGTGCCTGCGCTGTGCCAGGGCAGGCGCGGCGCACGGCCGCGCCTTCTCAGCCGAACAGGCCGTGCAGAAACCAGCGCGGCTCGGCTTCATCGGCCGCCCCCACAATGCGTTCGCGGTACACCCAGTAGTGCGCATGATCCTCTCCTTCGGCAATGAAGTAGTCGCGCGTGTGCGACTGGTTCCACCAGCCCGCTTCGATGCGTTCCGGGTTCGATGCCAGTTTCAGCGCCGAGCCATAGAACGGACGGTGATTGCGCATCAGTAGCGCAATCGGCTTGGCCAGCAACCACACCGGCCTGGGCAAACTCTGCACATCGGACGGCATCTGCGCCTGCATGGCCGCCGTACGAATATTCTTTTGCACCGGCACCCACACATTGGCCAGCTCGGGCCGGTAATCGGCCTGAGGCGCCGCTTGCAACACATTCTCCGGCCCCAGCCTGGCCACCAGCAGTTCGAACATGCGCGCCTGATCTTCATCGCTGCCGCCCGGTTCGGGAAACAGGCAATCGCTGGGCGGTTCCATCGGCTGCACCTGCGGCGCCTCCAGATGCAGGCCGATGACGGGCGCTTCGAGTGCGAGCTTGCCAAGCCGCTCCTTGAGCAGCCGCACCAGATGCTCGTCGCGCCAGGTCGGCTCGGCCAGGACGATGTCGAGCGCGGTCGGCGCCCGCGCCACCCGCCCGCGCTCGTGTTCCAGATGCAGCACGATGCGCTGCACGGCCAACTGACGCGCGCACAGCCAGCCGGTCATTTGCAATAGCAGCCGATGCGCGCCAAACAGCAGCGCCTCGGCGTTTTCGACGCGGTCGAACAGTTCGAGCCTGGCGCTGAACGTGCTCGGCGCTTCGATCCAGTCGAACAGTTCGGGCGTCATGCCGTAGGCCGCGTCGAGCATGTTCAGCAGCGCCTTGCCGCAGCGCCGCTGCAGCCCGGCCCGCGGCAGACGCCGCATATCGCCCAGGCTGAAGCAGCCGATGCCTTCGAACCAGTCGGCAAACGGGCGCGCCGGCGGCAGCAAGGCGCTGGACAGGCGGTCGGCCCGCCGCACCAGCGCGTGCATGGTGAGGCAGCGCCCCGCCCCGCCCCGTGCCAGCAGCCAGGCTCCGCGTGCCGTTGGCGCGCAGCTGAGCGTTCCCGTAAAACCCATTTCGCGCAGATTGGCGCGAATGCGCCGGCACAGCGCACCAATACCACCGAACAGGCGCAAGCTGGCGCCCACATCCATCAGCAGCGTGGCTTCCTCCCCCTGCGTGACCAGCGGCGTGTACTGCAGCAGCGCCATGGCCACGGCGTGCAAGGCGTCGCTTTCGGACTCGGGCGCGCGTTCGTGCACGCGCGCCTCGGGCAGCAACATGAGCACGCCACCGCGCCGCATGCCCGCCTGCACCCCGGCCGCGCGCGCGGCGGGCGACATGACCAGCACACGCTGGTGTTCGAGCACCACACTGCGGCTGTCAGCCGACCAGTTCGGGCAGAACACTTCGAGCGGGAGCTGGGGCAGGCTGAGGCCGATCCAGAGTCGCATGGCGCTGTCGTAATGAAGGGGTCAAGGGAAGGAACAACGGCGCATCGCGCTGCGGTCCACGGCGTTTGACGAAGCCGAGCTCGATGCCGCCCGCAACCGGCCGCAAGCTCAGCCTGAGCGGCGCGGGCGAGGAATCCTGGGCAGCCGCCAGCGGACGCATCATGAAAAACAGCGTGTCGCCGCTTTGCGCGGCCAAATGCAGACGGCGCAGGCTTTCGCCGCGCGCATGGGTGGCCCAGAACAGCAAGGCGCCGCAACTGCCACTGCGCAAGACCTGTTCGGCCGCCCACAAGGCGTCGGTAACGCGGCTGGTGCGTACCCACACCAGCTGGGATGGCGCCAGCCCCAGCGCGGCCAGCGCCAGCGCCTGCGGGGCATGAGGCGGCTGCAGCAGCACGATGCGGCGCCTTGCCACCTGGGCGAGCGCGGGACGCAACAGGCGCAGTTCGCCAACACCGGTCTGTTGCAGCAGCAATTCGGTGAGCGTGCCGGTCGGCCAGCCTCCGCCCGGCAACTGGTGGGACAGGATAGGATGACCGGTATCGATGCAGCGTGTGGTGGAATGCGCCAGCTGCGAGGCGCGCCAGAGCGAAGGGTGCAGTTCCTCTGGTGTTGCTATTGAATCAAGACAAGCCATGATGGGCACCTGAAAATACTGTATGGATGTACAGTACTAGCGCCCTCTGATTTTGGCAAGGTCAATCTGACAAATCCCGGCCTCTCTTGCCGCTCCAGAACACGGTGATGAGCTGGCACAAAGGTGCGCCATCCAAGCCTGGCGGGCCGATCACACGCGCCGGTGACGCCGGAAAAAATCCAGCAGCATTTTGCTGGCATCCGGCCCCGCCCCGGAATTGAAGGACAGCTGCTGGTCGCCGCCGCTCCAGGCATGCTTGAGTTCGGCAATGCGCGCCACCCGCAGCATCAACGCGCGCCCACGGTACACGTCGCGCAGCCAGTACGGATGACTGCGCCGGTTGCCGGGCTTGTGCACTACCTCGATGCGGCTGTCCGGCGCCAGCCGGTTGAGCAGCATGATCTGCCGTTCCAACAGGGCATGATTGACCGGCCGCACCACCGGATCGTCGTCGCCCTGGATCAGCACGGTCGGCAACACGGGAAAATCCGGCCGCCGCGCCAGCACTTCGGCAATGGCGCCGTCGGCCCGCCCGCCGGCGCCGTGCTGCATCACCGCCAGCGCCCCCACCGCGCTGTGGCCGGCGCCGAACAGCGGTCCCGAATGCATGCCGAGTGCGGCGAACAGTTCAGGATGGTTGAGCGCCATGATATGGGCCATCCCGGCCCCGGCCGACATGCCGCAGATATACACGCGGCTTCGGTCGATCGGGTAAGCGCCGAGCACCTTTTGCACCATCGCCACCAGCGTCCTCACGTCGCCACCACCCTGCTGGGTAGCGCGGTCGTACCATTTCCAGCAGCGCTGCGGATGGCTGGCCAGCGACTGCTGCGGGTACAGGACCGCGTAGCCGGCCTTTTCCGCATGCCCGTTCATGCGCGTTCCCTGGGCAAACAAGGTTGCGCTCTGATCGCAGCCGTGCAGCATCACCACCAGCGGCCAGCCCGCCGCCCCCGGCGCGCACTCGGGCAGGTACAGCCAGTAACTCAAGCACCGCAGCGTTAGCGCGCCCGGCTTGGCCGCAACCGCGCAATGCGATGTCAGCCACTTGCCGCCGGCCGGCGCCACCGCAGCGAGCGGCGCACGCGGCACGCTGGCCGGCGCCGACGCACGCACCAGGTCGAGCGGTTTGGCGAGCGGGGATGGCGCCTTGCGTGTGGCCGCCTGGCGCGGCTTGGCGGGAGTTGGCGGGGCCAGCAGAATCTCCAGCACGCGGGCATTGCTGCGCTGCTGTTTTTTCCCGGCGCGCAGCAGGCTGCGCAGCCAGGGCTTGCTCGACTTCACCATCGCAAGCGGGCAATGGCACGGCTGTGCAGGCGGGCGAACAGAAACGCCGCGAACGAGCGGGTCGGAATGGGCTTGCCGAGCGGGCCGGCATTGCTGCAGCGCGAGGTAACAAACATCATGGTGGGGTTCTCCGTGTTTTTTTGTGAGGATGACGTTCTCACAAGTTTTGGTCTGTGCGTTGGCGCGCATACCGCCAACTCAACAGTAAAACCACCGGGCGGATCCTGTCGGACAGGCCCGGGCACGATTGAGGTAAATCAAACCGCGATGTGGCCGGAAACCTACGCTGTTCTGGTGCGCAAAGCGCTTTCCACCGACAACCCAATACAGATGACAGGAGAACGACGATGACTTATCTCGACCGCGACAAATATGGCATGTACAAGGACACCGGCGGTGCCGGCCCGGGTCCGGCGCTGATGGGTGCCGACACGCTCATTGGCGATACAGTTGTCAACGGGCAAGAAGAAAATCTCGGAGACATCAAGGAAATCATGCTCGATACCCGCAACGGGCAAGTGGCGTATGCGGTGTTGTCCTTCGGCGGCTTTCTCGGCATGGGCGAAAAGCTGTTCGCCGTACCGTGGCAAGCCCTGCATCTCGATACGCAAAACAAGCGCTTCGTGCTCGACGTCGACAAGGAGCGCCTGAAAAACGCACCGGGCTTCGATCCCGACGTGTGGCCGGACATGAGCGATATCGGCTGGTCGGACCAGATCCACGCTTTCTATGGCACCTCGCCCGTCTCCAGCGGCATGGGCGGCATACCGCCGGTGCAAGGCAGCGGCGCCGGCATGGGGGCCGGCATGTAGCGGCGGCCCAGCGCAGCGGCGCGCCAGCGGTGTCGTGCCCGGCACGGCAAAGCGCGCGCCGCTCAGCGCTGCATCGACTCCCACACCTTTTGCAGGCGCTTGGCAGAAATCGGCATCGGAGTACGAAGTTCCTGCGCGAACAAGGACACGCGCAGTTCTTCCAGCATCCAGCGGAACTCCACCATTTTCGGATCGGTGTTTTTCCCGGCCAGCCTGTCCTTCGCCGCCCGCATGAAGTGGCTGGCCGACTGGGTCCATTCGGCCATCAGGCGGGTATCACGGCTGACGTCGCCACGCAGCTTTTCCAGACGCACATTCACTGCTTTTAAGTAGCGCGGGAAATGCGCAAGTTGCGCGTAGTCGTTGTCCGCCACAAAACGCTTGTGGAGCAAGCCTTGCAGCTGCGTCTGGATATCCGCTGCGGCTTGCGGGTTGATGTTTTGAAGCTTCTTCGGCAGGCCGTGAAACTCGGTCAGGATCTGCGACACCAGCCGGGCGATCTCGTTGACCAGCAGTCCGAGACGCGACTTGCCCTCTTCCTTGCGCTTGTTGAAGGAAGCGGCATCCGATGGCAACGGGTCCTGCAGGCAGGCGATGTCGATGGCCTTCTGGATGATCTGGTCGCGCAGCTCTTCCTGCGAGCCCAGCGACATGAACTGCATGCCCATCTGCTGGAGGTTAGGAATATTTTTTTCAATAAACTTGAGCTGCTCCTTGAACTGCAGCGCAAACAGGCGCCGCAGACCGCCGCGGTGCGTACGCGCGGCAACAGTCGGATCGTCGAACACTTCGAGGTCGCAGTGGGTCAGCTTGTCGACCAGTGCCGGGAAACCGATCAAGGTGATCTTGCCCTGAACGATTTCCAACAGTTCGGGCAGTTCGCCGAAGGTCCACGAGGTCAGGCCGGTGTGCTGGCTGACATGGGGTGTGGCGCCAGCTGGTGCGCCCGCCCCCGCTGACGGTGTATTGCCTTTGCCGGCGGAGGCATTGGTGCCAGCACGCGCATCGGCGCTGGCGGCGGCGCTTCCGGCACTGCCTCGGACACCTGCGCTAGCCCCCGCCCCGGCGCCGGCATGGCCACCGCCATGCTTGGCCTTGCCATGCCCGGGCAATGGCTGCGCAGTGCTTGCCGACAAGGTCGACGCCTGCGCGGGAACGGCGACTTCCGCCAGCCGCTGGAAGCTTTGGCGTGCCTGGCCGCCGAACTCGGCCTGCAAGGTCGCAAGGTTGCGTCCCATGTCGAGCTGGCGGCCGTGTTCGTCGATGACCTTGAAGTTCATGAAGTGGTGCGCGGGCAGTGTTTCAAGCTTGAAGTCGGTCGTCAGCACCTGGATGCCCGTTTCGGCGCGGATGTCAACAATCAGCGCATCGATCAGGTCGCCGCGGCCGAACTTGCCGGCCTCGTCGATGCGTTCGCAGAAGCGCGCAGCGAAATCGGGCAGCGGCACGCAATGGCGGCGCAGCTTTTGCGGCAAGGACTTGAGCAGCAGATGCACTTTTTCCTTCAGCATGCCGGGCACCAGCCAGTCGGCACGTTCGCGCGGCAGCTGGTTCAGCGCGAACAGCGGCACCGACAAGGTGACGCCGTCGCGCACGCTGCCCGGCTCGAAATGATAGGTCAGCTGCATCTCGATGCCGGTCACCAGCATCGCCTTCGGGAACAGCTCGGTCGTGACGCCAGCCGCTTCGTGGCGCATCAGTTCTTCGCGGTTCAGGAACAGCAGCTTGGGCTCCTGCTGTGTCGCCTCCTTGTGCCACTTCTCGAAGCCGGCGCCGTTGACCACGTGGGCAGGAATCAGCTTGTCATAGAAGGCGGCAATCAGGTGATCGTCCACCAGCACATCAAGGCGGCGCGACTTGTGCTCCAGGTTTTCGATGTCCTTGATGAGCTTATGGTTGTGCGCAAAAAACGCCGCGCGGGTATCGTAATCGCCCCCGACCAGCGCATCGCGAATGAAAATCTCGCGCGCCTCGGCCGGATTGAACTGTCCATAATTAATGCGCCGCTGGCTGTAGATCACCAGGCCGTACAGCGTGGCGCGTTCGGACGCCGTCACCTGGGCGGCGCGCTTTTCCCAACGCGGTTCGCCCCATGATTTCTTCAGCAGATGGCTGCCCACGCGTTCGATCCACTCCGGCTGAATCTGCGCGACACAGCGCGCGTACAGGCGCGTCGTCTCGACCAGTTCGGCGGCCATGATCCACTTGCCCGGCTTCTTCAGCAGTGAGGAACCGGGCCAGATATGGAATTTGATGCCGCGCGCACCCAGATAGCCGGCGCCGGGCTCGTCCTCCGACTTGAAGCCAATGTTGCCGAGCAGTCCGGTCAGCAGTGCCGTGTGCAAGTTCTCGTACGTGGCGGCCGCCTCATTCAAGCGCCAGCCCTGCTCCTTGACGATGGTGAGCAGCTGCGAGTGCACATCGCGCCATTCGCGCAAGCGCATCTGCGACAGGAAATTGCTGCGGCACGTATCCTGCAATTGCCGGTTGGTTTTCTTGTGCTCGATGGCGTTGTCGAACCAGCGCCAGATCTTGATGTAAGTGAGGAATTCCGACTTTTCGTCGGCGAACTTCTTGTGCGCTTCATCGGCGGCCTGCTGATGTTCCATGGGCCGGTCGCGCGGATCCTGCACCGACAGGGCCGAGGCGATGATCAGCATTTCGGTGAGGCAGGCATTGTCCAGCGCGGCCAGAATCATGCGGCCCACGCGCGGATCGAGCGGCAGCTTGGCCAGCTTGTTGCCCAGCGCGGTGAGCTCGTTATTGTCGTCAACGGCACCCACTTCCTGCAGCAACTGGTAACCGTCGGCAATGGCGCGCCCCTGCGGCGGTTCGATGAAAGGAAAGGTCTCGACATCGGTCAGATGCAAGGTCTTCATGCGCAGGATGACCGCCGCCAGCGACGAGCGCAGGATTTCCGGCTCGGTGAACTTGGGCCGCTGCAGGAAATCGTCTTCCTCGTACAAACGGATACACACCCCGTCGGCCACCCGGCCGCAACGGCCGGCGCGCTGGTTGGCGGCCGACTGGGCGATCGGTTCGATCTGCAATTGCTCGACCTTGTTGCGGAAGCTGTAGCGCTTCACCCGCGCCAGGCCGGCATCGACCACATAGCGGATGCCCGGCACCGTCAGCGAGGTTTCCGCCACGTTGGTCGCCAGCACGATCCGGCGCGCATTGGTGATGCGGAAAACGCGTTCCTGCTCTTCCACCGACAAACGGGCGAACAGCGGCAGGATTTCCACATGCGGCGGATGGTGCTTGCGCAGCGCTTCGGCGCAATCGCGGATTTCCCGTTCGCCCGGCAGAAACACCAGCACGTCGCCCGAGCCGATCCGGCACAGTTCATCCACGCCGTCGATGACGGCATCCATCAGGTCGCGCTTTTCGCGCGCCGCCTGCGCCTTCGGCACCGGCTTGCCCGATTCCGCCGGCGGCACCGCCACCGGATCGCGTTCGACCGGACGGTAGCGCACTTCCACCTTGTACAGACGGCCCGATACTTCGATCACCGGCGCCGGCTTGTCGCCGGCGGCGAAATGGCGCGCGAATCGTTCGGCGTCGATGGTTGCCGAGGTGATGATCACCTTCAGATCGGGACGGCGCGGCAGCAGCTGCTTCAGGTAGCCCAGCAGGAAATCGATGTTCAGGCTGCGTTCATGCGCTTCGTCGATGATGATGGTGTCGTAGGCGCGCAGCAGCGGATCGGTTTGCGTTTCCGCCAGCAAGATACCGTCCGTCATCAGCTTGACCGAGGCCCCGCGCGACAGCGTGTCCGTGAAACGCACTTTGAAGCCCACGTGTTCGCCCAGCGGCGAGCCGAGTTCGCTGGCGATGCGCTTGGCGGTGGACGAGGCGGCAATCCGGCGCGGCTGGGTGTGACCGATCAACCCGCTCTGGCCCCGCCCCAGCTCCAGGCAGATTTTCGGCAGCTGGGTGGTTTTGCCGGAGCCGGTTTCACCAGAAACGATGATGACCTGGTTTTCCGTCAAGGCCTTGGCAATGTCGGCGCGGCGGCCGGACACGGGCAAGTCTTCAGGAAACGTAATCGGTGGCAATGGATTGCGGAACAGCTCGCGCACCGCTGCCTGCTCGGCCCGTGCCTTCGGCGCACGCGCTTCGCGAACCGGCCCCGTGCGCGGCCCCTCGCTGCGCTGCCCCTCCGGGCGTCCACGCTGCCCCTCGCGCGGCAAGCCCGGGCGCGGGTGGCCGGCGCGGCGAGGTGCAGCCGCATCCGGTTTCGCTGGCGATGGCGCCGCTCCAGAGGGCGGCGAAGGCTTGTTACGCTGATCTGACATGGTGTGACCGCTAAGTATTGACTATTCGACGATGGACGATGGGCGCGGCGCCGCATCATGAGACGGCGCTGCGCGCTGCGCGCCGTGCTGTGCGTGGAAGGCGCCGTGCGCCGATCGATGCATCGCGGCATGGCCGCGCATTTTGGCGCACAAACCGCGCAGCGAATTATAATGCGCCAAATGGAAACCCCTACCCAATTCGTCCAATGGCTGCGCTCGGTCGCGCCCTACATCCATGCCTTCCGCGGCAAGACCTTCGTCGTCGCCTTTCCGGGTGAACTCGTCACCGCCGGCGCGCTCCCCGTGCTGGCCCACGACTTGTCGCTGCTGGTGGCGCTCGGCATCCGCGTGGTGGTCGTGCATGGCTCGCGGCCCCAGGTGGCTGAACAGCTGGCGCTGCGCAATGTCGAAGGCCGCTTTCACAACGGCATCCGCATCACCGATACCGCCGCGCTCGAATGCGCCAAGGAAGCGGCCGGCGAATTGCGCCTCGATATCGAAGCCGCGTTCAGCCAAGGCTTGCCCAACACGCCGATGGCGCACGCGGCCATCCGCATCATTTCCGGCAACTTCGTCACCGCCCGCCCGCTCGGCGTGATCGACGGCGTCGATCTGGAACTGACCGGCATGACCCGCAAGGTGGCCGCCGAAACCATCCACGCCATCCTGGCCACCGACAGCGTGGTGCTGCTCTCGCCACTGGGCTTTTCGCCCACCGGCGAAGTGTTCAACCTGACCATGGAAGACGTGGCGGTCTCGGCCGCTATCGCCTTGCACGCCGATAAACTCATCTTCATCAGCGAAACGCCGATGATGCTCGACCAGGCCGGCGCGGAAATCCGCGAACTGTCCTCGCACCAGGCCGAAGCCGTGCTCGAGGCCGGCTTCCTGCCGTCCGACGCCGCCTTTTACCTGCGCCACGCGATCAAGTCCTGCAACAGCGGCGTGCCGCGCGCCCACATCCTGTCCTTCGAAATGGATGGCTCGGCCCTGCTCGAACTGTTCACCCACGATGGCGTGGGCACCATGATCAGCCATGAAAACCTGGAAAGCCTGCGCCAGGCCACCATCGAAGATGTCGGCGGCATCATCAAGCTGATCGAGCCGCTGGAAGCGGACGGCACCCTGGTCAAGCGCGGACGCGAACTGATCGAGCGCGAGATCGACAATTTCTCGGTCATCGAGCACGACGGCGTGATTTTCGGCTGTGCCGCGCTGTACGGCTTCCCGGCCTCCAAGATGGCCGAAATGGCCTGCCTGACGGTGAACCCGGAAGTCCAGGCCCAGGGCGACGGCGAACGTATCCTCAAGCACATGGAAAACCGCGCGCGCGCGGCCGGTTTCAACAAGCTGTTCGTGTTGACCACCCGCACCTCGCACTGGTTCCAGAAACGCGGCTTCGTCCCGGCCCCGGTCGACGCGCTGCCGAAGGACCGCCAGCACATGTATAACTGGCAACGCAAATCCCAGGTATTGATTAAAACTTTATAATCGCGCTTTCACCCACCCGGTCAAAGCCACAACCACGCAACGCATTAGGAGCACAGATGGCCCGCACAGTTCATTGCATCAAACTTAACAAGGAAGCCGAAGGACTGGACTTCCCGCCCTATCCTGGCGAACTCGGCAAGAAAATTTACCTGCAGGTCTCCAAGGAAGCGTGGCAGGCATGGCTGAAGCACCAGACCATGCTGGTCAACGAAAACCGCCTGAACCTGGCCGACCAGCGCGCCCGCAAATACCTGGCGGCGCAGATGGAAAAGCATTTCTTCGGTGAAGGCGCCGATGCTGCCGCAGGCTACGTGCCGCCGACCGAATAAGCGCTGCCGGCCAGCGCCGACCATAAAAAAGGGAAACGCCAGCGTTTCCCTTTTTTTTATCTACATCGCCTTACACTGGCGCATTTCGCACTTGGCGCGGAACACTTTCCCGTTATCGCAGATCATGCGGTACACCTCGACCGGCCCCGGCTCAGTCATCAGGCCGGCGCCGACGCCGCCCACGCAGCCCTGCTGCCGGGCCATGTTTTCCACCGTCACCGAGGACACCCCGGCGCGGAACGGCACGCGTTCGATCGGCACCCCGTCCGCATCGACCAGCTGAGGTTCAGCCTGCGCCCTGACCGGCACCGGCGCCACCGCCACCGCCTTGCGATGAAACATCTTGCAGCCACCCAGCAGGGCCACGCAGGAAATTGCCAGGATCAATCGTTTCATGTGTACCTCTGCGAGAAGTTATGGTTTAGAACGTCAGCTTCTTCACGCCGTCCGGCGTGCCCAGCAGACAGACGTTCGCGCCGCGCGCGGCAAACAGGCCGACCGCGATCACGCCGACGATCTGGTTGATCTGCGCTTCCAGCGCCACCGGATCGGCGATGTGCAGACCGGCCACGTCGATGATCTCGCCGCCATTATCGGTAATGAAGGCTTGCTCGCTGCCGGCTTTCAAACGCAGCTTCGGCTGGCCGCCCAGCGCCGCCAGCTGGCGCATGACGCCGTTGCGCGCCATCGGCAACACTTCCACCGGCAGCGGAAACTTGCCCAGCACCTCGACCAGCTTGGAACCGTCGGCGATGCAGACGAACTGGCGCGATACCGATGCCACGATCTTTTCCCGCGTCAGCGCCGCCCCGCCACCCTTGATCATTGCGCCGCTGGCGGTGATCTCGTCGGCACCGTCGATGTAGACGGCGATGGCCGGCACGTCGTTCAGGTCGAACACCTCGATACCATGGCCGCGCAGGCGCGCCGCAGTCGCTTCCGATGAGGCAACGGTGCCCTTGATGCGGTCCTTGATCTTGGCCAGTTCATCGATGAAGAAGTTGGCGGTCGAGCCGGTGCCCACGCCGATGATTTCGCCATCGACCACATAATCGATGGCGGCACGGGCCACGGCTTGTTTCAGTTCGTCTTGAGTCATGAAGTAGTTGCAGTGAATGCGAAGTTGGAATGGCATTGCCGGCCGGGCCGACGATGCGCCATTTTAGCGGATCGCGCCTGCCCACCCCGGAATTTCCTCCGCCAATTTTTCTTTTCCCATGAATATGCAGCGAACCGGGCCCTGAACAATAACCGCAAGTTTGGGCAAGAAAGCAACGATCTATGAGAAAATGCCGACTAGAGAAAAATGCATCGCGTAGAAAAACTAGAAACCTAGAAGAGCGGAAACATTGAAATGAATGAAACACAGACAGTCCTCGTAGTGGACGACAGCCGCGTCTCGCGCCTGTTGGCGCGGCAATTTATCCTTAGCGCACAGCCGGACTGGATTATCGAAGAAGCGGCCAGCGGCGAAGAAGCAATCGGCAAGGCCAGCGCGCTCAACCCGGTCATGATCCTGGTCGACGTGAACATGCCCGGCATGGGCGGCCTGGCTGCCGCCGAACAATTACGCGCTGTCTGCCCGCGCGCCTACATTTCCCTGGTGACCGCGAACGTACAAAACGCCACGCGCAACCGCGCCGCCGAACTGGGCGTCGGCTTCATGGAAAAGCCCATCACCGAAGCGCGCATCCACGCCCTGATCAAAGCACTGGCGCCAAACTAGCCATGTTCAATCTCAGCGAATTGCAGCACGACGCCCTGGTCGAAATCTTCAACATCGGCGTCGGTCACGCCGCCAAGGCCATGAGCGATATCGTCAACGAAGAAGTGACGATGTCGGTGCCGTCGATTGCATTCCTGAACCGCGCCGAAGCGG